>JACDBX010000101.1 GCA_013694695.1 Gemmatimonadales bacterium | reverse complement strand
TCACCCTCGGCACTGCCGCCAAACTGCGAGGGGCCGATGCGCTCTATGCAGCGGTGGCCGAACGCGAGGGTGCTGCGTTGGTGACGCTCGACCACGAGATGCTCGACCGTGCAGGTGGGGTCAGGCCGGAGCAGTGGGGCTGAGCCTCCTACGGCACCCGGATCGACAAGCAGCTCAGCCCACCGTCCATCTTCCGGAACTCCGACATTTCGAGCGGCACCACCCGATAACCCATCGCGGCCAACGCGGCCGTGATCTGCGGGTGCCCCGCCGGCACCAGCAGCACCTCGTTGACTCGGACACAATTGGCCGCGTACATCTCTGCAAGAGGCACCGTGAGCACGTCGTACGCCGACAGCGCGGGGTGCGAGGCGAGCGATGGCACGGCCAGCAGTTGCTGGTCGCCCAGCCAAACGAGGCCACTCTTGAGATGGAGCAGCGCGGGGTCGTCGGTGATGCTAATAGTGTTCGACGTATAGCCGAGGCGATCAAGCCGGTTGTGCGCAGGATGCCGACGACGATCGTGTTGCCGACGAGGACCGCGAGGCCGAAGGCCACGCCCAGAACCTGATGGAGCTTGGCGGGGCCGCTCAGCCAACGCGTGATGGGATCGCCGGGCGGTAGGAAGCAGGAAGTTACGCCTGCGCCCACCCGCGCGGACGTGTTTCAGAATGCGAACTGGACGTGCGACCGGGCAGCATCTTCAGGATCGACATCGCCGTGACAGGCGGTCAGGCATTGCCCAACGTCGGCTGTTTCCCGGAGGTCATCCCGCAGGAGCGGCTGTAATGAGGCCGCCCCAGCTGCGGCCGCCAACTTGCGTTGCATCGATCACTCTCGGTGTGGCACGTCCAGGTGACGATCACCCCCCCTCACTCGTCCCGTCCATGAACCACCGGCTCCCCCGAGGAGGATTGATGGACGAAACCACCCAGCGCGCCCTCGACGGCGATCGTGATAAGGCCACGCTCAACCTGGCCCAGCGATCCCGCCTGATGGAGGCGGAGCAGCTGATCGCTGCGACCATCGCGGCGGTACCAGATGAGCCGATGCCGGACCTCGGCCCCGCCGTCCTCCGCGCGATTGCGTCCCGGCAGGCGGCCAGCCCGGCGCAACGGCCGTCACCCTGGGCGTGGCTCTGGCGGCCCCGTTCAGTCACGATGCGCCTCCGACCGGCCTACGCACTTGGAGTGGTAGCGATCGCATTGGCGGTGATGACCACCCTGCCAGGGGGCGGGTCCGCACCGCCGGCCGGCGACCCCGCCCAGGTCCTGACACGATTCGAGTTCGTGGCGCCCGGGGCCCATCGTGTCACACTGGCTGGTGGTTTCACGAATTGGCAGCCCGACATCGAGCTCACGCCCGGAACCGACGGTACTTGGACGGTGGTGGTGCCTCTCGAACCCGGGATCCACACCTACGCCTTCGTCATCGACGGGGAGCGCTGGGTGCCCGACCCCGCGTCGCCGTCGTATGACGACGGCTTCGGAGGCCAGAATAGCCGACTGGCCTTGCTCCCCGCAGACGTGGTGCGCCAGTGAGTCGACGTGACATGGCCCACGTCGGGGCGATGACGCTGCTCCTCGCCTCCACTCCAGCTCTCGCAACGGCCCAGCAATGGCACATGGGCGTGCAGGGCGGACGCATCCGATCGAGCATCGACCCTGCTGCCGTGGCTACCGGCACCCTCTCGGCCGGGGTGCGCACGGAGGCACCGCGCACCGCGTTCGGCTTGGTTGGCGGCATTCCGACGGCCGACGATGAGCCGCTCTGGGGGTCCGCCTCGCTGTGGCACCGCGCGGCAATCACCGGCGAGCGCGGCTTCCTGGCCGGCGTGGACCTCAGCGGGGTCGGATTTCTATCCCATGACCGAACCCCGGGCGCGGCGCCACTTCCGGGTGGAGGTGGAATTTTCGATCGCACCCCCGCACCCCCAGTCCCCGCACCGAATCGCTCGGGCCATGCACTTGCCGGACAGGTGCTGCCCCTGATCGGGTACGAGTCAGCCACCGTACAGGTACACGCCCGCGGTGGCGTTGCACACTTCGCGGCCAGGCTCGGTGGCGGTCGCGTGGATCGCACCGTCGTGCTCGCTGATCTGCAGGTCACCGCGCTGCCCTGGCGATCGGTCGCGCTGGTTCCGACGGTGCGTCACTTCAGTGTACCGGACGCAAAGGACGCCACCTACGCCGGCCTCACGGTTGTGCTCGCATCCACCCGCGGCAGGGCGAGCGGAACGCTCGGGCACTGGGCCGGCTTGCGCGGTGTGGGGACGCCATGGGCTGTCGCCACCCGAGCCGGCGTCAGCCCCCGCATCGCGATCGATGTCGCCGCCCGCCGTGACGTGTTGGACCCCCTCTACCAGCAACCGGCGCAAACGTCGTGGAGCGCCGGCCTCTCGTACCAGATCGGCGGTCGGGTCGGACCAGCAAGGCTCCCCGTCCCCGCGAATTACACCGACGGCTACGCAACGTTGGAACTGCCCGCCCGTTCGAGCGACGGGTCGCCATCGATCGCTGGCGACTTCACGAACTGGCAGCCGGTTCGGATGGATCGGGACGGTGGGAAATGGCGGTACGTGCTCCGCCTCCCCCCGGGGGTTTATCACTACGCGTTCGTGGATGCGTCCGGACGGTGGTTCGTCCCGAAGGACGTGCCGGGGCGCCGTGAGGACGGCATGGGCGGCCACGTGGCCGTGGTGGTGGTCGAATGACCGCGCGCGCCATCAACCCAGCTGGCGAGCCGACCGACTCCGTCGTGGTGGGCACAGTGCTGGCCGGTGACACAGACGCCTTTGCCACCCTCGTGCGACGGCACCAGGAACTGTTGTATCGCCATGCCCGCGGAATGGGGCTCGATCGGGATACCAGCCTCGACCTGGTCCAAGACGCGTTCGTTCGTGCGCACGCGCGACTCGCCAGCTGTCGCCAGCCGGAACACTTTCGCGCCTGGGTGTTCCAGATCTGCCGGAACCTCTGCCTCGACCACCTCAAGGCCGCCCCGCGCCGCGACGTGTCTCTCGATGCACTGCCGGATGCATTCGCGGTGGCCGGCGGCGACCCCGATCTGCGCCTCACCCTGCGCACTGCGCTGGCACGACTGTCGGTGCCCCTGCGGGAAGCATTCCTGCTCCGCCATCTCGCTGGACACAGTTACGAGGAAATTGCTGCGCTCGTGGCGGCAACGCCGAGTGCGGCCAAGATGCGGGTCCACCGTGCACGGGAGACACTGCACGCGTTCCTGACGGCCGAGGGTGTCACGCCCGGTAGCACGAGGTGACGATGTCCCCCCGCACCTCGTCTCAGTGGCAGCAAGCACACAATGTTCTTGCCAGCGGGCTCGCGCATGAGTCCCGTCTCCAACTCGCACGACGGAGGTATCCCATGAAGCCGTCCCATTTCCTGTTGGTCACGCTACTCCTTGCCCCCACCGTGGCCGGGGCACAGCAGGTCACCGGTCGCGCCGAGGGCACCGCGACGGCACAGGCACCGGCAGCGCGCATCGAGGCCGCGATGGATGCCGCGGTCCGCGCGAACGTGCCGCGTGCCCTCCTCGAGAGCAAGGTCGCCGAGGGCGAGGCGAAGCGGGTGCCTCCGGAGCGGATCGCCGCTGCGGTGGAGGCGCGATCGACCAGCCTCATCCGGGCGACCACGCTCCTTCAAAGTTCGGGTCTCGGCGCCCAAGGAGCGGCCCAGATTTCGGTGACCGCCGACGCGCTTGATGCCGGGGTGAGCGAGTCCGCCCTGCTCGAAGTCACCCGCAGCGCCAGCACGGAACGACGCACCGTTGCCGTCGCGGTGCTCGCCGATTTGGTCCGACTCGGGGGGGGCTCGGCCTCCGCCTTGGGGCGGGTCTCCGCCGCCTTGGGCAGCAACGGGGCGCTTGCCAACCTGCAGGCCGAGGTGGCGACGCAACTGCGCCAGGGCGGGCAGCGTTCGATCCTCGATGCCACCGGGATCATTGGGATCCATTGACAGCACGCCCTCGATGGTGACCGGCACGCCCCCTCCCGCCCCGCGCGGGGGGGGGGCGTGCGTTTGGCCAGGCGGCGCGACTGCCCACCTCACCGCCCGAGGCGGCACTCTCGATGCGCCTTCGATGGAGGGGTACCCCTATCAGCCTTCTTCGCGGCAGAATCCTTCGGACTGATCGCTTCGCGCATACGCCCGGAACAACTTTCGGTCGACGGTGACAACCGGCACGGACCCGGCACCCGGCTCACCCACGCGTTCGGTACCCGGCGCTATTCTATCCGCGCCATCCGAAGGCGCCCCTGCCTCCGCCCGGCCATGCCCTCTTTCCGACAGGAGCCCATATGCGCGCTGTTCGCAGCCGTGATCGGCGTCCGGGCAGGATTCCGAGTCGGACGGCTGATCGCCATTACCGCTGGCGTCGACGACTACCTCTACACTGCGAAGTTCGACACCAATGACACCCTGACCTCGGAAGAGAAGCAACACGACATCCGCTTCACCTTTGGAGTGCGGTTGCCGTTCCTGGGTTTCTGATCCGCGACGTCGAACATGGGCGCGCACCTTCGCGGGGTCCCGCGAGGTGCGCGTTCCACTATGCCGGCCGGGACTCGAGTGCGCCACGCACCTCCCTGAGGCGATCCGACCCGGGCCGCCGAACTCGCCGACGCATTGTTCGACGCACGGTTCGTCCATGAACAGATCGTCGATGCGTCGCTTGCCGCGCGCGCATTCACCCTCGGCACTGCCGCCAAACTGCGAGGGGCCGATGCGCTCTATGCAGCGGTGGCCGAACGCGAGGGTGCTGCGTTGGTGACGCTCGACCACGAGATGCTCGACCGTGCAGGTGGGGTCAGGCC
>JACDBX010000100.1 GCA_013694695.1 Gemmatimonadales bacterium | reverse complement strand
CCCCCCCCCCCCCCCCGGCAGCCGCTGTCGGTCGTCATAGTGCATGCGGGCGAGCTCGTATTAGGCCCAGCCTCCAAATTCGAAGAGGAGCATTGTTCCCACGTCGGAGAACGAGCAGGGCGGTCCGAGCTCCTGGTGGCGCTCGATTGCGCAGCTAACGGACGAACGTACTTTTCACCCAGTTTGGTGGCGGACGCGAGCCGAGTTCAACTGGCCGAGCGCCGGGGAAGGGGGGCTGTGCGCGGTGTTTCGTTGACTCGCCGTCAGCTTGAGATCCTCGAACTGCATTGCACGGCGGTGCGGCATCAGCAAATTGCCATACGTTTGGGTATTTCCGATCGGACCGTCGAAAGTCATATGAGGTCCCTTCGTGCGGCGACTGGCCAGCCAACCAATCGGCACCTGGTTCTTTGGTGGACGTCGATGGCCGCTGATTATTAGCGGACGGGCTGGATCCGGAACCGAATGATGCCCTCCAAGTCGTCCTCGTTACGGCTTATGCCCCACGCCGCTTGCATTGTCGCCGCCATCAGCGTCACCCGAGGCGGCAGGGTTGCCACGCCATACGTTGCTCCCGACGGTCGGAGAACGGTCCAGGACGTCGCACCGTCATGTTGTCCGGTTTGCAGCCAAACAGCTCGATCGGTTCCAACGATGACTCGTGTGACGGGCGGGTAGTGGCTCGGGATTCTCACCTTGCTGCGGAAGGCGGCGCCAAGTGCCGGCCGCATCGCATTCTTGATGTTGTCTTCGCGTGCACTGTCCGCCACATGTTGGGGCACCTTCTGCAGAGCGACGGTCAAGTCGCGTTCAAAGATCTTTCGGCCCAGGCGATCAACAGATCGTACCGTGACCGATCCGGTTTCGCGGCTCATCCGCGGCGCACTCACCGTCACTCCGACCGAACCGTTGGGGGCGAGTTCGTACTGCGGCTCGCCGCAGAACGGCACTACAACGTGACCGCCTGTTACGCCAGGTAGGTCGACCGCGACGGTACACCCACCGAAGAACGGCTTCCAGACCATCAGATTGAGAAACCGCCCATTGGCCGTGACTCGGGTGATTCCCGATCCGTTCTCGCCGCGGGGAATCCAGCTCGCTTGGGGGCCAGTTGCAGAAGACAGCGTTCGTGCGAGCAGATCCCCGTCCCCGCCTGGAAACGCAGGAACGAGAGAAATGTGTGCACGTCCGCCAGTTTGAGTGGGGCCAGTAAAACTGCGGGGCCAAGCAACCGTTCTGCTCAGCTTATTGCCGCCGGCTGCAAATGTCATACGCTGCAGATTGCGATCGTTGACCCATAGCGTGTCCGCAAGCCACGCGACCATGAAGAGCCCCCGAAACTCTCCTGGCCCCTCACCCGATCTGCCGAAACCGGCCAGTTGCGTGCCGTCCGGTGCGAACAGCTTGACCCGCCCGGATTGCGGCTGACCCACGGCAATGATGCCGGAAGCCGAGACGGCAAACCCTTGGATCCGGCCGAGGTAGGCCGCGTCGGGTTCAATTCGGAGATCTTCAACAGTCCGTAGCTGCGACTGGCAGAGAAGCGGCGCACCACCGAGGGCGATCGCCACAGCGGCGACCATCGGTACTCGAGTCCGGAAACTACGCAGGGCTAAACGCATCAGTTGCCTCAGCTGCGAGTATTTGTACCCCACAATTTCCGACGGCAGGTGCGTGGCAACAATCCGGGATATCCCTGATTGCACGACTTGAGGACGAGTCCCAGATTGATGCTGCACGCTCACCGGAGAATCTTATCCATTTGCCAACGGGGTAAACCATGATTCACGTACGGCTCATAGTGAAGGCAGCTTCGGTCACGGTGCTCGGGTTGCTCGCAACCTCGACGGAGGTCCAGGCGACAGATCTGGTGGATACAATGGTCTGTTCTACCTACTGTGGCGCGCCTCAGCCTGATTGGGGGCGCAACTTCTGCGCCGAGCGCGGTTTCAGTGTGGGCGGGATGTGTGGTGAAGCAACGGGGCCCTTCAACCCGTGTGCGGGAGACGGGTACGAGGTCGCTTGTCGAAACTAGCCGGCGCCTCGGTGAGCCCGGGGCCGAAAGGGCTCGCCGAGTCGCGCGTTTCCACCCCGAGCTGCTGAGTGTCCAGTGAATCCTCGTCTGGAAGCAGTGCTGTCAGTTGTTCTGACCGTCGCTGCAGTCGTGATTGCCGGCGTTTTTGTTTTTCGCACGGCGTTCACGCCGACCGCCGTTCGGTCCGGTGCTGCGGCTCCGCCCGTGCAGGTGAGCAATCGGGCTGAACTTGAAGCTGAAGGGCAACAACTCGGGGACCCTGACGCTCCAGTGCAAATAGCAGTTTTCAGCGATCTGGAGTGCCCGTTCTGCCGAGGGTTCCATACGATGATAACGAGGCTTGAACAAGAGTTTCCGGGTCAACTTGCGATGACGTTTATTCATTTTCCGCTGGAGAACCACAGGTTTGCGTTGCCTGCAGCGAAGGCACTGGAGTGCGCGGGGCAACAGGGTCGGTTTCGCGAGTACCTTGATCTGTCATTCGCCAAGCAAGACTCGCTGGGTTTAAAGTCATGGGCTTCGTACGCCTCTGACGCTCAGGTACCCAACGACGTGCGATTCGAATCGTGTGTCGCCGATTCAATCCTGCCCACGCCAATTGTCCGTGGACGGAATCTGGGAAAGTCGATGGACATGAATGGTACTCCCACGGTTGTCTTGAATGGGCTTCGGTACTCGGTTCCACCGCCCGAAAGCCTTATCCGCGCGTTGCTATCAGACGCCGGCAGTCACTAGTAAACGAATCGTTCCGGATTCTCCTGAAACTCTCAACCGTGAGACGATCGCTCTTGTGATCCGGTGCTCCTGCGAAAGGGTCGACGACCAAAGGACTGGGTGTTGGCCCCGGGGTGCAAGCAATAGGGCGTTGTCCAGCGGTTCAGCCGAGCCAGCTACCTCAGCACCACCCCGAACCGATCCGCGATGCTGTCGCGGGCATGCCCTGTTGGCAGTCCGGCGAGTCGGTGCAGGGCGTCGGTTCGCGCGTCGAGCGGGATCGGCTCGCCGGCCAACATCTGCAGGTCGATCGCGGCATGCACCAGGACGTCAGCGGCCTCGATGCCGTCGCGATCGACCTGTTCCCACGCGCCCGCGAGCGCCGCCCACCGCACTGCCGCCGGATCCATGCGACCATCCGCCACGCGCGCCAGTACTTCGGGGGCGAGCGTCGCCTCGAGCACGATCGGCGTGGCTCCGTCGGCCAGGATGTTCCGGATCGGGGCGGGGAATCGCGACATGACAATGATTCGTTCACTGCCCCCGTCGATGTCGCGCACGTGAACCCGGTCGGCCACCACGCCCAGCACCACCGGTGATGTCATCCACATCCGCTCGTGCCCTGTCCGGCGGTGGATAGTGACGACGGTGTCGCCGTCGAGGCGCCAGTCGTGGGCCGGCAGGACCACTTCGTCGAGCAGGCTGGGCGCAAGCTCGCGGATCGCCGCGATGCCGGCGGCGAGCCGAGCCGAGCCGTCGGATTCCCGCAGCACATCGCGATGCCAGATGTCGCGGCCGCTACCCTTGGCGGGGTCATTGCTCTCTGCCCGGCCGAGGGCATCGAGCAGTGCCGTTCGTATCGCGTCAGCGTCGGTGGAGGGCAGGAACTCCAGCGCCCGGGCGGCGTGGCGCAGGATCAAGCGGGGCTCGATGCGGCCGATGTCGTCGAAGAACCAGCCGCACGAAGTGAACATCGCCAGCGCGTGGTGCTCCGCCTCCAACAGCCGCCGTGCCACCACGGAAAACGCTGCCACGCCCGCGAGTTCTGGTCCGGCCACCTCTCGCGCCGCCCAGAGATCCCCGGCGTCGGCCGGCCATTCGCGCTCCACGACCGCGTGGATGGCGGCCTTGGCCATGTCGAGCCCGGCGCGGAGCGGGGTCCGCCACGCCTGGGACGTGTGCGGGTCCATCCGGCACCCGCAGTCGATGCGCCATCGCTCGATGCCATGCGAACAGCTCCACGACGTCGGCGAGTGAAGCGCGACATCCCGAATGGGCGGCATCGCCTCGAGCATTGCCGCAAGGTTCGTGAGCTGCACGTCGGCCCGCGCGTGAAGCCGATCGATGATCGCACCGACCGCGGCCACGCCGCCCTTCCGGTGATGCCCGAACGTCTCGCCGTCAGTCGCGAGTGTGACGAGGCGGTCGCCGTCGTCAGCGGTGCCGGAACCCGCGAGGCGCTCTGCCCACGTGTCGGTGTCCTGCATCAGGTCGGTGAATGCGATGTCGGCCGAGAGCGCGCCGTCGTAGGTGAAGATGGCGACCGATTTCCCGCTGGCACCGCGCCACCACACCGGACGGCCGTCAGCCGATGGATCGCTGACCTGGTGTGGTGCGAGGATCGTGAACCGGATCCCCTCGGCGGCCACCACTTCGAGCGTCTCCTCATCAACCGCCGCCTCCGGCAACCAGATGCCGACTGGCGCCCGGCCGAAGCGGCGCTCGAAGTCACGGATCCCCCATCGCACCTCGGTGATCTTGTCGCGCCTCGACGCGAGCGGCAGGATCACATGGTGATATGGTGCAGCGATCGCGTTCCCGTGACCGAGTCGCCGCGCGCTGTCGCGGTCACCGGCGACAATGGCGTCGACGACCGCTGGCGCGTGGCGATCCAGCCATCGGAAGAGTGTCGGCCCGACGTCGAACGAACAGTGTGCATACGCATTGCGGACGCCAATGATGCGCCCCGCGCCATCGAGCACCGGCGCCTCGGCGAGTGGTGCGTAGCATTCAGCGGTGATTCGTTCGTTCCAATCATGGGCAGGGGCGGCGGACGGTTCCTGCGGCACCAGCTCGAGCCACGGTTCCTCACGCGGCGGCTGGTAGAAGTGGCCGTGGATGACGGCGTGACGAGTCACTCGACCGAGGGCTTGGGAATGTCGGAGGCGGCAGCGACCGCGCCGACGAGGTCGCTGAAGCACCCATCCATCGCCTCGAGGTGAGAAACGTGGTGCCGGAGGCCTTCGCGATCAACCGGGGCTCCTTCCAGCGCCGGAAGCAGTGATTCCAGCGCCTCACAGTGCTCCACGAAACGCTTCGTGGCATAGTCGCCCGCCGCGCCAGTCGAGATGATGAACTGCCAATCGGATGACTGTGCGAGCAGCAGTTCGCGGGCCGCCTGCTCCAGCACCGGAAAGAGGTCGGGCCTGGTGACCGCAAACGGAGCCGCGTTCCAGAAGCGCTCCTCAAGTGGCCACAACCGTTCCCACGTCCACGCGGTTTCCTGGTTGAGCCACATGGAGAAATCGCCGTTTGCGCCCCATGATCCCTCGCCGAGGGAGATGCGCGTGTTGGGAGCACCCTCCTGCAGCAGGCGACCGGCCGTGGTCGGCACGACGTCGGCGTCGCCATCGAGCCCGGCAAAAAGCTGCTCGAGAAAATCGACACCCTCGAACCACCAATGTCCGAAGAGCTCCGTGTCGAATGGCGCAACGATCACGCGGTCGTGACGCGAGGCGCCCTGTGCCACCGAGTCAAGGAGCGCGCGGAAGTGACTGGCGTGCTGGGCTACGACGTGCGATGCCTGGTCGGGGTGGTACCGTTCCTTCGCGCCGAGGTCGGCGGTCGTGTCGGTCACCGACCAGAGCTTGAGCCCACCGGGATACCGGATCTTGTGAAACTCCAGATAGCGACCGTCACCTGGATACCCGCCGTGACGGCTCCAGACCTGTGCCGTGGTGCGTGGGTCGCGGACCAACACGTGAACCGGCCTGCCGCGCCCTGCGTCACGAACCTGGTACGCCCGGTAGGGTGAGCCGGCATTGGCACCGCGAGTGATCCGCCGCTTCTTTCCGCTGTACAGGTCGTACGCCTCACCGGCTTCGGCCAGGTGGGCATCGACGAAGAACCACTGGAACCCCGCATACTGGAGGTGTTCGTCGATGCTGGCGCGGTCGGCGGCGTACCGGGCGGCAGGCAGCGGTTGCCACGGTCCGCGGGGACGGTACGCACATTCGGGCACCCAGCATCCCTTCGGCATTTCGCCGAAGTGGCGGGCATGCTCGGCGCGACCGACGATGAGCTGCAGGCGGATGCTCTCGTCGCGGCCGAGGAGCGGCAGGAAGCCGTGCGTTGCCGCCGATGAGATCAACTCGATCCGGCCCGCATCGGCATGCCGGCGGAATACGGCGAGGATGTCGCCGCCGATCTCCTGCCAGGTGCGTTGCAGGGCCTCGATATGGGACCGCCAGAAATCGGCCAGCGGGATGAGCTCGTCTTCGCCGCTCGCGGCCAATTCACCGGGCAACGCCGCGATGGCTTCGAGCCGCTGCGCGAAGTACGCATCGAGCTCGGTGCGGAACGATGGGTGCGCCAGTTGCGCGGCGAGCACGGGCGTGACGCCGAGCGTGATCGGTGCCGCGGTGCGCGCGGTCTCGAGTCGGTTGAGCGATTGCACCAGCGGCAGATAGGTGTCGAGGGCGGCCTCGGTGAGCCAGTCACTGCCGTGCGGCCAGCGCCCATGGTGCAGCACCCACGGAAGGTGGCTGTGCAGCGTCAGCACGAAGCGCATGCTCACTGGCGACCACCGGCGATCGCGATCGCCCTCGCGTAGATGGACATGTACGTCTCGGCGACCCGGTCCCAGCCGAAGTCGCGGGTCATCGCGGCGCGCTGCATCTCGATCCACGCATCGCGTCCGCGATGCTCCGTCACCGCCCGCCACACCCCGCCGAGCACGCCGCGTTCGTCGAACGCATCGAAAAGGAACCCGGTGTGGCCGTCGTCGATCGTGTCGGCGAGTCCGCCGACGCGCCGTGCGACCGGGATCGTTCCATAATGCTGGGCACGCATCTGGGTGAGGCCGCACGGCTCGTACTGCGAGGGCATCAGGAAGAGGTCGGCACCAGCCATGAGCACGTGCTCCAACTCGTCACTGAACGTCGTCTCCATCGCGACACGAGTCGGCATCGCACTGCGCAGCGCGCTCATCGAATCCTCGAACCGCCGCTCCCCGCTACCGAGAAAGACGAACTGGGCGCGTGAATGGAAGAGCGCCTCGTTGTCGACGACGATCTCCAGCCCCTTCTGCTGCACCATCCGCCCGGCCAGGGCAATCAGCGTGACCTCCGGGTCCTCCGGCAGGCCGAAGCGGCGCTGCATGTCTGCCTTGCAGGCGGCCTTCCCACCCAGTTCGGCGCGCGAGTAGTGCGCCACCGTGTACGCATCGGTGCGGGGGTTCCAGGCCTCCAGGTCGATGCCGTTGAGCACGCCCGTGAAGCGGTCGCCCATCCACTGGTACACCGCCTGAAGGCCGAATCCGCCGTCGGGGGTCCGCAGTTCGCGCGAGTGGGTCGGGCTCACTGTTGTCGCCATGTCGGCGTGCGTGAGGCCGCCCTTCAGGAAGTTGGTCTTGCCGTACCATTCCAGCTTGTCGGGCGTGAACAGTGACCACGGCAGGCCGAGGTCGGGCATGACGTCGACACCGAAGTGCCCTTGGTAACCGCCGTTGTGCACCGACAGCACCACTGGAATCTGCTGATACCATGGGTCGTCGCCCCACCACTCCCGGAGATACACCGGCGCGAGCGCCGCGTGCCAGTCGTGTGCGTGGAGCAGCACCGGGCCCTGGGTGATGCGGGGCAGCGCCGCCAGTGCGGCCGCAGCGAATCCGCTGAATCGCCGATGGTTGTCGGGATAGTCGGCGCCGCGTTCGCCGTAGATGCCCGCACGATCAAAGAAGCCGTCGTGCTGAATGAACACGGTCGGTGTTTCCGAGGCAGGCTCCGTGTCGCGCCACGCCTGGAACGTCTCGGTGCGGCCGCCGAAATGCAGCGTATACGGATCGCCCAGTGGGACGAGCTCTCCGATGTGCTGGCGCGCGACGCGATAGAGCGGCACGATCGCGGTGGTGGCGAGGCCACGACGGTGCTGGAATCGATGCATCCCCCACGCGGCCTCGGCCAGTCCGCCGGTGCGTGCGTACGGGTAGTACTCCGCGCTCAGGTGGATCACCATCGGCGGTGCATTGCCAACCGGGGGCAGGCTCAGCGAGCCGGGTTCATTCATGCGGTCAGCCGAGAGGTGGGTCATCGGCGAACGGATCGCCGCGGAGGATGGGGGCGTAATACTGCCGGGTGTAGTCCTGCAGCATCCGGCGCGTGGTGAAGCGACGGCCGGCGATGCGGATCGATTCCTTCATGCGCTGAACCCAGGCGCGCGGGATGCCGTGATCATCGCGCGCGTAGTACATCGGCACGATCTCCTCCTCGAGGAGTCCGAAGAGGCGTTCGGCGTCCACGGCATCGGCATCCTCGTGCGGCTGCGCCTTGGGAATCGCCCATCCATTCCGTCCGGTGTAACCCTCCTCCCACCAGCCATCGAGCGTGCTGACCTGCGGCACGCCGTTGAGGGCGGCCTTCATGCCGCTGGTGCCTGATGCCTCGAGGGGCACCCGCGGGAGGTTCATCCACAGGTCGACGCCCTGCGTCAACAGGTGACCGACGTGCATGTCGTAGTTGTCGAGGAACGCGACGCGCCCCGCGAACATCGGGTCGCGCGCGAAGTGGTAGAGCGAGCGGAGCACTTCCTTCCCGGGGTTGTCCTCGGGGTGCGCCTTGCCCGCGACGATCAGCTGCACCGGCCGGCGCGCATCGGTGAACATCGCGCGGAGGCGATCGGTGTCACGGAAGAGGAGGTTCGCTCGCTTGTACGTCGCGAACCGACGTGCAAAACCGATGGTGAATGCATTCGGATCGAGGAGCGTGCCCGCGGCCACGACCTGCGCGGCCTCGGTGTACGTGGTTGTCCACCGTTGGCGAGCCTCCTCCCGGATGAAGCGGAAGAGCACGGCCTTGAGCTCCTCGTGGGTGCGCCACAACTCCCCGCCCTCGAGCCCGAGTACGGCATCCCACGTTTCCGGGTCGTCGAGCCGTCGGCTCCAGTCATCGCCGAGATGGTTGTCGAAGAGCCGCATCACGGGGTTTGCCATCCACGTCGCGAGGTGCACGCCATTCGTGACCGCCCCGATCGGCACGTCCTCGGCCGGGCGCTCACTCCAGAGGTCGCCCCACAACTCGCGCGATAC
>JACDBX010000096.1 GCA_013694695.1 Gemmatimonadales bacterium | reverse complement strand
GGGGTGAGCTGCGCAATGGAATCGGCATACTCTGCGAGCCATTGCTCTCCCGATGCCCGCAGTCGATCAGCAACATCTGCCAGCCGGAACTGGTCGAGCGCCAGGTTGAAGCGCCACTCCCGCAACGTCTTCTCCCTCGGTACATCACACAGCGCGAACCCCAGCCCAGGAATCGGCGTGCGGAGGGTACCGCGGGCCATGGTGGCAACCGCATCGATCAGCCGGTCATGATCGGCACCGGCAACGTCCGCGAGAATACCGTACTCTAGCAGGATATCGGCGGCCATCGACCGGATCTCGGCGTCGCTCGCGTCAAAGTCGATCCGCTCGAACAGCGCGTGCACCGCGACCCCACTCCGCGCTCCCATCGGGAGGAGGTCCAGATCCGGCGGCTCGGCGGGAGCCGGCACCACCTCGACCACCGACGGGTCGGCGACGTCACGAGCGCTCTGCCCCTTCTCGATGAGGCTGGTATATGAAGTAGTGGTCCAGGTGCGGATTCTCTTTCGCGGATCTTCGCGCCGAACGATCTGCGCAAGCACGGGCGTCGCGTCGGCCACAGGCGCCTCAGCCTCCCCAACCGCCGACATAGTCACGATATCGATCCCGCCGCCCGACGCCGCGACCATCGCACCCACCGCACCGGTGACGTCGGGCCACTCGTCCTTGGCCGCACCATCAGCGGCGGAATCGACGCCACGCAGCAGCCAGCCCATCGCGCCGCGCGCCTTTTGCGACGATCCGCACCCAACCGCCACATAGCACCGCGATTTCGCCCGGGTCAGCGCCACATAGGCGAGGCGCAGGTTCTCCTGGAACCCCGCCGCGAGCGCCATCGTGTCGGCCACGGCACGGTCCGGCGAGTCGTTGAAGTGGCCCTGCCACCCCTCGGCGTCGCGCACCACAACGAGTTCGTCGTTGGTCCTGTCCCGACCATCCCAGCACGAGGGCGCGAAGACGATCGGCCACTCCAGCCCTTTCGCCACATGCATGGTCCGGATCTGCACCGCATCAGCGTCCGACTCGAGCCGGATCTGTCGCTTCTCCGTGTCGGCGTCCGCCGCTGTGGGCCAGTGCATCATCCACTGCGCCAGCCGCATCACATTCCCGTTGATATCGGATTCGGCCTCTTGCAACAGCTCGAGCACATGACGCAGGTCGGTGAGGCGGCGTTCGCCGTCGTCGCGCGACGCCAGACGCGCCATCGCACCCGATTCGCCGAGTAGCCGGACCAGTGCGCTGAACGGGCCAAAGGCACGGCTTCGATCGAGCGCCTCGCGGAACTGGTCGCGCAACGCGACGAAGCGCGGGTGATCGACATCGCTCCGCCAAGCATACAAGTCGGCGGCACTCTCACCCAGCAGCACCGTTGCCGCCGCAGCACGGAGGCGACTAATCGACTCAGGCATCGCCACCGCTTCAAGCACCGCGAGCACCTCGCTCCACACCGCCGTCTCGGTGACATCGCCCGACCCGGAGATCACCGCATTGACGCCAACACTGCGGAGCGAATCCTGGTAATCCGCGGCCTCGGCGTGGGTGCGCACCAGCACGGCAATGTCGCCCGGCAGCACCTGCGCACCCTTCAGCGTGACCTGTGCCGTGAGGCGAACGATCTCACGGACCACCTGCTCACGAATCTCGCCCTTCACATTGTCCTTATTGGACGGGCCGCTCGGCACGATCCATCGCAGTGCGGCGGTGCTGTCCGGATCGTCGAGCGATGCAGCATCGCGGCCTGCGGCAACAGGGATGAAATCCATGTGCGCAGCCGGCACCCCGAACGGATCAGGCGCACGGGTGAACAGCGACGCCAGTCCGTCGAGCAGACGTTGCGACGATCGCCAGTTGCGCTCGAGGCGGAAGACGCGACCTTCGCCCGCCGCGCGCCGAGTGTCGAGATACGCCTGCAGGTCGGCGCCACGCCAGGAATAGATCGCCTGCTTCGGGTCGCCGACGATGATCAGCGGGCGTTTGGTGAAGGCCGAGTTGAAGATCGTCCACTGCGCCGGATCGGTATCCTGCGCTTCGTCCACGAGCACCGCGTCGAAACGCTCGTGCATCGCGTCCACCAGGCGCGGGCTCCGGCTCATCGCATCGCTCACCAACCTGATCTGGTCATCGAACGTCGCGACGGCACGCTCGGCCTTGCACTCGGGCAGGCGAGTGAGGAGCTCGAGCGCGAAATCGAGGCGGGCGCTGCGGAGCCAGGCATCGCGAGCATCGACGGTCTGCTGCAGGGCCACCATTGACGGGTGGTCAGTCACCGCGACCTGAAGCGCCTTCAGTTCCTTCCCCTTCTTCTGGAGCCCCTCGTACAGCTTGCCTGGGTCGAGGTAATCCAGCGCGCCGAGCCCGCTGGGGTCGCCGGCGAGCAGCCGGTCGAGCTGGTCCACCAGGGCGCGGCGGGCGGCAGGCTCGGCGAGCAGCGTCTTCTTCTCGAACCAGACAGCGGAGTTGAGGGCGTCGAGCAGCGAGGCCTTGTCCCAATCCGCGCGTGCCCGCTGGAGCGCGTCCTGGAACACACCAAGCGCGCCGGGGTCAGGCGCGGGCGAGGTCGGCGGCGTGCCGTATCGGCGCAGGGTACGCACCAGCGTCAGCACGTCGTCGCGGCTCCAGCAATCGCTGATCATGGCCGCCGCATGCCACGGGTCGCGCCACGACCGCTCGCGGGCGAGATCGTCGAGCAGCTCGATCACGATCGATGCGTCATCGTCGGTAAACGTGAGCGATGCCGGCACGCCGCACTCGTACGGGTACTCGTCGAGGACCCCGACACAGAAACCGTGAATCGTGGTGACCGACAGTTCATCGAGCCGCTCGACCAGCCGCGCAACCCGCTGGGTGGCGTCGGGTGTCCGTGCGAGGAGCTCGGCCACCCACTCCTCCGCCGGAGACGCCGTGCGCCGGCCCAAGTGGATCTCTTCGACCGCACGAATGGCGTCGCGGAGGCGCCCGCGCAGCTCGGCGGTGGCCGCCTTGGTGAACGTCACCAGCAACAGGTGGCGCGGGCCGCGGGACAACACGCCGGAATCGCCCATCAGGATCCGCACCGCGAACTGGACGATAGTGTAGGTCTTTCCGGTGCCGGCGCTCGCCTCGAGCACCAGCGGACCGGGTTCGATGGTCACGGCCATCGGATTGAACGGGGCGGTCACTGCGTCAGCACCGAGTCGAGGTGTGCGATCATCGGGACCGCGACCGCGTCGGCATACTGCGTAAATGCCCGCCAGAACTCCGGATCGTGTTCCTCGTCGAGCACTCGCTCTGGAAAGAGTCGCGCTGCGATCGGATCTCCTCCCTCGGCCTCGCTCATGTACCCGCCCGCCCAGCAATCGTACGCTGCCTTTGCTGCATCCTTCTCCTTCAGCTTTGCCACGGCATACTTGAATGCGCTCCGCGGGAACGCCGGAATCGCATTCGCGCTCAGCGCTGCGTAGAGCCGGCAGAGTGTGCCCAGGATCTCGCGGGCGTTGCTCACCGAGCGGAACTCGGCGTGGAGCTGCTCCGGCTTGCGACCGACGCCGACGATCCTGGTGCGGAGGTCAACACCCTCGGGCGCGACGGCGCAGAGGGCAAGGTGCCGCACCCATTCCCCTAGGAGCGATCGCGCCGACGATGGCCACCAGATGATGAGCAACTGCCCCTCAGTGCTGACGCGATCGAGGCTGCCCTCGATTGTGTAGCCGCCGAGCTCGAGGCGCACCGGTATGCTCCGGTTGGCTGGCTGATTCGTTGCTGCTTCCAATGCGGCCGCTGCCGGAAGGATCCGTGCGGCGACCGCCACGTCGGCGATCGTGCCGAGTCCGGCGGCCGTGCGTGATCGAACGGCATCGGCTGTAATGGGCGTGCTGCTACGGGCAAGGTCGAGGAGGGCGCGATTCAGTCCGAAGTCGTCGTGGTCCTCGTTCAGTACCGGCTCGGTGTCCTCGTCATCTGCGTCGCTGCCGGGGGTCGGGAGTGCCAGCACTTTGGTCCAGTGCCACTTGATCGGGTCGCGCATCGCGTCGGCCAGATCGTCGAGGCGGATCGTGGTGATGATCGGTGCCGGCAGCGGCGACGCGAACTGTGACGGTGCCGCTGGCGCCTGCAATGCAGCCGCGACGTCGGCCCAGCGGCGTGAGCCACTCTGGTTGATAGCGCCCGGCGCGAAAAGCTCCTCGGCAAACGGCTGGAGCGGCTCATTGATGACGACACCGGCATTTTCCGCAACCTGTCCGACGATATCGAGCAGCTCGCTCACCGCGACCGACGGCGCGCGTTCCGCGTTGTCCATCATCGAGCGACCCACCCAGGAGATGTGCAGCGCATCACTCGCCGAGCGGACCGCGTCGCGGAACGCATCGAGCGCGTCTTCTCGTGGGTCCGGGTCCTCAGCTTCCAGCGGGTCGTGATCGTTGTCGAGGCGGCTCTGCAGCAGGATGTCCCACGTGGGTACACCACCACCGCGCGGGAACTGGGCGTCGTCCAGCCCGGCGATCATCACCACGCGGGCGGGAAGCACCATCCCGGGTGCCAGGGCGCAGACGCGGAGCCCACCGCGCAGGTCGCCAGACGTCGCCGTCTCGGTGAGGATGTGTTCCAGCTCCTGCCCAATCGCAGTGAGCGGAAGCGTCGCGTCGACTCGTGCCGCCGCCGATGACGTGACGAGATGCTCAATACTCCGGCGCAGGCCGGACATCACTTCCGCGTCGTCGCTCGACCACGTGGTCAGGAAGTCGCTGATCAACGTATCGACGATGACCTGCCACTCGGCGATCGAGTGTGGCATCGCCACGATGGCTTCCGCCCGGACCAGCCGCTCGAACCAGGCGGTCAGCCGGTCGATCTGCGTCGTGGTGATGTCGGGCTCTAGCGCATCGGATGCGGCCACGCGCTGCAGTTGTAGCCGCGACAGTCCCTCGCGCCACGTCGCACCCTCCTCGGGAGGGAGTCCGAACCGCGCCTCACGGTGTGCGCCGTCGATGCCCCAGTGCACGCCGACGCTTTCAACCAGGTGCCGGATCGCACCCAGATCGCCGAACTCGAATCCCGCACGCTGGCGG
>JACDBX010000092.1 GCA_013694695.1 Gemmatimonadales bacterium | reverse complement strand
GCCAATGCCGCACTCACCTCCCCCGCCTCGGCCAGGGACGTGATGCTCGAGGCACTGGTGCAGTCGGCACTACGCTCGGCCGCTTTTTCGGAGGCGGCGGGGATGGCTCACGACCGGATCATCCTCTCCGCCAAGGTGTCGAACGTTCAGGACGTGGTCGCGGTCTACCGCATGCTCGCAAGCCGCTGCGATTACCCGCTTCACGTCGGGCTCACTGAGGCGGGGCTGGGGATGAAGGGCATCGTGGCCTCGGCCGCAGCGTTGTCGGTGCTGTTGCAGGAAGGACTCGGCGACACCATTCGGGTCTCGCTCACCCCGACCCCCGGTGGCGATCGTGCCGACGAGGTACGTGTTGCGCAGCAGATCCTGCAGTCGCTCGGCCTGCGTGCCTTCACTCCGCAGGTCACCTCCTGCCCGGGGTGCGGACGCACCACCAGCACCTTCTTCCAGGCGATGGCCGAGGAGATCGAGGCGCACCTGCGCAACCGCATGCCGGTGTGGAAGACACGGTATCCTGGCGTGGAAGCACTCAACGTCGCGGTCATGGGCTGCGTGGTGAACGGGCCGGGAGAATCGAAGCACGCCGACATCGGCATCTCGCTGCCCGGCACATTCGAAGATCCCGTGGCACCGGTCTTCGTCGACGGCGCGCTCCGCACCACTCTTCGCGGCGACGCGATCGTCTCGTCGTTCCTCACCATCCTCGACGAGTACGTCGCGCAACGATACGCTCCATGAACGGCCCCGAGGTCGCGGTGACGCGGGGCGTCTGGCGGGGGTTCGTGTACCTGTTCGTCTGCTCGCCCGGCGCGGGGTCGATGCTCGCAATGGCCCATTACTACTTCGTCAGGATGGGAAGGTTATCGTGAATTTTGGTGTTCGTGGTTTCATCGGGCTGGGCATCCTGGCGTTTGTCGCCGGCTGCGCTGTGGCGCCCGCCACCCGGGGCGATGGCGAACCGATCCGGCTCGGTATCACGCTCGACGAGGCGCCACGGGTCGGTCGGTTGGCCCCCGAGATCGTCCTGCCGTACGCCACACGGGATGGCGTAGGACCCAGGGAGCAGCCCTTCGACCTCCGGAAGGAACTTGGCCTGGTGGTTGTCGTGTCGTTCTGTCGCCTCGACACTGCGGAGGAGTGCCTGACGCAGTGGCGCACATTTCGCGACCAGCAGGCTGCGATCTTCGGGGCCGGGGTGGTCGTGGTCGGCGTGTCGGCTGATTCGCTTCCGGCGCTCGCCCAGTTCGCGGCCGGACAGGAACTGCCGTTCAAGTTCGTGAGCGATCCCGATCGCACCCTTGCGCGGCGGTTCGGGTTCATCAACGCCAACGGCGTGGTGCGGCACACCGTCATGGTGATCGGACGAGACGGCAGGGTTCGCTATATCGACGGGGGATTCGCCGCGCTCGAGTCACCGAGTTACAACAACGTTGCTGGCGCCGTCAAGGCGGCCAAGGAGTCGTGATGCGCCACCTGACATTGTCCCTCGCGTTCCTGGCGGTTGCTCCGCTGGCCGCGCAGGACCGCGCCCAAACCGAATGGACCCTGCACAGCGCGCGGGGTGGGTTCTGCATCTGGTACCTCGCCGACCCCGAGATGGTCGGCGAGCTCCTGCCCAAGGATGTGGTGACTCAGGCCGCGTCCGCCGCCGGCACGTCTTTGCCACCCGCGCTGGCACGGGTGATCCAGGATGAGCCCCGGTTCGCGTCGTGGGTACCGGGTGCCATCTGTGTCGGCGTCTACGCGAGCGCGTCGGTCGACGGCAAGGAGGTCGTGGCCGCGAAGGAGGGGGACCGGGTCACCGTCATCACGCATTCACTGGCTGCGGTCGATCCGCGCGGGATCGCCGCGGCGCGCCACTACCTGATCGAGCTCGGCACTGATCGGGGCAGCCTCGCCCGGGCAGGAGAGCTTGCGGGGGTCAGGACCTATGATCGATCGGTCGATATCAACAAGGTCCCGGGCAGCGATGATGACGAGATCGAGCTCAAGCTCGACAAGGCGAAGATCCTCTGGCAGGGGCACCCCACCGGACCGTCCCGTGTCGATTCGACACGAGTGATGTCGTTCGGATACGCTGGCTTGCGGCTGAGTAGCTGGGAAGTCCAGGTCAAAGCTGCCCCGATGGAGATGCAGGCGATGGTCGGCGCGCTTCGGATTGAGGGGAAAGACGACCTCAGTCGGGTGCTCCGGGCCTCCCCAATCCGCTTCGTGGGGCCGATCGAGCGGGGTGGGGTGGCGACATTCCGCTTCACGCCAGGCGGGCGCAAGTAGGAATCGGCGTCAGGCTGAAACTCTGGCAGGGAAGTTGCCCGATAGCGGTCGGTTGGCTTCGCCCGACCGCCATCAACTTACCCGTCGGCGGGCTGGACAACAGGCAGTGTAGTGATCGCAAGTCGTTGTTATACAATGATTTGCGAAATTGGCACCGCAGCAAGGCTGGTCCGTTGCGACCCGATCGCCCAGTGCGAGCCGGGGTTTGGTAGTGTCGGAGTGACGCGGGTCTCGGGGTTCGTGTTGCAATCGGTATTGCGATACCCGATCTCGCCCGTGCGACCCGGTTGAACGGGATCAGCGACATGGCGGGGCATTGAAGGACAGCAGGATCATGCAGCAAGCAGGAACCACAACACTTCAGGGGGATGAATGTTCAAGTTTTATCGGAGCGTCCTGACGGCTGGTATCATCACGTTCGGCCTTACGGCCTGCGGCGATGATGTCACCATCACGGATCCGCCGGGGCCGCCGGCTCCTGGCGTTACGTCGGTCACGGTTGCGCCGTCGACCGCCACGGTCGCTGTTGGCCAGTCGGTGGTCTTCGCCGCCTCGGTCATCGCTGACAATGGCGTCTCGACCGCCGTCACGTGGACCAGCAGCAACCCGCTCATCGCGACTGTCAACGGCACCGGCCAGGTGACGGGCGTCGCGGCGGGCACCACCACGATCATCGCCACCTCGTCGGCCGACAACGGCAAGACGGGCATTGGCACGATCACGGTTGCAGGTGTGGGCGGCGGCGCGCCGGCCCAGATTTCGATTCAGTCGATCACGACCGGCATGTTCAACACGCCGGTGCAGCTGAACAACGTGAACGGCCAGATCGAAGTGAACCTGAACTTCAATCCGGGCGGCCAGATGGTCGACTCGGTCAGGGTCCTCATCGGTGGCAAGGCAGCCGCGACGCAGCGATTCGCGTCCAACGCCGCCGCCGGCATCCTGAGCATGTCGGTCAACACGGCCAACTACACGAAGAACGTCGCCGCTGGCACCACCACGGTTGACTTCTTCAACGGTCCGGCCACGATCACGGCTGTTGTGTACACCGCGGGCGGGGGCACCACCTCCACCCAGGGCACGCAGATCGTGCTGAACAACACCAGCGGCTTTGCAGCCAACATCACCAGGCCGACTCAGTCTGGCACCGGCGTCCCGGCGTCTACGGCCCTCGGCCAGACGTACTGGGGTGGTCCTGGCGCCGGCGGCGTGACCTCGGTCACGGTCTTCCCGGTCATCTACGAATCAGGTCGTTCGGTCAATACGGTCACGTTCGGTCTCGGCCCCCAGGCTGGCATCGGCTGCCCGACGGTCACCGACGCGACGCTTCCGTTCACCCAGAGCTTCGGGTACACGGGCACGGGCCTCGCGACGGTCAACTGCACGAACTACGAGTGGCTTGCCACGAACGCAGGCGGAGCGCGTGACAACGTTTACGTTCTCAGCGCGATCGACAACACCAGCAACGCGTTCGCCAACACGGCACTGATCCCGAACACGACTGTCTTTGGTTCGACGCCGGATTCGCTCCGCGTCGACTACTTCGCTCCGACTTCAGTCACGGCCCCGGTCATTCTTGGCACGGAAGGCTTCAACTGGCTGAACGATGCTGCGACGATCCGTCCGGCTACCCCCGGCATTCTTGATATCGGCGTCGGTGGGCTGCTCGCGTCCTACACGATCCTTGTCGGCCCGAGCATCGGCACTGGCACGGTGTTCCCGATCACGTTCACCAACGTCGCGGCGCTGCCCGAGACGAACACCAACTGCGCACAGCCGACGCCTGGTTGCGACGGTTACGCAGCGCGTGCAACTGGTACGGACGTTCTTGGCAACACCAGGAATTCGGCCACTGTGGCCACGTTCGGTGTTGACCGTACGCTCCCGACGGTTCGATATGCGACGGGTGCCACGGTGTTCGCTGGCGGTGGAACGTCCGCCGACTCGACCACGCGCGTCGTCTACGCCGGCCTGTATGGCGTTGACGTTGGCACCGCTGGATTCGACCTGACCGATTACCTGTCGGCCGCAGTGGGCACCAATGATACGATTCGCCTCGAATCGATCGACAACCGTGCCGGTCTCTCGCGTACCTTCATTGCGAGCCGCACGTTTGCGCAGGGCGGCACGGCGGGCACGACGACGTTCAACACCGCCTGCAGCACTTCGTCCCCGACAGACTTGTTCACGTACCCGGCGGATTCGATCCCGTTCGGCCCGGCGACGGTGGACGGATACCGTCCGACTGCCGGTGCGGCTGTGACGTGTGGTTCCACTACTGCGGGTTATTACACCACGACCATCGGCGTTGTGGACCGCGCCGGCAACCTCTCCTCGGTGATCCGCCGCACGGTTGTTATCGATCCGAATCCGCCGCAGGTTACGGGCGTCAGTCCGATCGCGAACTACAGGGGTGACAGCACGATAACGTTCACCATCGGCGTGCAGGATGACCTCGAGGTGATCGACGCGCGGCTTCGCATCCGTTACGGGAACCTGCTTCTCGGTGACGGCACTACGACGCCCGCGACGGGAATCGTCTTTAACTTCGGCTTCAACTCGAGCGGGTTCGGAACTCGCTTTGACTCGCTCATCGTCAATCCGTTCCTCGGAACCCTGTCGCTCGACCGGTTCACGGTCTCGATTCAGGAAACCTGCACCGGGGCTGGCGCGCCGTACGCGGCATGCTTGTACCGTGGCGATCCGGTCGACACGATTTCTCAGCCGATCGTCAAGCCGGACTCGGTCGCGGTCATCGTGCGTGACGTGTACGGTTCGTTCGTGAACAACATCCA
The DNA here is from genome assembly GCA_013694695.1 of Gemmatimonadales bacterium. Taxonomy (GTDB): domain Bacteria; phylum Gemmatimonadota; class Gemmatimonadetes; order Gemmatimonadales; family GWC2-71-9; genus Palsa-1233. Next base: position 11,023 of record JACDBX010000092.1, on the reverse strand, counting down.
GCCGTGGAACATTCCCATGCGCCAGACGGGTGTGTCGGCCGAGTTCGCCTCGCCGATTCTCTCCGCCACGGTGCCGACTGGTAGCAGGTACTTCGTTACCTACAACGCCAGCACGCTCTGTCTTGCGGGTGGCACGCTCAATGGTCCGTGCGTAATTGCGGGCATCAATTGGCGGAACTTCGCCTTCACGCCGGCCACCGGCGGAACGAATCCCGTCGGCGCGACCCGCACGTTCCGCGCGACGCAGGACAACAGCACCACGCTCCCGATGTTCACCCGCGTGGATCTCTTCGGCCTGAACGCGGCCGGCGAGTGGCGCTACATCCAGCGCATCACTGTTCCGGCCGTCGTGCCGACGAACAGCGTGATTCCCGCCGGTGCCGGTACGATCCTCGGCACGGACAATGGTGCAGAGCGGTACTGGGATTACACCTTCACCAACGTTCCCACCACGGGCTTCACGCAGTTCCGTGCGCTCGGAGTGAATGCGACCGGTGCAGGTCTGTTCTCGGCTCGCCAGCCGTAATCAGTCGGCGAGCATGAACATCTGACTGGCCACCACGGCAGTCAGTCGCAGGAAAACCAGCGGCCCTCCGAAAGGGGGGTCGTTTGGTTTTTGCGGATGACGGAGAAGAAAGGAGAAGGGAGAAGAGAGAAGGGAGAAGAGAGAAGGGAGGGTGGCGCGTTGGAAGGTAGAGGTGTTGCGGGAAACTGCTCCTCTACATGCCGAAGTTGCGATTTGCCTTCGGCATGAGATCACACAAGGACCTGGTTGCCTGGCAGGCTGCCCGGGCGAGTGCGCTGGCGATTCACCGGCACGCAGACCGCCATTGGTCGCCACAGCGTGCTGCGGCCTTCGATCAGATCAGGCGGGCATCTCTTTCAGTCCAGCTGAATATCGCTGAGGGATATGCTTCCGGAGTCGGGGCGAGATGTCGGTTCCACCTCCGGGTCGCGCACGGGTCTGCGGTCGAGACGACGGAGTTGCTGGAGTTCCTCGAGGATCTGGGTGGCGCCGTGATCGGCATGATCCCGCTGTCGATCAAAGTGCAAGGCTTGACGTACATGCTATGGAAGAAGTCCAGGCGCTAGCGGGTTCGCTCTCTTCTCTCTTCTCCCTTCTCGCTACTCGCTACTTCTAGAATCCGTCCTTCCCCATCGCCTCAAACGTCAGCACCTTCCCCAATTCCACACCCGGCTGGTCGAACGGATTCACGCCGTACCACGCTCCCGCGTATCCGGTCGCGAGCTGGAAGAACATGAAGAGGTGGCCGAGCGTGCGGGCGTCGAGCGTGTCGATCTCGATCGTACTGCTCATCCGGCCCTGACTGCGGAGCGCTTCGCGGGTGGCGACGAACTGCACGTCGAGCAGTCCGCCGAGCGTCTTGCCAACGAGATAGGACATATCCGGCCCTAGCCCGTCACGCCCGGGAATCGTGAGCATGTCCACCGTGTCGCATATCCTTATGAACGTGATGGTCTTGTCGAACGGCCCCTCGATGAACAGCTGCACCTGGGAATGCTGGTCGGTTGCTCCCACCGCACCGACCGGAGTCGGCCCGCGGAACACCTCGGTGCCATCGCGGTCAAGCCGCTTGCCGAGACTCTCTGCCCAAAGCTGCCGATACCATTCCGCAAAGTCGCGCAGCCGATCGGAATAGGGCATCAGCACGTGAACGTTGGCCGCTCGGGTCGCGTGAGCCTGCCACTGAAGCATCGCCCATCGCGCCGCAGCGTTGTCGGCCAGTTGATCCGCCAGTGCGGCGTCCACCGCCTCGGCGGCTCCCGCCAGCAACTCGGCGATGTCGATGCCCAGGATCGCGGCTGGCACCAGCCCCACCGCCGTGAGCACCGAGAACCGCCCACCCACCTCGGGCGGCACGGCAAACGTGGTGATCCCCTCCGATCCGGCCAGCGCCCGCAGCGCCCCTCGTTCAGGATCGGTGGTGATCACGAGGTGATCCTTCGCGTCCGTTGCCACCGAGCGGTCGAGCCATTCCCGCACGATGAGATACTGCGCCAGCGTCTCGGCGGTCCCGCCGGACTTCGAGATCACGTTGACCAGCGTCCGCCTCGGATCGAGCCGATCGAGCGTGCCCAGGACGGTCACCGGATCGACGTTCTCGAGCACCGTCAGCGTCGGCCAGTTGTCGCGCCGGCCGGCGTCCCATTCGTTCCATGCCGAGCCCTTGAGCGCCGTCAGCATCGCCTTGGCGCCGAGCGCCGAGCCGCCGATGCCGAGAATGAGGAGGTGATCGAAACGACCGCGCTGCAGCGCCGCCCACTGCTCGATCGAGGCCACCACGGCATCCTGTCGCCCGAGCGACTCGAAGCCGTACTCGCCGCTTTTCCGGCGCCCGGCAATGTCGGCGCGGATGACCTGGAACCGCTCTTCCATCGTGTCCCGGAGCGCGGGGTCAAGGCCGTGCAGCCCGTCGAGCCGGTCACGGTACATCAGGGAATCGTCGATGCGGATCGTCATGCGGAAACCTCCACGGTCATGCCGTCATGACCCGGTTCGATACCGGCGGGAAGCCGTCGTGCGAGCTCCCGGTGTCCGGTTTCGTGAGTCAGGTGAGTGAGGATCGTGCGGGCCGCCCCGATGTCTCGAGCCGTCTCGATTGCCTCATCAATCGACAGGTGGGTGGGATGTGGTCGCCACCAGAGAGCGCTCAGGACCAGCACCTCGACACCCCGCAACATCGCGCGCTCCGCTTCCTCCACTCGCTTGACGTCGGTCACGTAACCCAGCGCACCGATCCGGTAGCCAAACACGGTCGCCGTGCCGTGCGAGAACGCCATCGGGGTGACGGCCGCCCCGGCGATTTCGTGGGTTGTGCCCGGCTGGATCGAATGGAGCGCGAGCTGCGGCTTCGACGTCCCCTCGACCGGAATCACCCCGGTGTCGAAGATGTAACGGAAGGCGGAGTCGATGTGGCGGAGCGTTTCGTCCGGGCCATGCAGCGGCAGGGTCGTGCGCTGCAACTGGCTGAAGCTGCGGAGGTCATCGATGCCGTGGACGTGGTCGGCATGCAGGTGGGTGTAGAGGACCGCGTCGATCCGGTCGACGCCGGCAGCGAGCAGTTGGAGCCGCAGTTCGGGAGGGGTGTCGATCAGGATCCTGCCATTGCCAGTGTCGACCACCGCGCCGGAGCGGGTCCGGCGGTCGTGCGGATCATCCGACCGGCAGACCGCGCAACTGCACCCGATCTGGGGGATTCCCATGGAGGTCCCCGTCCCGAGCAGGGTGAGCCGCATCGCCTAGACGGTCTCGACCTTGAGCAGGTTGGTGGTGCCGGGTTCGTCGAACGGTACGCCGCAGGTCACGACGATGCGTGCGCCCTCGCTCGTCATGCCGCGCGCGAGCAGCTCCGAGCGGGCCAGTGCCCACATCGGATCGTAGTTCTTGAGGTGCTCCATCTGCACCGGAACGACGCCCCACACCATGCCGAGCTGGTGGTACGTGTCTGGCTCCGCGGTGAGCGCCAGGATCGGCACTCGCGGGCGATATGACGACACCGTTCGGGCGGTGAATCCGCTCGACGTGAAGCAGACGATGGCGCTGGCGCCGAGCATGTCGGCAGCGGCCGAAACCGCCACGGCGAGCGCATCCTCGATCGGCGTATCGCCTTCGCTGGTGCGCGCGAAGTGCGGCAGCGGCATCTGCCACCGGCGTCGATCGTTGTCGCTTGGGCGATGGCGGTGCGACTCCACTTCCATCGCGATCCGGTGCATCGCGAGGACCGCTTCCAGCGCATATGCACCCACCGCCGTCTCGGCGGAGAGCATGACGGCGTCGGTTCCGTCTACGATTGCGTTCGCCACGTCGGATGCTTCGGCCCGGGTCGGTCGCGGGTTGGTGATCATCGACTCGAGCATCTGGGTCGCGGTGATCACCGGCTTGCCATGCCGCCCGGCGCGCTGGATCAGGCGCTTCTGCACCATCGGCACCTGCTCGAACGGCAGCTCGACACCCAGGTCGCCGCGGGCGACCATGAGTGCATCCGAGGCAACGATGATGTCGTCGAGATTCTTGAGCGCGGTGTCCTTCTCGATCTTGGCAACAAGGCGCACGGCTGCCGGGATGATGCCCCGCACACCCTCCATGTCCTCTGCGCGACGCACGAACGAGATGCCAAGGTACTCGACACCCAGCGCCACAACCCGGGCGATCTCTTCGCGATCGTTGTCGGTGACTGCCGGTGCGCTCACGTCGACGCCCGGGAGGTTCATCCCCTTGTTGGCCTTGAGGAGCCCGCCATAGCGCACCACGCCGTCGACACGGTCTCCACGCACCCCGGTGACATCGACGCTCAGTAGCCCATCGTCGAGGAGGATGCGCGATCCCGCGACCACGTCACCCGCCAACTCGGGATATGTGGTCGGGATGTCGCCTTCATTCGCCGTGTCCTCCGGCGCGAAGGTCACGACCTCGCCCGGCGAGAGGGTGACCGGTTCAGGCAGCTTGCCGACGCGGATGCGCGGACCGTGCAGGTCGACGAGGATGCCGATTGGCTCGCAGCGCTCGGCGCGAACCTTCTGCAACCGGCGTATCCACGTTTCCCGGATCTCCGGCGACCCGTGTGACGCGTTGAGCCTGACGATGTTCACCCCTGCATCGAAGAGGGCGTGCATGCGCTCCTCCGATTCCCATGCGGGGCCGAGGGTGGCGACAATCTTGGTGCGACGGATCGGTAGGGCGGACATCGGCGGGAAGCGCTCCGGCAGGGCAGGGAAGTGATTTGCAGGCCGAAAGATAGCGGCTCCCGGGTGGGTCTGCAGGGACACCACTGATTGCGCCGGCGGCGAATTCCTCCACAAATCCGTGGAACGTGTGGAGATCTGGTTCTCCACCGACGTGGACAGGGAAGTCGTTGTGGCTGCCGGACATGGCGCCACTTGGGCGTCCATTCTCCCACATTCTCCCCACACCCCTCCGGTCAGCCGCGCGGTGGCTGAAATTCTTCACGAACATCTGTGGATTGGAAAACTTCTCCACAGCGGAACTGGGGACAACCGGCCTGGACGGAGGGGTAAACGTGGGCGGAACAAGGATCTCCCGAGGGTCACCGTTCTCAACATCGGACGAATTCCACAGCCGCACGTTCCACACGCCTTGCACAGTGACGAAAACTGTGGATAACGCCGTTGCAACATCGTGTTGGTGAGAATGCTGAAGCAATAGGCTCGAGGCAACGCAAAATCTTGGGTCGTTTGCTGCCAATCCCGTGCGGGAATAGATTCACGGCGCGATGGACTTCCCACTGATCACTGGAGTGCAGATGAGCGCGTCGATGGACAGGCTGGTGGCCGGCTTCGGTGGCGGCGTCGCGATTTCGGGAGGCGCCGTGGCAGTGCTTCGCCCCGATTCCCTTCGGGGCCCGGCGATGGATGCGCTTGTTCGCGACGCGGTCTTTGCGAAGGGCGCCGACCGCGAAGCCGCGCGCCAATTGCTGTGGGAACTTGGTCAGGTGACCGGTGTCCGTCCGGCATCGATCCACGATCTGTACATCGCCCGTGGTCGCGGCGAGTGCGGCGGGTTCACCGTCCCGGCGATGAATGTCAGGATGATGGCGTACGATACCGCTCGCGCCGTCTTCCGCGCCGCCAATGCATGCGACGGCGCCGCGATCATCCTCGAGATCGCCCGCTCCGAGATCGCCTATACCGAACAGCGGCCCGCTGAGTATGTCTCGGTGATCATCGGGGCTGCGTTGCGCGAGGGGTATCGCCACCCGCTATTCATCCAGGGTGATCACTGCCAGGTGAACCCGAAGAAGTACGCCGCCGATGCCGAGGGCGAGGTGGGTGAGGTCAAGAAGCTGATCGCCGAGGAGGTCGCAGCCGGCTTTTACAACATTGATGTAGACACCTCCACGCTGGTCAATCTCGACTTCCCGACTCTCGATGAGCAGCAGCAGGTCAACTATGAGCGCGCCGCTGAAATCACGCGATTCATTCGCGAACGCGAGCCGGAAGGCGTGACGGTATCGGTGGGCGCCGAGATCGGCGAGGTCGGCCACAAAAACTCCACCGTCGAGGAGCTCCACGCCTTCATGCAGGGTTACAATCGCACGCTCCAGGCGATGGACGGCGACCTGGTCGGCATCAGCAAGATCTCGGTGCAGACCGGGACCTCGCACGGCGGGGTGGTGCTCCCAGACGGGAGCATCGCCGACGTCAAGCTCGATATCGACGCACTTGAGGCGCTGAGCCGGGCTGCTCAGAAGGACTACGGGCTGGGTGGGGCGGTCCAGCATGGCGCCTCGACGCTGCCGGGCAACGCCTTCGGAAACTTTCCCAGGGTCGAGACCGCAGAGATCCACCTGGCGACTAACTTCCAGAACATCGTCTTTGACCACCCCGCGCTTCCCGCCGACTTCCGGGCCCGCATGTACCAGTGGCTCGACGAGAACGCCCAGGGAGAGCGGGGTGCGAACGACTCGGACGAGCAGTTCTACTACAAGACCCGCAAGAAGGCGATCGGACCGTTCAAGCAGGAGTTGTGGGCGCTACCCGAGGAGATTCGTCAGCAGATCAGCAGCGACCTCCAGAAAACGTTCGCATTCCTGTTTGAGCAACTTGGTGTGGGCGGGACGGCGGAGGTGGTGGAGCGCTTCATCGATGCGCCCGCCGTGCAGCACGGGGCGCTGGCGGGAATCGGCGGCATTGCCGTGGACGATCCCGACGCCGGCGAGTAATACTTCTGGGAACACGAGGGAGACAACATGGCAACGCGCGACGAAAGCCGGGAAGTGACGGTCATCGAGACCGACTCCGGGGCAGGTCTCAAGTGGTTCGTCTACGGCGCCCTGCTGGGTGCCGGACTCGGCATCCTCTTCGCCCCGAGGGCGGGTGAAGAGACCCGCGACGACCTCAGCCGCCGTGCCCGCCGGCTGAAGGAGGACGCGAGCGAGAAACTCGGGGCGCTGGTCGACGAGGTCGAGACTCGCGGTCGCTCGCTCAAGGGGACCGTCGAGACCTGGGCTGACGACGTCGCCGGGGAACTGCGCGACGGCAAGCGCGAGATCCGCCGCACCGCCACCTCGGCGCGCGATGATCTCGAGCGCCGCCTCGCGGAGGCGCGCCGCCGCCGTCGCGCGGCCGTGGGCGTCGATGAGGAACTGGAGATCGACCTCATCGACGACGAGGAGGAAGACGAACTCGACCTCGATGTCGACGGCGATGGTGGGTTCGCTGCAGTGGGCGACGATCGCAATCCGGGCGGGTGAAAACCTGACACCGATGGTGTGTGTCGTGTCGAAAGCCCGCTTCCCAGCGGGCTTTCTGCCGTGAGCAATCCGCTGCTGCCACCCCCTTCCGCGGCGCCGACCTCGATGCCAGCCCGGCTCCTCGAGACACTCGACCGCGCGAACCTCCCGCTCCTCGCGTCGGCACTCTCGTTCGACGCCATGCTCGCCCTGATCCCGATCGCCATTCTCGGGATCGCGGGACTCGGCGTTGCCCTTGAGGCCACGTCGTTCATGGGCACCCAGGACGCCGGCGCCCTCTTTACCAAGTTCCTTCCCGCTCACGTGCACGGCATCGATTCCGATCCGTTCATTCTGGTCGAGGGATTGATCGAGAAGATCCGGGGCTACCGGAGCCGGCTGACCTGGCTCGCCGTGCCCGCGTTTCTCTGGTTCAGCACTCGGCTTTTCTCGGCGGTGCGGGTCTGCCTTTCGCAGGTGTTCCAGGTTCGGGAGCGGTCGGCGCCGGGCGGGCTCGTGCTTGCCTACATCCTCAGCTACCTCATTGCCAAGGGTCGCGACCTGTTGATGGTCGCGGTGCTGCTCGCGATGCTGCTCGTCAACACCGTGCTGTCGGGCGTGATCGCGCTGTTGACTGCGGAGGGCGTCTACCTGGAGCCGCCGTGGACATTCCTGCTCAGCACCGGCGGCCGGATCCTGGGTGAAGGGCTTACGCTTGCGTTCGGCGTCGGCCTGTTCTTCATGCTCTACCGGTTCGCGTCGCCGAAGCGGATGGCGTGGCGGGGAGCGCTGCTGGCGAGTGGTGTCGCGACGGTCGGCTTCGAGATCGCCAAGCGGTTGTATGGACTTTACCTCGCCACTTCGGTGCGGGGAGGACAGTTCTCGGTCGATGCCAACGTGGGCGCGGCGCTGCTCTTCGTGCTCTGGATCTGGTACATGTCATTGGTCTTCCTGATCGGGGCCGCCGTTGCCGACGTCTGGGACCGAACCCGCGCCGCCAAGCTGGCACACGTCCCCATTCCCCCGTCCCATCCACCCGCCACGAGTGAAGCCTGATGAACGCTGTCCGATCGCTTTCCGTTGTATGCGCGTTGTCATCCGTCCCCGCCTCCGGCGTGTGGGCACAAGGCCTCGCTCACGGAATGGCCCCGAACGAGTATGCACCGCACACATCGGGCTTTCCGACCCCGGAATCACTCCTGGGATACGCCATCGGGTCGCAGCACACGATGTATCACCAACAGCAAGCGGTGATCGACGCCATGATCGCTGCCGCCCCCGAGCGGGTGCGCACAGAGGTGATCGGCCGCACCGCCGAGGGGAAGGCGATGCGGTTGCTGATCATCTCGAGCCCAGCCAACATCGCCCGGATCGACGAGATCCGCCGCATCGCCGGTCAGCTCGCCGATCCCCGGAACACAGGTGCGGGCGACCTGGCGGCGATCTTGGCTCGGCAGCCGGTGATAGTGATGCTTTCGCACTCCGTGCATGGCAACGAGCCCGCCGGATTCGAAGCAGCCATGATGACAACGTACACATTGCTGGCATCGTTGAACTCGACTGTCCGGGAGATTCTCGATAGCACGGTGGTGATCATCAACCCATCCCAGAATCCCGACGGTCACGAGCGGTTTGCGGCCTGGTCGAACTCTGTGGCGGTCGGGACAGACGAACCGTCGGCCCTGGAGCAACAAGAGCCGTGGGCGATCCAAGGCCGGTTCAACCACTACCGTTTCGACATGAATCGCGACCTCATTGCCTTCACCCAGGCCGAAACACGGGCCACCGCGGGTGCCGTGCTGCGGTGGCGACCGCAGGTGTTTGTGGACCTGCACAGCACCACTCCGCAGTACTTCTTTCCACCGGCCGCCGCGCCCGTCAATCGCAACCTGCCGGGGCGGACGGCAGAGTGGCTTGAGACGTTCGGGCGCGCCAACGCTGCGGCGTTCGATGCACACGGCTGGCAGTATTTCGTGCGAGATGCATTCGACCTGTACTATCCCGGCTACTGGGATTCGTGGACGTCGCTCAACGGAGCGATCGGGATGACCTTCGAGTCGGATGGCGGGCCCGAACTGGCCATTCGCAAGTCAGACGGTACCGTTACCACGTTTCGGGACGGCATCGCGCACCATTTCGTGGCATCTATGGCAACGCTGGGTGCCGCCGCTGTGCGGCGAACAGCGATGCTGGCGGATTACCACAATTTCTTCGCGTCTGCGATGACGCCCGCGCAGTCGATGCGACGGATCGTGATCGCCCCCGGGGCCGATCCGGCGCGCGCTGCGGAGTTTGTCAGCACCCTTCGGATGCAGCGGATCGAGGTGCAGGAACTCACCCGGCCGCTCACGGTCGCGGCAGCGAACGATTACCTCACTGGAACCCGCAGCCGACGCATCTTCCCGGTCGGATCGTACGTGGTGGACCTCGCCCAACCGCAGGGGCGGCTCGCCAGCGCACTCCTCGAACCGTCGCACTTGCTCGACTCCGCCTTCGCCCGTCGTCAGGTTGATCGCTACGAGCGCAATCGGCGCCGGGGCAGCGACGCGCAGCGCGAGGGGTACGAGTTCTACGACATCACCGCCTGGTCGCTGCCACTCACCTACGGCCTCGACGCCGCGTGGACTGACAACGCGGAGCCGCTTGGCGGAGAGCTGCGCGACATCGCGATGCCCGGCCCGGTCCGGCCGCCGGCGCGAGCCACGAGTGCATACGTGATTCCGGCGGGAAGCCGGTCGACGTCGGTGATGGCGCTGTCCCTGCTGCGCGAAGGGGTCAACGTGGCGGCAGCGAGCGAGCCGCTTCGCGCCGGCGGCGCGTCCTACCCGATGGGAACGCTGGTGGTCCGGGTGGCGCGAAACGAAGCCGGGGTGCACGAGAAAGTCGTCGCAGCCCAGGCGCTCAGCGGAGCGGATGTGTACGCCGTCAACTCAGCGTTTCCCGATAGCGGGCAGATCGGGATCGGTAGCATGGCGGTCGGTCCGGTGCATCGGCCCCGGATTCTGGTGATGGCTGGCGACGGGGTTTCGCAGACCGGCTACGGCGATGTCTGGTGGTATCTCGAACGCGAACTCCAGCAGCCGTTCGTCCCGGTAGACCCCCGGCGGTTCGGTTCAGTTGCGCTCGACCGGTTCAATGTGGTGGTCCTCCCGCCTGGCAACTACACCTCCACCCTCGGCGCGACCGGGATGAACCGGCTCCGAGACTGGGTGCGGGGCGGCGGTCTGGTGATCGCCCTGGGCTCGGCCGTTTCAACCCTTGAAGAGAAGGAGCTTGGACTCCGCACTCCGGTCGATGCGCCGAAATCCGAGGATCGGAAGCTGGAGGCATCGGACACGGTGGTGATGGCGCGAGAGCCCGTTCCGTTTGTATCGCCATCGGCGGTGGGCAACCAGGAGCCTGAGAGCACTCCCGGGGCCATTGGTCGGGCGACACTCGACCGGACCCACTGGCTTACCTGGGGTTACGATCGCGACCAGATCGCGGTGCCGCTCCCCGACCGGTACATGCGGCCGTCGAAGAACGCCGACAACGTCGTGATGTTCACCGATCGCGATGCGGTGATCGCCGGCTTCACCTGGCCCGGGAACACGGACCGATTCCTCACCGGATCGGTGTGGGCAACGGTGGAATCGTTTGGTCGCGGCACGGTGGTGGCATTCGCCGAGAATCCGCTGTTCCGCGGCTTCTGGCGAGGAACGGCGCGGCTGTTCGAGAACGCGTTGGTGCATGGGGCGGGGAGGCGGTAGACGGATGATGGATGATGGATGATGGATGATGGATGATGGATGATGGATGATGGATGATGGATG
>JACDBX010000084.1 GCA_013694695.1 Gemmatimonadales bacterium | reverse complement strand
ATGCAGAGGGTCGGCTCATCCTGTGCGACGCGCTGTCATGGGCCCGCCGGCTCAACCCGGCAGCGGTGATCGACTGCGCAACACTCACCGGTGCCATCGTGATCGGTCTGGGGCACTCCGCGACTGGCGTGATGGGCACGGATGCGCCGCTGATTCGCTCCCTCATCGATGCTGGCGAGATTGCGGGTGAGCGACTGTGGGAGTTGCCGCTCTGGGACGACTATCGCGACCTGATCAAGTCCGACATCGCCGACGTGAAGAACACCGGTGGGCGCCCCGCAGGGAGCATCACGGCCGGTTGGTTCCTCCGCGAGTTCGTGGATGGTTATCCATGGGCTCACCTCGACATTGCCGGCACGGCATACACCGACCGGGAGACGGCGATGCAGGTGCGCGGACCGACGGGCGTACTCGTCCGCCTCTTTTCCGAGTTCCTGCTCGCACGCAGCGCCTGATCATGCGATGGCCCCGCGCCGCATTCGCGCTGGGCGCACTGCTGTGCGTCGCTGCTGGCGCGTCGGCCCAGGATCGGGTGCCGCCCGCCGACTCGGCACGCACCGATACGTTGCGCACCACCCCCGACACGTTGTCCTCGACCGAGCGGCTGCTTGAGGTCGACGCACAGCGTCGCGTGCAGCTCGCGCCGATGCCGCTGGCGGGCGTCGACGGTCTGCTGCCCGCGACCTCGCGCATCGTGTTCACCCGCGACTCGATCGACTGGGCAGCCGCACGCACGCTTGGCGACCTGCTTGACCGCGTCCCTGGTGTGTTCCTCTGGCGTGGCGGCTGGCTGGGCCGGGTCGAGCAGCCCAACTACCTCGGTCGCGGCGCGGCTTCCGTCGAGTACACCCTCGACGGCATTCCCTACCTGCCACTCGGCCCCGACAGCCTCACGGTCGATGCCGCCCTGCCTGCGTTGTCGCTCCTCGAGCGCGTCGAGGTGGAGCGTTCACCGGTTGGCCTGGTGGTGCATCTCTTCACCCGACGTCATGATCGCCAGGCACCCCGGACCCGCATCGGCGTATCGTCGGGCGACCGGGCCCTTGCGAGGTATCTCGCGGCGTTCGAGCGCCGCTACCCGAGTGGCATCGGACTGAGCGTCGGTGCCGAGTACTTCGGCGTGAACGCGCCACAGGGCGGGAGCGGCGCGGCGAACGTGACCAACGGATGGGTACAGTTCGGCTGGATTCCGTCGCCCCGCTTCGGAGTGCAGGTCCAGGGAGTGATCACCGCCGCGGACCGCGATAGTCTTTTTGGTGGCGGGGACGATACGACCCGGACGCCGCTGAGCCCGGCCATTCGTGGTGCCCGCACCGACCTGCAGGTGCGCGGGATGTGGCGCGCACGGGACGACGGCATCGGCCCGAGCGCCGATGCGTTCATCGGGCGCGCCCGCTGGTCCAGCACCGATGATCCCGTGGTGAGCCCGGGCGACGGTGCCGCGATACCTGATTCGATCATCACGCCGCCCTCGCAGGACATCGGGATCTTCGGCGCCGTGCTGGCCTGGCGGCAGCCGTCGTGGTCGGCCACGTTGCGCGCGTTTCACCAGACTGAATGGACACCACTCGACGCAAGGCTTTCGCTCGGCTGGAGCCCGCACGCCTGGGTCACCGGTTCGGTGGATCACGTTGTACAACAGCATGAGGGCGATCGCAGTAGTGGCTGGACCACTGCACGCCTGGGCGTCGTGGTGCCGCTGCTGCAGGTCGCGGTGACGGGCACGGTATCGTCGGGCCATCGTGTCGCCTCGCCGATGATTGCCAACGACCCTGAACAACGCTTCACCGACATGCAGGTGACGGCAGCGTTCGAGCGGAGCCGCTTGGGGCTCGAAGCGAGCTGGATCCGGACCGACGGCTGGCAGCCGCGCGCCTTTTCGGAGTTCCTGCGCGTGCCGACACTTGCCGCGGTCGACGATGTGGAATGGGCGGTTGCGCGAGTGCGCCTGGCTGCGCTTCGCTGGCTCACGCTGGAGTCGCGCTACGAGCATCCGGTCCGCCTCGGGAGCCCTGACGGCGCGCCACCGCACCACGCCCTCACCAGCGCGACCGTCCGGTCGAAGTTCCTGCGCAATTTCCCGTCGGGCATCTTCGACCTCAAGGCGCAGGTACTGGTGGAGAGCTGGAGCCCCGGGGTCGTGGGCCGCGACGCTGACGGCGAGCCGATTCCGATGCCCGGTCGGACCTTCGTGCGCGGGATCCTGCAGCTCCAGATCGGCCCGTTCATCGCCTATTACGACCGGGTGAACTTCCAGGCCAGGCGGGCGGGGAATATTCCCGGATATCCGTTCCCGACGGTGGCCTCGAGCTTCGGGGTACGCTGGGAGTTCGCGAACTGAGTGGTTGGCCGTGGGGGCCACGGGATGAGTGCCTTGCGGACGGGCCCCTGCTATATTTCAGGGCTACCCTGCGACTGGAGCCTTCGTGGTCCTGAGCATGACCGGATTCGGTGCCGCCGAGGGCGACCTCGGCACCCGGCGGGTCCGGGTCGAGATCCGGACGGTGAATCACCGGTTCTTCAACCTCTCGATCCGTCTCCCGTCCGAACTGGGATCGCTGGAGGCGGAGTGCCGCGAGGCGCTGCGGCGCGATTTCGAGCGGGGCCACCTGTCGGTGTCGGTGCGATGGACCGAGGGTGCAGTCGCCGGAACCGTCACCGATCAGGTCGACTGGGAGCGCGCTGGCCAAGTCGTCGAAATGCTCCGCGCCGTGACGGAACGGTTCGCGCTCGCCGGCGAGGTAACGGCCGAAATGGTGATGCGTCATTCCGACGTGGTGCGCCGCACGGTCGAGGAGGCAGCGCCCGACGATGCGTGGGCGCAGCTCGCGCCGATCGTCGCCGCCGCGGCGATGGAGTGTCGAACTGCCCGCCTGCGCGAGGGCGCGGTGCTGGCCGCCGATCTCGGCGCGAGGCTCGACGGCGTGTCGGCGGAAGCGGCGCTGATCAAGGACCAGATGGGCGGGCGGCTGGTGCGCGAGCGCGACCGACTGCGAGCCAACGTCGCGCAGTTGATCGACGGCCGCTCCATTGACGACCAGCGGCTGGCGCACGAGCTCGCGATGATGGCCGATCGCGTTGACATCGCCGAGGAACTGGTGCGGCTGGACGCGCACGCCACGGCAGCGAGGGATGCACTGGCGCGCGGCGGCCCGGTCGGCAAGGCCCTCGGCTTCCTCGCCCAGGAGATCGGGCGCGAGGTCAACACCATTGGCTCGAAGGCCAACGACGCGACCATCGCCCATCATGTCGTGGCGATGAAGGGAGAGCTCGAGAAGTTCCGCGAGCAATTGGAGAACGTCGAGTGACTCCGCTGGTGGTGGTGCTGTCGTCGCCATCCGGCGGCGGCAAGTCGTCGATCACCGGGCGGCTCCTGGTGGAGCGGACCGACGCCGGCTACTCGGTGTCGGCGACGACCCGGGAGCCACGACCGGGCGAGGCAGCTGGCGAGGCGTACCACTTCCTCGCGCCCGACGAGTTTGCACGGCGGGTTGAGGCGGGGGAGTTTCTCGAGCACGCAACGTACAACGGGCACTCGTACGGCTCGCTGGTCGAGGAGGTGCGGGCCGTGACGCGATCGGGCCGGCACGTGCTGCTCGACATCGAGGTGGTCGGGGCACGACTCGTTCGTGAGCGGTTCCCGGATGCGGTGCTGATCTTCATCGTCCCGCCCAACGGCACCGTGCTGGCCGACCGGCTGCGCGCGCGCGGCACCGAGCCGGCGGAGGTGGTGCGGGCTCGGCTGGAGCGGGCGCTGCACGAGCTCGACGCGGCGCCGGGATATGATTATGTCGTGGTGAACGACAACCTCGACGACGCGGTGCGCGCCGTGCATGCGATCATCGATGCGGAGTCGCGACGCACCAGCAGGCAACGGGACGCGAGCGTCCTGCTCGATCGATTGCGATCGGAGATCAGCGCGGAGCTCGCGCGGAACTGACTCAGGCAGTACTCACACGCAGGGGGAAGCATGGAAGTCTTCACGCCGCACGAAGTCGCCGAACACACCGGGTCGAAGTACCGGGGTATCCTCGTCGCCGCGAAGTTTGCCCGGTACCTCAATGAGTTCCCGCGTGATGCGGTCGAGCGCTGGGAGCGCACCGAGGGTGTCAAGAAGCTCACCACGCTCGCGCTGATGAAGCTCACCAGCGGTGAGCTGACCTTCCGCGAGCTGCGCCGGCGCCGCACCGAGACCTGAGATGTGGGAGGGCCGCCGCGTCGTCCTGGGCGTCACCGGCGGTGTCGCGGCCTACAAGGCCGTGCTGCTTGCCCGGGACCTCACGCGTCGCGGCGCGCTCGTTGACGTGGTGATGACCCGCGGCGCCCGCGAATTCGTGGGTGCCGTCACGTTCGAGGCGGTGACCCGCAGGCCGGTTCGCACCTCGCTCTGGGAGCGTGACAGCGCGCTCGACCACGTGACGGTGGGCGATCGCGCCGACCTGGTGATCATCGCACCGGCCACCGCGCACCTGATCGCGCGCCTCGCCGCCGGGATGGCCGACGACCTGCTGACCGCGCTCGTCCTCGCTGCCCCCGGGCCCATCCTCATCGCCCCGGCCATGAACGACGAGATGCACGCTGACGCCGCGACCACCGCCAACATCGCAATGCTCCGGAACCGAGGCTGGAAGTTCGTGGGCCCGTCCGTCGGCGACCTCGCCGAGGGCCCCTCGTCGCGGCCAGGTCGAATGGTCGAGCCCGACGAGATCATCGCGCACGCCGAACGCGTCCTGGCCGGTCCGGGCCCGCTCTGCGGTCTCAACGTGCTGGTGACGGCCGGCCCCACCCGCGAGCCGATCGACCCGGTACGATTCGTGTCGAACCGTTCCAGCGGCAAGATGGGATACCGGATCGCAGCGGCCGCGTGGCGACGCGGGGCCGAAGTGACCCTCATTTCCGGTCCGTCGAACGAGAGGGTGCCGTCAGGTGTGCACGCCACTTTCGTCGAAACCACTGCGGAGATGGCCGCGGCGGTGCTGGCGGCAATCGCCAGCACGGACCTGCTCGTGATGGCCGCCGCTCCGTCCGACTTCCGTCCTTCGGTGGTGCGCGACACCAAGGTGCCGCGCTCGGCGGGGGGCTTCACGCTCGCATTCGACTCCACGGATGACATCCTCGAGGCGACACTGCCGCACCGGCACGCCGGCCTCACGACCGTCGGCTTCGCGCTCGAGACCGGTGCGGCGCTCGACCGCGGCCGGGCCAAGCTGTCACGCAAGCAGCTCGACATGATCGTGATCAACGATGCCCTCGAAGAGGGTGCCGGCTTCGATGTCGACACCAACGCTGTCACGATCCTCGACTGTCTCGGCGGCGAACAGCACGTGTCGCTGCGGTCGAAGGCGGACGTGGCGGAGGCGATCCTCGACGCGATCGAGGGTTACCGTGAATGACGCGACCCGCCGGTGGCTCGAGCTGCAGCGCGACCTCGGTGGCGATGAGGTCATCTTCGACCGGCCGTTGGCGCAGCGCGAACTGGAGGTCGAGCGGGCGCCGGCCACGGTGACTCCCTCACCCCGGAAGGGGTCGCGACCCGCCCGGACGGCCCCGGCGCCCGCGCCCGACTCGGTTGGCCCGACGATCGAAAAGGCACCCGACGTGGCATGGCGCATTGTCCCGACCGGCGATCCTGCGGCAGAATGGCGCACTGGGGCACCGCCGATACCCGGACCGGGGCTCGCGGTCACCTTCGCCACGCCGACGAGCGGACACGGCACCTGGGCCTCGCTCGAGGAGGTCGCCGAGGTGGTGTCGGGGTGCGTACGTTGCCCGCTCGCGGCCGGGCGTATCTTGACCGTGCCAGGCGAGGGAAACCCGTCGGCTGGCCTGTTCTGCGTGGGCGAGGGACCGGGCGAGTCGGAGGACAAGTCGGGGCGTCCGTTCGTGGGACGGGCCGGGGCGATGCTCGACAAGATCCTCGAGGTGATCGAGGCCCCGCGCGCAACGGTCTACATTGGGAACGTGGTGAAGTGCCGGCCTCCCCGGAACCGTGCTCCGCTCCCTGATGAACGGGACGCCTGCATGCCGTATCTTCATCGTCAGATCGAGCTGGTGCGTCCGAAGGTGATCCTTGCCCTCGGGACCTCCGCCGCCGAGGCGCTCCTCGGTGTGCGAAAGCCACTGGGGGAGCTCCGACTCAAGGTGCACCGGTACAACGGGATTCCGCTCGTCGTGACCTATCACCCCGCGGCACTGCTGCGAAACCCCAACTGGAAGCGGCCCGCCTGGGATGACGTCCGTATCGCTCGCCAACTCCTCGACGCAATCGACTGATCCGTTCCAGGGCCGCAGTGTGCCCTGGAGCCAGGAAGCCGAGCAGGCCGTGCTTGGCGCCATGGTCATCGACAACGAGGCCGCGCTTCGTGGTGCCGAACTCCTCGACGACGGGATGTTCTATCGCGAGGGACACCGGCGCCTCTTCCGTGCCATCCGTGCGCTGGTCGAGCAGCGGATGATGATCGACTACATCACGCTGCGCGAAGAACTGCAGCGGCGCGGCGATCTCGAGCTCTCGGGTGGGATCGACTACCTCGACGAACTGGTCAACGCGGTGCCCACCGCGGCGAACCTCGAGTACCACGCCCGGATCCTCAAGGAGAAGGCGATCTCACGGCGGCTCATCGAGGCCGCAACCCAGATCATCACCGAGACCTACGAGGGCGCGTCGAAGGCGACCGAGCTGCTCGACAGCGCCGAGGGGAAGATCTTCCGGATCGCGCAGCAGCGGGGCGAGGAGAAGTTCATCCGGATCAAGGAGCTTCTCTACCCGGCGATGGATCGCATTGATGCGCTCCAGAAGGGCAAGGGAACGATCACCGGGGTTCCCAGCGGCTTCACCAAGCTTGACGACATGACCACGGGCTTCCAACCCTCCGAGCTGATCATCGTTGCGGCGCGCCCGTCGATGGGCAAGACGGCGTTCTGCCTCAACCTGGCGACGCACGCCGCGCACGAGGGCCACGGCGTGGCGATTTTCTCGCTCGAGATGTCGAAGGATTCGCTGGTGCAGCGGATGCTGTGCGCCGAGGCCCGGGTCGATTCCCAGTCGGTGCGGCGCGGGATGCTGAAGCCGCCTGACTGGACCAACCTCGCGCGCGCCGCGGGCATCCTGCAGACCTGCCCGGTCTGGATCGATGACACGCCTGCGCTCACGTTGCTGGAGATGCGATCGAAGGCGCGGCGACTCAAGGCCGAGAACGACGTGCGGCTGGTGATCGTCGACTACCTGCAGTTGATGCGCAGCCCGGAGTACTCGGAGAACCGCGTGCAGGAAATCTCCGACATCTCGCGGTCGCTCAAGCAGCTCGCCCGCGAACTTGAGCTTCCCGTGATCGCGCTCTCGCAGCTCTCTCGCGCATCCGAGCAGCGCGGGGGCGATCGGCTGCCGCTGCTTTCCGACCTCCGCGATTCCGGCGCGATCGAGCAGGACGCCGACCTCGTGATGTTCATCCACCGACCCGAGATGTACCGGGACCTGCGCGAAAAGGCCGAACAGGCGGGCGAAACGCTCGAGGGGCGGACCGACGTGATCCTGGCCAAGCACCGCAATGGCCCGACTGGCCAGGTTGATCTCTACTTCCACAAGCAGTTCACCCGCTTCGACAACCTCAGCGACCGCGAGAACTGAGATGGCGCGGGTTCGGTCGGTATGGCGGTGCAACGAATGCGGCCACCAGCACGCGAAATGGGCCGGGCAGTGCGAGGGATGCAGCGCCTGGAACAGCGTCGCCGAGGAGCCGGCGGGAGATCGAGTGGTGCGGGGGGGCGGGATGGTGGCCACCGCCGCCGCACCGATCCGGTTGCGCGAGGTCGAGGGCGCCCGTCTTGAGCGCTGGAGCAGCGGGTTGCCCGAGCTCGACTTCGTCCTCGGCGGCGGGCTCGTTCCGGGATCGATGACACTGATCGGCGGCGAGCCCGGAATCGGCAAGTCCACGCTGCTGCTGCAGGCCGCTGCACGACTCGAGGCGGGTGGTCGCACCGTGCTATACGCCAGCGGAGAGGAGTCACCCGAACAGTTGCGACTGCGCGCCGACCGAATCGGCGAAGAGAGCGGAGGCGTGCAGGTGATCGGCGAGACGCGGCTCGAGGCGATCCTCCGCGCCACCCACGCTGTCGGCGCATCGGTGCTGATCCTCGACTCCATCCAGACCGTGTACACCGAGGCACTGGAAAGTGCACCGGGGAACGTCGGGCAGGTCCGGGAGTGCGCCGGAATGCTGATGCGGCACGCCAAGGAGAGCGGCGTCGCGGTGATCGTGGTGGGTCACGTGACAAAGGGCGGCAGCATCGCCGGACCGCGCACGCTCGAGCACATCGTCGACACCGTGCTCTACTTCGAAGGCGAGACGACCCTCGACTACCGACTGCTGCGCGCGACGAAGAATCGTTTCGGCTCCGTGGATGAGCTCGGTGTCTTCACCATGACCGAGCGCGGGCTGATCCCGGTGGCGAACCCCTCTGCGGTGTTCCTCGCTGCGCGGACGACCGGAACGCCGGGTAGCGCAGTTACCGCGCTGATGGAGGGAACCCGTCCGGTGCTGGTCGAGGTGCAGGCACTCGCCGCTCCGTCGGGATACGGAACCCCGCAACGGGTTGCCACGGGCATCGACCCGAAACGCCTTGCCGTGCTGCTCGCCGTGCTGGAACGCCGCGGCGGGACGTCGTTCGCCGGACTCGATGTATTCGTGCAGGTGACAGCCGGCGTGCGACTCAATGAACCCGGGGCCGACCTCGCGGTTGCCGCTGCGCTGCTCTCATCGGCGCACAACCGCGCCACGCCAGCCGATGCGATGTATCTCGGTGAACTCGGGCTCGGCGGCGAGGTTCGCCCGATCGGCGGTGTCGAGCGACGTCTCGCCGAAGCGGCGCGCCTTGGCTTTCATCAGGCATTCGGCTCGGCACGATCAAAGGTGACCGTGGCGGGCATCCGTCATCGTGGGCTCGAACACGTTGACCAGTTGGTGCGCACCCTTGCCGCGTGACTGCGGTGCCATCATCGTGGCAGCCGGTCGCGGCACCCGGGTCGGCGGCGACGTGCCCAAGCAGTTTCTCGAGCTCGCCGGCGCACCGGTGCTCCTGCACGCCATCCGACCATTCGTGTCGCACCCCGACATATGCCAGGTTGTCGTCGTGCTGTCGCCCACCGACGCCGCCGACCCTCCGCCCTGGCTGGCTGCGCACGTCGGCGAGCTGCTCGCAGTCGTGGCGGGTGGTGACGAGCGCAGCGCATCAGTGGCTGCCGGGCTCGCCGCGCTCGGGCCAGCGTGCACGATCGTGCTGGTGCACGATGGCGCTCGCCCGTTCCCGCCCCGCACCGTGATCGACGAGGGCATCGCGATCGCCCGGAATGGTCACGGCGCGGTCCCCGCGATTCCGGTTGGCGACACCATCAAGCGCGCCGACGAGTACGGGCAGGTCCTCACCACCGTGGCGCGCGACGGTTTGTGGCGCGCGCAGACGCCCCAAGCATTCCCGCGCGATGTTCTCGCCCGCGCGCATGCGGCTGCGCAAGCCGAGGGACTGTGTGCCACCGATGATGCAGGCCTGGTCGAGAGGATGGGCGAGCGGATCCAGCTCATTCCCGGATCGCCCCGCAACGTCAAGATCACCACCCCTGACGATGTCCTGATGGCCCAGTGGCTGGCGGCGCAGCGGTGATCGTTCCGTTCCGGACGGAGCGCGACGTCGACGCCGTCGCGCTGCGGGTGGCCAACCACCTGCGGGCCGGGAAGCTGCTCGCCTATCCGACCGAGACCGTTTATGGACTGGGCTCCGATGCATCGGACGCCGGGCTGGACGCGCTTGCCCGGCTCAAGCGCCGCCCCCCCACCAAGCCGTTCCTCCTGATAGTCTCAGGCCTCGACATGCTGACTGCGTCGGGTCTCGCGATGACACCGGCTGCCCGCGTGCTGGCGAAGGAGTTCTGGCCCGGCCCGCTCACGCTGGTGCTGCGTGGTGGTGAAGGCCGCCTGCCCGACCGCCTCCGTGGTCCTGAGGGTGGCATTGCGGTGCGCTGGACGTCGCACGCACTGCTCGCGCGCCTCGTCAGCGCGATCGGTGATCCGATCACGTCGACCTCCGCCAACGTACCGGGTGGCGCGCCCTCGGCCGGGGCCACTGGAGTGCCGGGGATTTTTCCGGACGCCGTGGAATCAGGTGACCTGCTGGTGCTTGATGGCGGTGTCCTCGGTAATGTCCCGCCGTCGACGCTGGTCGATTGTACCGGTCCGGTGGCCCGTCTGGTTCGCGAGGGCGCAATTCCGCGGACCGAGTTGCGCGCGCGCGCAGGGTCGCTGGCGCCGTGAGCATGCGCATCCTCGTGGTGTGCTCGGGGAACACCTGTCGATCACCGCTCGCGGCGGCCATGCTGGCCGACCGCGTTGCGCGGCATCCCGAACTCGCCGGGACGATCGTGGCGTCGGCGGGCACCTCCGCGTGGCCGGGCGCACCAGCGTCAGACGGTTCGCTTCTGGTGGCGCTGGAACGCGGCATCGACCTTTCGGCGCACCGTTCTCGCCAGCTTTCCGCAGAGCTGGTTCACGCCGCTGACATGGTACTCGTGATGGGAGTAGCGCATCGCCAGCGCGTCAATGAACTCGGTGGAGCCAACCGCACCCACTTGCTGTCCAGGTTCGGATCCGACACGGACGCGGCCGATGTTCCCGATCCGTTCGGCGGAAGCGTCGAGGCCTATCGCGAGACAGCGGACGCGTTCGACGCGATGCTGGATGGTGTGATGGCCCGGCTGCTGGCCGATCCATCGGCCCGGCGCGCGCCATGAACTTCACCGCCCGAACCCGGACATTCGCGTTGCTGGGCAACCCGGTGTCGCATTCGCTCTCACCGCGCATGCAGAACGCCGCGTTTCACGCCGCCGGGATCGACGCGGTGTACGTGGCGCTTCGCTGTGATGCGGATGCGGTGGTGCCGACGATGCACTTGCTCACCCGGGCGGGGGGCGGAGGCAACGTGACGGTGCCGCACAAGCGGGTCGCAGCTGACTGCGCGCCCGCTGCGACCTTCGACGCGGGCACCGGCGCCATCAACACCTTCGCGGCCAGCGACGCAGGACTCATCGTGGCCAACACCGACATCGAGGCCGTGGCCGGGTCGGTTGCTGCCATGGGAAATCCCGACGGCGCGTGGTTGATCCTCGGCACCGGCGGCAGCGCCCGCAGCGCCGCGGCGGCAGCGGTCGCCGGCGGACACGCGGTGGCGGTGTCGTCGCGCGACGCGGCCAGGGCCGAGGCATTCGCGAACTGGTGTGACGCGCTTGGTGCAGTGGTGGTGTCGCCCGCGCAAGCGACTGTGGCGATCAACGCAACGCCGCTCGGTCTGGCAGACGACGATGGCCTTCCGTGCCACCCGGATGCATTGCCCGGGGTCCGCGCTGTGCTCGATCTAACCTATCGCACCCACGGGACGACTGCGTGGTGCAGCGCGTGGCGCGAACGGGGGGTGCGGGCGCTCGATGGCCGAGAGCCGCTGCTGCTCCAGGGCGCGGCGGCGTGGAGACACTGGTTCCCCGGCTGCATACCGCCGCTGGACGTGATGCGGGCGGCACTCTCCGATGATGTGGCCTGACGCCCTCCGCGCCACGGAGCGGTGGCTGCTCGCGGCCGAGTGCATGAGCTGCGGCGCGACAGTGACGGAGGCTGGTGAGCCACTTGTTTGCGAGATGTGCCGTATTCGGTGGCGTGCACTCCCCGATCCCGTCTGCGTCACCTGCGGTGAGCCGACCGACCTTGGCGTCGCGTGCCGGCTGTGCGCGGGCTGGCCGGATGGGTTCAGCGGTGCACGGAGCGCGGTGCGACTCGATGCCCCGGTCCGTGAGCTGATTCACGCATTCAAATACGATGGATGGTGGCGGCTCGCCGAGGTGTTCGCCGCCCGCATGCTGCCGCTGCTCGCCTCGTCCGATGGTGACACCGACCTCGTACCGGTGCCGCTTTCCCGGCGCCGCCGGATCACGCGAGGCTATAATCAGGCGACGCGCCTCGCCGATGCGCTGGGACGGCTGAGCGGGATGCCTGTGGATCGTGGGCGGATTTGCCGGCTGCGCGACACTGCCACGCAAACGCGCCTGACGCCAGCGATGCGGATGGCGAACCTGGCCGGCGCGTTCGGGGTCACGCCGAGCGCGCGGCGGGCGGTGCTGGTCGACGATGTGTTCACCACCGGCGCCACGTTAAGTTCGGCAGCCACGGCCCTCCTCGACGGGGGCGCAGGCGCCGTGAGCGCACTGACATTTGCCCGGGCCGCCCCGCCGCTCACTGACGCGGCGACCCGGATCGACATCACCACCCTACTTCGTTCAAGTGAGGCTTCAGTATGAGCATTCGTGTCGGCATCAACGGTTTCGGACGCATCGGCAGGAACGTGATTCGCGCAGCCAAGGCGGCCGGGATCACCGACATCGACTTCGTCGCGGTCAACGACCTCACCGACACGAAGACCCTGGCGCACCTGCTCAAGTACGACTCGGTGCATGGGCGCTTCCCGTTCGAGGTGACCGCGGTCGATGGCGGGCTTGATGTCGGTGGTGACCTCGTGAAGGTCTTCTCGGAGCGCGACCCCTCGAAGCTGCCCTGGGGCGACGTGGGCGTCGACATCGTCCTCGAAAGCACCGGCATCTTCACGGACCGCGACAAGGCGGCAATGCACCTCACCGCCGGCGCGAAGAAGGTCGTGATCTCGGCCCCGGCCAAGGGCGAGGACAAGACGTTCGTCTACGGCGTGAACCACCTTGAGTACGACCCGGCCAAGCACCACGTGATCTCGAACGCATCGTGCACCACCAACTGCCTGGTGCCGGTAGTGAAGGTGATCCGCGAGCAGTTCGGGTTCGTGCGCGGATTCATGACGACGGTGCACAGCTACACCAACGACCAGAACATTCTCGACTTGCCGCACAAGGACCTCCGCCGTGCGCGCGCCGCCGCGCTGTCGATCATCCCGACCAGCACCGGCGCCGCCAAGGCAACGTCGCTGGTCATCCCCGAGGTGAAGGGGAAGATCGACGGGATCGCGCTTCGCGTGCCGACCGCCGACGTGTCGCTCGTCGACCTGACCTGCACGGTGGAGCGGGCCACCACCGTGGACGAGGTCAACGCCGCGTTCCGGGCCGCCGCCGACGGTGCGCTCAAGGGTGTGCTGTTCGTGAGCGACGAGCCGCTGGTTTCGGTCGACTACATCGGCAACCACGCGTCGAGCACCGTCGATTCCATGTCGACGTCGGTGGTCGACGGTACCCTGGTGCATGTCTCCTCGTGGTACGACAACGAGATGGGGTATTCCGCGCGCTGCGTCGACATGATCCGGCACATCGGCGCGCAGTTGTGAGCAAGCGGACGCTCGCCCAGCTCGATGCCTCTCACCTCGACGGGCAGCGAGTGGTGGTGCGCGTTGATCTCAACGTGCCGATCGCCGATGGCGTGATCGGCGACGACACCCGCATTCGCGCATCATTGCCGACCATCCGCTTCCTGCGGGAGCACGGTGCGCGGGTGGTGCTGCTGTCTCACCTCGGGCGCCCGAAGGGGAAACCTGATCCAGTATTCTCCCTGAAACCCGTTGCACGCGAACTCGAGAAACAGCTCGGCATCCCGGTGACGTTCCTCCCCGACCCTGCGAGCGAAGCAGCGGCCGCCGAGGTCCGACATCTCCCGCGGGGAGGGGTGGCGCTCGCCGAGAACACCCGGTTCTACCCTGGCGAGGAAGCCAACGACCGTGCGCTCGCCGCGCGCTTTGCCGCGCTCGGCGACATCTATGTCAACGATGCCTTCGGTTCGGCGCATCGTGCCCATGCAAGCACCGAGGCGATCGCGCATCAACTCAAGCCGGCCGTCGCCGGCTTCCTGCTGGAGCGCGAGCTGCGCTTTCTTGGCGACGCCGTGGGCCAGCCCGCGCGCCCATTTGTCGCGATCCTCGGTGGCGCCAAGATCAGCGGCAAGATCGACCTCATCGAAGCGTTGCTGCCAAAGGTCGACAAGATCCTGATCGGCGGCGCGATGGCGTGCACGTTCTTCCGGGCAATGGGACTCGAGACGGGGAAGTCGCTGGTCGAGGAAGACCGGGTCGAAATGGCGAAGCGGCTGATCGACACTGCGGGCGACAAGCTGGTCCTGCCGACAGATGCCGTCGTTGCTGGTCGCCTCGAGGCTGGTGTCGCGACGCGCGTTGTGAAGCGTGATGCAATACCCGCGGACCAGGCGATGTTCGATATAGGCCCTGCGAGCGTGGAACATTTTGCAGCGATCATCCGGGAGGCGCGCACCGTGATCTGGAACGGGCCGATGGGCGTCTTCGAGACGCCCCCCTTCGACGCTGGGACGCTCGGCGTGGCGCATGCCATGGCGGCGGCAACCGACGCTGGAGCCGTCACGATCATCGGCGGCGGCGACTCGGCAGCAGCCGTTGCCGCGGCCGGACTTGACGATCGCGTGTCGCACGTCTCGACTGGCGGTGGTGCGTCGCTTGAGTTCCTCGAGGGCAAGCCCCTGCCGGGCGTCGCCGCCCTGGACGACGCGTCGTGAGTCGCTCCATCCTTTTCGCGGCCAACTGGAAGATGCACCTCAGCCCCGGTGAGGCCCGTACCTACATGGATCGGTTTCTCGAGGTCGACGCTCCACGCGCCGGACGCAGTCTCGCGTTCTTTCCACCGGCAGTATCGATCGAGGCGGTTGCACGCGCTCTCGTCGGGCACGACCACGCCGTGGTTGGCGCGCAGGACGTGCACTGGGAACCAAAGGGCGCGTTCACCGGGGCGACGTCGGTCTCGCTCGCGCGGAGCGCCGGCGCGGCCGCGGCACTGGTTGGCCACAGCGAGCGGCGGCACGTCTTCGGCGACACCGACGAGGAGACCCGCCGCAAACTCGACGCGGTGGTCGACGGCGGGCTCCAGGTGATGCTCTGCGTCGGCGAAACTCTCGACGATCGGGAGGCCGGCAGGACCGACGCCACGACCGCACGGCAGCTCACCAGCGCTCTGGATGGTGTCGACCCCGGGATCGACCTCGTGATCGCATACGAACCGGTCTGGGCCATAGGGACGGGGCGCAACGCGACGCCCGACGACGCCGCCCGCGCCCACCGCGGGATCCGCAACGTCCTCCAGGACCTGGGCTTCGCCGGCGAGACTCGGGTGCTTTACGGCGGCTCGGTCAACACCGGCAATGTCGCGGCCCTCCTTGCCCAGCGCGAACTCGACGGCGTCCTCGTCGGCGGAGCGTCGCTCGATCCCGACGGCTGGGCCGCCATCTGCGCCGAGGGCTGAACCGATTATCTTTGACGGCTAGCCTCAACCTGGGAAAACCGATGTTCACGTTCCTGCTCGTGCTCCTCCTTATCGATGGAATCATTCTCTCGGTGGTCGTGCTGTTGCAGGCCGGACAGGGCGGGGGACTCGCTTCGCTCGGCGGGGGCAGCACCGGGCAGGTCCTGGGCGGTCGCCAGGCCACCACCCTGCTGACCCGCCTCACCTGGTGGACTGGCGGGATCTTCATGGGTCTCGCCCTGGTGCTCTCGACCATCTCCGGCCAGCGCGGCACCAGCGCGACCGAGGTGCAGCGACGCCTCCAGCAGGGTGCGGCACCGGCTCCACTTCCGGCCGCGCCGCTTCCCGGCGCGGTCGTGCCGACACCGGGTCCGGCAGCGCCCACCCCGGGTACGCCACCGCAGTGAGCGGGGAGGCCGGGGGCGGGACGGGGCGTCCCGCCTTCGTTCTTCTCGAGGATGGTGAGTGGTTTGCCGGCACACTTGTCGGCGCCGGCGCTCCCGCGTTCGGCGAGGTGGTTTTCACGACCAGCATGACGGGATACCAGGAGACGTTCACCGACCCCAGCTACATGGGGCAGATCGTGGTGATGACCGCTCCCATGATCGGCAACTACGGCGTCACCGCGAGCGACGATGAATCGGATCGACCGCAGGTCCGCGGCGTGGTCGTGCGCGAACTTTCCAGCGGGTATTCGAACTGGCAGGCGACGCAGTCGCTCGCCGAGTGGCTCGCCGCCGCAAACATCCCCATCCTCACCGGAGTCGACACCCGCCGCCTGACGCGCCACATCCGTGAGCGCGGAGCGATGCGCGGCGTGATCGGGCTCGGTGAGGCGCCCGACGCGCCACTTCGAGGCGAACTCGACGCATCGCCGTCGATGGACGGGCTCGACCTCGCGACGCTCGCTACGACGTCCGCATCGTATTCGCGCGGCGAGGGTCCGCTCGTGGTGGCGTATGATTTCGGGATGAAGCGGAACATCGTCCGGATGCTGGAATCGACCGGGTTCCGGGTCGAGGTGGTGCCGGCAGAAACCAGCGCGGCCGACGTGCTCGCCCGCCGGCCGGACGGCGTGTTCCTCTCCAACGGTCCGGGCGACCCCGCAGCGGTCCGCTACGCCCCCGCGGCCATCCGGGAGATCAGCGAAAGTGGTGTGCCCACCTTCGGGATCTGCCTCGGTCATCAGCTCCTGGGACTGGCATTCGGAGCGGGCACCACCAAGCTCGCCTACGGCCACCGGGGCGGGAATCACCCCGTCAAGGACCTCGAGAGCGGCAAGGTGATCATCACCACGCAAAACCACGGCTTTGCGGTTCAGGGCGGTCCGGATGGCGTTCCGGGGGCTCCCGACCTGATGGTGACACACCTGAACCTCAACGATGGGACGGTCGAGGGGCTCCGGCATCGGTCGCTGCCGGTATTCGCGGTGCAGTATCATCCCGAGGCGGCCCCCGGCCCCCACGACGCCTTCCCGCACTTCGGCCAGTTCCTCGATGCGATTCGCCTCCGACGGGGCGAAGGGGACGCAACCTCTTGACAGACAACACTTAAGCGTCGTACATATCGGCCCGAATGGTGGGGTCACGGACGACCCCGGCCACCTCACTGAGGGACCGATGACCAAGGCCGATCTCGTCGAACAGGTGACTGCAGCGATCGCCCGAACTTCCGGGCCGATGATCTCGAAGAAGGATTGCGCGCGCGTTGTCGACGCCTTCCTCGACGCGGTCAAGCACGCACTGCGTGAGCAGCACAACATCGAGGTTCGCGGTTTCGGAACGTTCAAGATCCGGCGTCGCAAGACCCGCATGGCGCGCAACCCGCGCACCGGCGATCCGGTCGAAGTGGCGGCGCGTCCAGTGCCGGTGTTCAAGCCCAGCAAGGAGTTACGCGCCCTCGTTGCCAACGAGGAGTTCGATCCAGCCGACGAAGACGATTCGTACGACGAATGAACGGTTATCGCGTCCAGCTCCTCGCTCGGTACGCCGAATTGCTTGGTGCGGAAGAACTTGCGGTCGACCTGCCCACCCCCGCCACCGTCTCGATGCTGACCGACGCCCTCCGCGCCCTCCCGGGGGGCAGCGCACTTCCGGCTCAGCCGGTGCTCGCCCGCAACCTCAGGATCGCTGCTCCCGGTGACTTGATCGAACCCGGCGATGCCCTCGCACTCCTGCCGCCCCTCGCCGGGGGCTGAGTCGTTGACCTCGCTCACCACCGACCCGATCGACCCTACGGCGCTCGGCGCCCTCGTGATCCGGCCAGACCACGGTGCGGTCACCAGTTTCACCGGGCACGTGCGGAACCACCACGGCGGCCGTTCCGTGGACCGCCTCTCGTACACCGCGTACCCGGAAATGGCGGAACAGGAATGCGCGGCCATCGCCGAGGAGGCGATGACCAGGTGGGATGTGGTGGTGGCGATCCGCCATCGACTGGGTGACCTCGTGATCGGTGACATCGCGGTCGCGGTCGCGGTAGGGAGCGCGCACCGCGCCGAGGGGTTTGCCACGTGCCGTTTCGTGATCGAGGAGGTCAAGCGCCGCGTCCCGATCTGGAAGCACGAGCATTATGCCGACGGGACATCAGCATGGGTCGATCCGACCGCGGGCACGGAGCGTAGGGAGTCGGAGGAAACATGATCGTCGACACCCTGCAGCGCCCGTTGCAGTCGCTCCGGATTTCCGTGACCGACCGATGCAACCTCCGGTGCAACTACTGCATGCCGGAGGAGCACTACACCTGGCTTCCGCGCGAGTCGCTCCTCACCTTCGAGGAGATCGTCCGGGCTGCCGCGGCGTTCGTGCACGCGGGTGTGCGCAAGATGCGCCTCACCGGTGGGGAGCCATTGCTGCGCCGTGATATCCCGGCCCTGGTCAGGATGCTGCGCGCCATCGATGGCATCGACGAGATTGCGCTTACGACCAACGGCCTGCTGCTCGCACCCGTGGCGCACGCACTGCGCGATGCGGGTCTCGATCGGGTGACGGTGAGCATCGACACGCTGCGCCCCGAGCGAATGGCGGCGTTCGCGCGCAGCGCCCGGCACGCCGACGTCGTGGCCGGCATCGTCGCACTGCGCGATGCCGGCTTCGCGCGCACCAAGCTGAATGCGGTGGTGGTCCGGGGGTACAATGACGACGAACTTGCCGACCTGGTACGCTTCGCGGCGGATCACGATGCCGAGATGCGCTTCATCGAGTACATGGACGTGGGCGGGGCAACACAGTGGCGCGACGATCGCGTGCTCACCCGCGAGGAGATCCTGAAGACCCTGGGCGAGGCGTTCGGCACACCGGCGACCGGTCGGCGCCGCGGTGACCCCCACGCCCCCGCGGAATCGTTCGTGTTTCCCCGGATCGGGACCGTGGGTGTGATCGCCTCGACCACCACACCGTTCTGCCGCAACTGTGACCGGGCGCGGCTCACCGCCGACGGCACGCTTTTCACCTGCCTGTACGCGACAGGCGGTCACGACCTCCGCGCGATCCTCCGGGATGCGTCGGCTGACCAGGATGCCCTGCGCAACGCCATCGCGGCGATCTGGCGAGCGCGCACGGATCGAGGTGCAGAGGAGCGACTCGCCGAGCCGGATCGCCAGCCGCTGCTCGAGCTGGGTGACCTCCGCGCCGATCCCCGGCGCGAGATGCACGTCAGGGGCGGTTGACGAAAGATCCCCGGCGTGTCGGGAACATGATTACCCGGCGACGCGACCACTGCCTCCCGAATAGTTGCCCCGCCGCGAGAGAGCGCGTATGTCTTCGCGACCTCGCCCTCACCACGACGGATGCCATGGCTCTCCACGTTGCCCTGCTTGAAGCGCTCACTGCGCCCGCGATTGCCGCGGTCGCCCGGCAATGCGCCTCTGCCGACGCCCCGTTGCACCTCATCGGCCCGCTCGGCTTTGCCGCCGACGACCCTGCACTCCGCGATGGGTCCGCCGGCGCCGCGCCGGTCGACATGTGGGTGCACCCGGGGTGGCGGGATTTCCGCGACGCGATGAGCCGTGAGCGCTGCCTCTACTTCGGGACGGAGGGTGAGCGCGACGCACGCGACGCACCCTATCGCCCCAATTCGGTGCTGGTCTTCGGTGACGAGGTGGGCAGCATGCCGGAGCGCATCCGCGAGAAATATCCCGACCGCCTCTTCCGACTCCCTGCCCAGGGCCGTCGCAAGACTGTCGTGCTGGCCGATGCCGTTGCGGCGGTGCTGGAGATCGCGGCGCCACGGATCACCGACGCGCCCGCGCGCCCGGCCAGGAAGCGCCGCCACCGCTGAGGAAAACTTGGGTCAACCGATGGCCCGGTATAACTTTGCAGCCATCAGATGCACTGCGACGCGCCGCGCACACGGCGCCCAACCTCCTCGCGGGCCTCATACACGCATGTTCGAGAAGATCACGGTAGTTGGCGCGGGAAATGTCGGCGCCACGGCGGCGCAGCGGATCGCCGAGAAGCACCTGGCCCGCACGGTCATCATGGTCGACGTGGCCGAGGGCGTTCCGCAGGGGAAGGCGCTCGACCAATGGCAGTCCGGGCCGGTCGAGGGCTTCGATGCCCGCGTCCTCGGTGCCAACGATTACTCGCTGTCCGCAGGTTCCGAGCTGTTCGTGGTCACCGCCGGCATCGCGCGTAAGCCAGGGATGAGCCGCGACGACCTGGTGCGCACCAATGCCGGGATCGTCAAGTCGGTCGGTGCCGAGATCAAGCGAGCCGCTCCCAATGCGATCGTGATCGTGGTGTCGAACCCGCTCGACGCGATGTGCTACGTGATGCGCGAGGCAACCGGCTTCCCGCGGGAACGCGTGATCGGCATGGCCGGTGTGCTCGATACTGCCCGATACCGGATGTTCCTGTCGGAGGCGCTGGGCGTATCCGTGGAGGACATTCAGGCGATGGTGCTGGGCGGCCACGGCGATACCATGGTCCCACTGATCTCCTACACCACGGTTTCGGGCATTCCGGTGACGCAACTGCTCGACCAGTCGACCCTCGCCAGCATAGTCACCCGGGCCCGCAACGGCGGCGCAGAGATCGTGGCGCACCTCAAGACCGGATCGGCCTACTACGCGCCGAGCGCCGCCGCCGTGCAGATGGTCGAGGCGATCGTCCTCGACAAGAAACGGATCCTCCCCTGCTCGGCGTGGCTTCAGGGTGAGTTCGACCTTAGCGATGTCTACTGCGGCGTACCTTGCCTCCTCGGGCGCAAGGGCCTCGAGCGGATCATCCCGATCACGCTGACCGCCGAGGAACACGCGGCGCTTCACGCCTCGGCCGAGGCGGTGCGGTCGATCCAGGCGATCGTCTGAGCGGCACGTGAACGCGATCATCGGGTTGTGGCGTTCAACGATCGGGAAGAAGATCGCGATGTCCCTGACGGGGCTTCTGCTCGTGGGCTTCCTGATCTCGCACATGATCTCGAACGTGCTGGTCTTCGTCGATGGCGCCTCGCTGGATCTCTACGGCGCCTGGTTGCGAGGCTTCGGGCCGCTCCTCTGGATCCCGCGCCTCATCCTCCTTGGCGCAGTAGTGATCCACATCGCCGCAGCATACCAGCTCTCGGCACTTGCCCGGGCCGGGCGTGGCGGCTCGTATCGGGATCATGACCGCCCGGCCAGCACCTATGCCTCCCGCACCATGCGCTGGGGCGGCGTGCTGATCCTGGTGTTCATCATCTTCCACATCCTGCACTACACTGTTGGCATCATCCATCCCGACTTCCGGGTCGGGGAGGTGGGCCGCAACCTGGTGCGGGGGATGGAGTCGAAGCCCGTTGCACTCTTCTATCTCGTCTCGATGATTGCCCTCGGTGCACATTTCCTGCACGGCATCTGGTCGGTGTTCCAGACGCTGGGGATCAATCACCCGACCTGGAACCGCTGGCGACGCGGGATCGCGATCGGCCTCACCGTCCTGGTGGCCGGTGGCTTCGCGTCGATCCCCGCCGCTGCACTGCTGGGGTGGCTACGTTGACCGGCGCGCCTGACGTCCCGATGCAACTCGACGACCGGATCCCCGACGGTCCCCTCGCCGAGAAGTGGGATCGCCATCGCTCGGCGCTGCGGCTCGTGTCGCCAGCCAACAAGCGCAAGTATCACGTCATCGTGGTCGGTTCCGGCCTCGCCGGGGCGTCAGCAGCGGCCTCACTGGCCGAGCTTGGCTACAACGTGTCGTGCTTCTGCTTCCAGGACTCGCCGCGGCGTGCCCACTCGATTGCGGCCCAGGGCGGCATCAATGCCGCCAAGAACTATCAGAACGACGGAGACTCCGTCGAGCGCCTCTTCCGCGACACCATCAAGGGCGGCGACTTCCGGTCGCGCGAGGGCAACGTGTACCGCCTCTCGCAGGTCTCGGCCGACATCATCGACCAGTGCGTGGCGCAGGGCGTGCCGTTCGCGCGGGAGTACGGCGGCCTCCTGGCGAACCGGTCGTTTGGTGGGGCGCAGGTGTCCCGCACCTTTTACGCGCGCGGCCAGACCGGCCAGCAGCTCCTGATCGGCGCGTACCAGGCGCTCGAGCGTCAGATCGCGCGCGGGGCGGTGCAGATGTACACCCGCCACGAGATGCTCGACCTGGTCGTCATCGACGGTCGCGCCCGCGGGATCGTGGTGCGCGACATGGTGACCGGTGCGATCGAGTCACACGCGGGGCACGACGTCGTCCTCGCCACGGGCGGCTACGGGAACGTCTTCTACCTCTCGACCAACGCGAAAGGCTGCAACGTCACTGCGGCGTTCCGCGCCTGGAAGCGGGGTGCCGGATTCGCCAACCCATCCTTCACGCAGATCCACCCGACGTGCATTCCAGTGAGCGGCGAGTATCAATCGAAGCTCACCCTGATGTCGGAGTCGCTGCGGAACGACGGCAGGGTGTGGGTGCCGCTGAAGCAGGATGACACCCGCCTGCCCCGGGACATCCCCGACGCCGAGCGCGACTATTTCCTGGAGCGCAAGTACCCGAGTTTCGGCAACCTCGCGCCGCGCGACATCGCATCACGGGCGGCCAAGGAGGCGTGCGACGAGGGGCGTGGCGTGGGCCGCGGCGGGCTCGGCGTCTATCTCGACTTCGCCACGGCCATCAGCCGCCTGGGCGAGGACGTCATCCGTGAACGCTACGCCAACCTCTTCGAGATGTACGAGCGGATCACCGGCGAGAACCCCTACCAGACACCGATGCGCATCTACCCCGCGGTGCACTACACGATGGGCGGCACTTGGGTCGATTACAACCTGATGAGCACGCTCCCCGGGCTGCACGTAATCGGCGAAGCCAACTTCTCCGACCATGGTGCGAACCGACTTGGCGCCTCCGCACTGATGCAGGGGCTCGCCGACGGATACTTCGTGCTGCCGTACACGATCGGTGACTACATCGCGGGTACCAAGTTCGCCGAGGTGGACACGTCGCATTCGGCGTTCGCCGAGGCGGAACAGCAGGTGCGGGACCGCACCGCCCGCCTGCTGGCGATCAACGGCAGTCGGTCGGTCGACTCCTTTCACAAGGAACTCGGCAAGCTGATGTGGGACCATTGCGGGATGGCGCGCTCACGCGAGGGACTGGAGCTGGCGCTGCGGCGAATCCCGGAACTGCGCGCCGAGTTCTGGGCTGACGTGCGGGTCCTTGGCTCGGCCGACACCCTCAACCAGTCGCTGGAGAAGGCCGGCCGTGTCGCCGACTTCATGGAGTTCGCCGAGCTGATGTGCCGCGATGCCCTGGAGCGCGAGGAATCGTGCGGCGGGCACTTTCGCGTCGAGTACCAGACGCCTGATGGCGAGGCGCTGCGCAACGACGACGAGTTCGCGCATGTCGCGGTATGGGAGTACCGGGGCGAGGGCGTGCCGGCAAAGCGCAATGTCGAGCAGCTCGAGTTCGAATTTGTGCAGCTCGCGACCAGGAGCTACAAATGAGCACGATGCGACTCACCCTCAAGGTCTGGCGCCAGGCGTCGCCCGAGGCAAAGGGGGAATTCCGCACCTACCCGGTCGAGGCCGACGAGCACATGTCGTTTCTCGAGATGCTCGACGTGGTCAACGAGGGGCTGATCGCCGCGGGTGAGGAGCCGATCGCGTTTGATCACGATTGCCGCGAAGGCATCTGCGGCTCGTGCGGCATGATGATCAACGGAAAGGCCCACGGCCCGCGGGCGGCCACTACCGCCTGTCAGCTCCACATGCGGTCGTTCAAGGATGGTGATCACATTCTGATCGAGCCGTTCCGGGCAAGCGCATTTCCGGTGATCCGGGATCTTGTTGTCGACAGGTCGTCTTTCGACCGCATCATTCAGGCAGGCGGGTACGTGTCGGTGGGCACCGGTGCGGCGCCCGACGGCAACGCGATCCTGGTTCCCAAGGAAATGGCCGAGCGGGCGATGGACGCCGCGCAGTGCATCGGCTGCGGCGCGTGCGTGGCTGCCTGCCCGAACGCCTCCGCGATGCTGTTCACCGCCGCGAAGGTGAGCCACCTCGCGATGCTCCCCCAGGGACAGCCCGAACGGCACCGCCGAGTGCTCGGCATGGTGGAACAGATGGACAGCGAAGGATTCGGCGGGTGCACCAACTTCGCGGAGTGCGAGGCAGCGTGCCCGAAGCAGATCTCGATCGAGAACATCGCGCGGATGAACCGGGACTTCCTCAAGGCATCGCTTCGTGAACGCGAGGAAACCGGGGCAGGGGCGGTGTCGAACTGAACTGGCGCCTTGCGGGTCTCGGGCTGGTCCTGCTGGGCGGGTGCGCGATGGCGCTGCCCGCCCAGTCCCGCATTCGGGTCACGCCGATGGCGCGGGGGATCGCGACCGTGACGCGTATGGCGCCCTCACCACTGCTCGAGCCGGTCACCGAAGCGCGATTGGTGCAGCCGATGGTGATGATTGATGTTGCTGTGGGGGAACGACTCCATGCCACGATCTCACTCAATGCGGAGGGGCTGACGATCCCTGGCGGGCAGCTCACCGCCGGCGGATGGGGCGAGGGGTTCGTCGATCGTCGGCACCCCCACACGTACGTGCACGAACTGATGTTCTCGGCGCGTGACCTGCTGGGTCCGGTCGACGGATCGGCGCGACTTGCGTTGGCGGCCGGGAAAGGTTTCGTCCCGTTCGGCACCGACGACCCGATGTCCCGACCGATGCTGATGTATCCGGTGAATCATCATCTTTCGCAGATACTGGAACGCGCTGTCGCGATCGCGCAGTTCAAGATCGGCCCCGTGGTGGCAGAGGCCTCGGTGTTCAATGGCGACGAGCCGACCGAACCCGGCGACTGGCCGTTGCTGCTCAGGGACGATGGCAACTGGCGATTCGGCGACTCGTGGGCGGGCCGACTCACCCTGCGACCGGTGCATCAGATCGAGGCGCAGGCGTCGTACGCCGACGTGCATTCACCAGAGCACCGAGCCGGGGCCGGCGGCGAGGCACGGAAGGCATCCGCGTCGGTGCGTTGGCACGACGCACCCGCGTGGGGCGAGCGATATGCAATGGTGGAATGGGCCCGCACCTCGGAGCTCGATGGCTTCTTCGTCTTTCACTCGATGCTGGCCGAGGTGCTGGTGCGCCGCCGTCGCATCGGCGCCGCATATCGCTTCGAGCGCACCGAGCGCCCCGAGGAGGAGCGAGTCGCCGATCCCTTCCGGTCGCGCCGCCCGCACCTGGAGAACGCAATCCTCGGGATCACCCGCTGGACCCTCCACACGATCCGCGCTGAGTACGACGCCACGGATCCGGATGGCCGCGTCCAGCTGACCCCATTTGTCGAACTCACGACCGGCCGTGTCGCCGAGGTCTCAGGCGGGGTCTTTGACGTGGTATCCACCTACGGATCGAACCGCGCAGGCACGCTCAGCGTTGGAGTCGTGATGGGGTGGAGGAGCAGGAGCCACCGGATGGGTCGCTACGGCGTGCTCGCCCCGGACCACGCCGGGATGACGCCGCACAAAGGTCACTGATGGCCACACGGGACGCCGCGGCGTCCGGAGATCATACAGCATGTCTTTGCGTTCCCCTGGCTGGCTTGTCCTGGCGGGCATGGTCGCCGCGTGCTCAACCACCACCCCCACCGATCCCGGACCCGTCGCGGACACGTACACGGCGTCCATCGTGGCGGGGCAGGGGCAGTTCGGGCTTCCCTCGACCGCCCTGGCAGTCGAGCTCAAGATCCGTGTCGTGCTCAACGGAACGACTCCGGCCGCGAACCGGACCGTGACGTGGGCGGTCGCGACCGGTGGCGGGACGATCGTGCCCGCCAGCACGACGACCAACACGGCCGGTGAGGCCACGGCGCGCTGGACCCTTGGTGCCGCCCTCGCGCAGCAGACGGTGACGGTGAACAGCACCGGCGTCGCCAACCAGCTCGTCTTCAACGCCACCGCGCAGGCCACGCCGGCGGTGAGCCCCACGCTGGTCGCCACGGTGCCGATCCCGGCGAACTACGGGATCCACGACACCTTCGTGCGCGACGGCCTGGCATTCGTGATGGCGTGGAACAACGGGATCCGGATCTATGACGTCGGCAACGGCATCAGCGGCGGATCGCCGGCCTCACCGCAACTCGTCTCCAGTCTCGTCACCAACGTCAACGGTGTGCCGGGAGGACCGCAGGCACACAACGCGTGGTGGTTCCACAATCCGGTGACCCAGCAGAAGCGCTACCTGTTTGTGGGGCAGGAGGGGCCGGCGAACATCGGTACCACGTCGTCGGGCGACATCCACATCGTTGATGTTTCCAACCTGGCGGCACCGGTGGAAGTCGGCTTCATCCACGTTCCAGGCGCCGGCGCACACAACTTCTGGATGGACGAGGCGCGTCAGGTGCTGTACGCCGCCTTCTACAACGGCGGCGTGGCGGCGATCGACGTCTCGGGCACGCTGAGCGGCGACATGTCGAGCCGGATCATTGCCCGGGTGCAGCCCGGCGGCAACTCGACCTACGTGTGGGGCGTCATGCAACTCGGCAACACCCTCTATGCCTCGGACATGCTGAGTGGATTCTGGGCACTGGATGCGCTCACGCTGGCCACGAAGGGCGGTGGCTTCAACGTCGACGAGCGGTTCACCTCCGACCTCTGGGCGGTGGGGAACTGGGCCTACAGCGGCACGTGGGGCACGCGCTCCGGGACACGCGGGAATGCCATCAAGATCTGGTCGCTGTCGGCAACCGGGGTGCCCACGTTGTCGGGCCAGATCGTCGTGGACAACGTCGGGACCGTCAGCGACGTAGCCGTGACTGCCGACGGAAAGGCACTGGTCGCCACCGCGGAGAACCTCGCATCACCCGGTCTCCTGGTGTATGATCGGGTGGATCCGGCCAATCCATCGCTACGCGGACGCGTCATCGTGCCGGAGGGCCTGCACACCGGCGAACTCGCCGTCATCAACGGTCGCTCCTACGTCTTTGCGGCGCGCAACCCGGGTGGCGCTGGCCCCGCCTTGGTCATCTACGACATCACCGGAGTCGTTCCGTGACAGTTGTTCGCAACCTGACGCTCCTGTCCATCCTTTCCCCCTGCGCGGCGAGCATGCTCGTCGCGCAGGATCGTATCACGGGGTTCGCGGCGACCCATGTCGTAGCCGAGCGCCGGCTCGAGGCTGCGCTCCAGGCGGTGCCCGACACCGCCTCGGCGCGGCGACACGCGCGAGTCCTCGCGGGCGCACCGCATGTCGCGGGCACCCCGGCGCAGACGGCCACTGCCGATTACGTGCTGCGGCAGATGCATGGCTGGGGTCTCGACACGATGCGAGTGCCGTTCCGGGTCTATCTCCCCTTTCACGACTCGACCATCGTCGAGCGCATCGCCCCAGGGCGGGTGCGGCTCAACCTCGACGAACCACCGGTCCCGGGCGATCCCACCACGGCGCAACGACGCTGGGTTGCGATGAACGGCAACTCGGGTGCGGGTGACGTGACCGCCCCCCTGGTGTATGTCAATTACGGCTTGCCGAGTGACTACGCGGCTCTCGACTCGATGGGCGTGCGCGTCGCGGGCCGCGTTGCCATCGCCCGCTACGGTCGATCATTCCGCGGCATCAAGGCTCGCGAGGCCGAGCTCCATGGTGCGGCGGCGTTGATCATCTACAGCGACCCGCTCGACGACGGCTTCGCGCAGGGCGACGTATACCCGGCCGGCCCGATGCGGCCGCCGCAAGGGGTGCAGCGCGGGTCGATCTTCAACAGGCAGGGCGATCCCACGACCCCGGGATGGCCGTCCACGGTCGATGCTCGCCGCCTTCCATTCGACTCGCTCGCCGTCCCGAAAATTCCGGTTGTCCCGATGTCGTATGGCAATGCCGAGCTCCTGCTGGCCGGGCTCGACGGCGCGTCGGTGCCGTCCGGTTGGCAGGGCGGGCTGCCGTTCCGCTACCACGTGGGCAATGGCGCCGTCCGCGTGCGCGTCGCGGTTTTTCCGGAGCGCGGCGATCGCGCGTTCAAGGCGATTTACAACACGATGGGCACGATACGTGGTGGCGAGTTCCCGGATGAACTGGTGATCGTCGGCGGCCATCGTGATGCCTGGGGACCCGGCGCCGCGGACAACGTATCGGGCGTGGTCACGATCCTTGAGGCGGCCCGCGCGTGGGGCGAGGCGCTGGCGCGCGGGGAACGTCCGCGACGCACCCTGGTCTTCGCCACGTGGGACGCCGAGGAATGGGGCTTGGTTGGCTCGACCGAGTGGACGGAACTGATGCGCGATGCACTCAGTGCGCAGGCGGTCGCGTACCTCAACGTCGACGTGTCGGCAGCGGGACGCATGTTCGGGTCGAGCGGTACTGCGTCGCTGCAGGGCCTGATGCGCGAGGCAACGAAGACCGTCCAGCAACCGGGCGATAGCGTCTCGGTGTACCGCGACTGGGAGCGTCGCACGGTCACTTCCCAGCGACCGGTCCCGCCAATGGGCGACCTCGGTGGTGGCTCTGATTTCGGGCCCTTCTACAATGGGCTCGGCATCCCCTCTTTCGATTTCGGCTTCGGTGGTCCAGGTGGCGTCTACCACTCCGCGTACGACACCTGGAGCTGGATGGAGAAGTTCGGAGACCCCGGATATCTGAGCCATGCGGCCGCCGGTCGCCTCGCAGCGGTGCTGCTCGCTCGCCTGGCCAATGCTGATGTGGTTGCGCTCGACTATCACGCACTCGGCCGTCATCTCGGCGAGCTCACCGAACGGGTCGGGCGGGATACCGCCGCGGCCTCGATCAAACCGGAGCTCGAGGACCTGTCCCGCGCTGCGGCGGACCTCGCCCGGGCAGGGGAGAAGTTCAACGAGACGCGCGACTCAAGACTTGCGGCGGGCGATACGATGCCGTTGGCGCAAGTGAACGCTGCGCTGCGGTCGGTGGAGCGGCAATTGATCCGCCCGAGTGGCCTCGTGGGGCGGCCAGGATTGCGGAACCTGATCTTCGCCGCTGACCGCGACAACGGATATGCGAACGTCGCGCTGCCCGGCATCGCCGAGGCAATGCGTGATCACGATGTCGAGCGGGCGCGCGCCGAGACCCGGGATCTCACCCAGCGTGTCGAGGCGGCAACGCGGGCCGTGCAGGGTGCGACCACGGCGGCGCGAGGTAGTTGATTCAATCACGACCGCTGAACGTGCGACACCACCCAATCCTTCAAAACCTCACCCCGGATGTATACCATGGAACTCGGAGCCTTTTCCATCAGCCTCGCCGTCAGGGACTTGCCGGTGTCGCAGGCCTTCTACGAAAAGCTGGGCTTCACGCTGTTTGGCGGTGAACCGGCGAACGGCTGGGCGATCATGAAGGCGGGGACGACCGTCGTCGGGCTCTTCCACGGGATGTTCGAGGGCAACATCCTGACGTTCAATCCGGGCTGGGACAGCGATGCGCAACCGGTGTCTGTGTTCACCGACGTTCGATCGATCCAGCAACGACTGCGCGCCGATGGGATTGCGTTGCTCACTGCAGCCGACGAGGGCACGGCAGGACCCGCCAGCATCACGCTGGAGGATCCCGACGGCAACGTCATCCTGATCGACCAGCACATCTGACTGATCGCACCAGCGCGCAACCCGCCAGACTCAGGACTCGGCGGGTGCCGCTGCGTGGACCCGCTCGATGAAATCGCGGATGCGGCGGGCGTTGGTTCCCACATCGCTTCCGCCAACGCGTGACACCGATCGGACGTCGATCCGCGCCCGACTGCCATCCTGCGCGACCCGAATGACCACGTCGTCCTTGAAACCGAACCACCGCGTCGTGGCGACCGCCTCGATGCGACCGCGCGCCGAGTCGGCGGTGACGATCTCCCAGCCCATCCCGCGCGCCGCGTCGAGTGAGCGTTGGAATGCGGTGCCCGGTGACGCGTCGACGAATACCGGAGCGATCTCGGGATAGGCTGCCCGCTGTTGCGCGGCCACTTCCGGACCGCCGTACTCCGCCGGATTGGGTGCGTCGGCTCGGAGAGGCAGGATCGCCTCGAATGCTGGCGGGTTGCCGAGGTCGGTGGTGATGTCGTGGATCGGCGGGGCGGCGCGGGCGATGCGGCGCCACTGCCACGGCAGGGCAATGACCGCGAGCCCCACGATCGTGGAAACCAGGAGCAGACCGAGTACGCGACCGTGCGGCCGCAACACCGCCAGCAGCGCCAACGACGCCACTGCCGCCGCCACGCCGAGGTATGCCGCCCATTTCAGCATCCCCAAACCTGTTCGGAAGTCCCAGAGCCCGACCTTGGTGCCAGCCCCGGCCATGAAGAGCACCATAGCGGCGAGCAGGGCGAGGCCTGCAGCGATCCAGCGGGCACTAGTCAGGCGTTGCATCGGAAGCCCTGGGTTGCAAGGAGAGAGCGAACTACAAGATCCAAACTGGTGCGGTCATCGATGAAGCATGGAGGCGATCCCCCCGGAACACCCGCCGCAACCGATGGCGGTCATAACCGAGAGCACGACGACGAACACCTGCGCACCGAGGTCGAGGTGGACGCCGAACACCTGCGCAAGGAAAAGGACGGTGACGCCCTCGAAGAGCGCGGTGCCGTTCATGTTCATCGTCGCGGCAAGGGGGAGGACGAATCCCGCGATCTTTGATTGCACGCCCAGTTCGCGTTCGGCCGTCGCGATCGACGTGGTGGCATCGCCGATTCCCTCGACCTCCTGGATCTTGATCTGATGGTGTGCCTCGTGCCATGCGAGTGCGAAAGAACTGCCCATCCACGGCTGGACGTTATGGCCAATACAAACAACTTGATATCTAAACCCCTAAGCGATTGTGATGTAAACATTTATGTGCCCCACTACCCGACCCGCTAGGTTTCGTCGTAGCACTTTCACGCGGCTGCCGGTGGCACGTCAAGTCGAGGTTACATGCCTGTTAGTCCGGAGTTCCGGAGTTTCGTGCTCGAACAGCTCGGCCGGGTGGCCCCGGCCATTCGGGCCCGCAGCATGTTCGGCGGGGTCGGCGTCTACTCCGACGACCGGTTCTTCGCGCTGATTGACGGCGACCAGGTCTACCTCAAGGTTGACGACTCCAATCGCCCCGCCTTCGAGGAAATCGGTATGAGGCCGTTCCGCCCGTTCGGGCCGGATGGGGAGCAGATGCAGTACTACGCCCTTCGGGGCGACCTCCTGGAGGACGCCGAGGCGCTGGCGCCGTGGGTCGCTGACGCGATTGACGTGGCGGTGCGGGCGAAGTCGGGGCGGGCGAAGACGCGGCGCAAGAGTGACTGATCGCGGCGCCAGATCGGTATGAGCACTTTGCCAACCGATGACCTCCAGCGTTCGGCCCGCGTGAGCGCGCTGTGTGACGCCGGTTGGGAGATGTGGGAGGCGTTCTCGGCGGGCGACACCGAACGGCCGTTCCACCCCTTTGTCGCGGCCGATTATGACGTGGTTCGGACCGCACTCTGGCCCTACCGGGCACGACCACTGCGGTTCCTCGAGTGGGGGTCCGCCACCGGCGTGATCACGGTGATGGCCGACCTGCTCGGCTTCGATGCCTTTGGCATCGAGCTCGACTCCGATCTGGTGCGCTCGGCCCGCGCACTCGCCGAGCGCTTCGAGTCCGGCGCGACGTTCGCCCACGGAAGTTTTCTTCCGGATGGTTATCGGTGGCGCAGCCCCGATGGCGACTCCCGCACCGGCACCGTGGGGGCAGGGCGCTCTGGCTATCAGGTGCTCGACCGACCGCTGGACGATTTCGATGTCGTGTTCGGGTATCCGTGGGACGGCGAGGCCTCGATGATGCACGACCTCATGGCGCAGTATGGCCGCCCGGATGCCCTCCTGCTGTTGCACGGGACGGGCACTGGCGTGCGCGCCTACCGCGCCGGAACGGAGATCACCAGTGAACCGTGGCTGCCCGCCGCATGAATCTCGCATCGCGCGCAGTTCTCGCCGCGTTGGCGAGTCTCGTTGCCGCAGGGTGCGCTCTCAAGCCCCGCACCGCCATCACCAGCCGAGCGCCTGCGATAGTTCGTGGCGCGTTCGTCGATGACTACGGGCAGCTGTACACGATCGACGACTCGATGTGGCAACAGGGCCAGGCGGCGCGTTACCATGTGGTGCGGTGGGATGCGACGGGGAAGTTCGCGATCGCGCAGAACGACCCGGCGAACCCCACCGATGGCAACAGGTGGACGCGCATTGACTGGATCGAGTTGCCGCAGCAGGCGCCCTATACATGGGGTTACTGCTACACCGCGTACCAGGCTGCGTCAGCCGCAGCGGCCCTGGCCGCGCCGCCGGTTGGGCGCGAGACGCCGCGCACTGGGTGCAACGGATTTCCATTCACGCGCATGCGTGCCATTCCCTGATCATTCGCGGCTCACGGAGGTACCGATGAAGGCAACCTGGAACGGCGCGACGCTCGCGGAATCGAACGACACAGTGGTCGTCGAGGGCAATCACTATTTTCCCGCTGCCGCGCTCAACGCCGAGTTTTTCGAGGAGAGCGATCACACCTCGGTGTGCCCGTGGAAGGGCACGGCGAGATACCGCCATCTGAACGTCGATGGAAAGCGCAATGAGAATGCGGCATGGTTCTACCCTGCGCCCAGCGATGCTGCGCGGGAAATCAGGGGTCGCGTCGCATTCTGGAAGGGAGTGGTGGTGGCGCCCTAGCTGGGCCGACGGGTGTTAACCGTCAGCCGCAGCCCGACCCGTTACTGCAGGCGATCATGTACACGACGATGACTCCGGCGAGTGCGACGACACTCGCAAGGATCGCTGCGCGCCCCGGCTTGCGACCGAACCGAAGCCCGGCGAAGATCGCGGTCCGGTCGATCTCGCTGAACTCGGATGGGTCCGGAAATCCCGGCCCCGCGACAAAGTGCCGGAACGATCCGAATCGCAGGCTCCCGCCGACACGGTCCTTGTGCATCACCGCCAGATCGAGGGTGAGCCGGCTCGGCCCCGGCCCGCTTTTCCCCACCAGATACTGCGGGGTGACGTCGACGGAAACAGTCGGTGTTGCGTCCCACCGGAGTCGGGGGCCGATACCGAGGAAGAATTCCGACTCCAGCCCGGCTGTTGCGATCGCGCCCAAGCGGAACCGCCCGCTGACTGGCGTGACGAATCCGACCGAGGCGGTGATATTCCGCCGCGGCGAACCGTCGTAAATGGCCTCACCGTCAATCCCGCCGGCGAGCCTGAGCCCGAAGGTGCCCTCCGTGATGAGCAGCGGGCGTCCCGCGGCACTCGCCGGCGCCTGAGAGATTGGTGCCTGGGCCGGGGCCGCGTGCGGCAGGCCCGCTGTGACAAACGCCGCGAACGTGATGATGAACCGCATGCCAATTATCGCGCGGGACCGCACCATGGATCCTCCGAGGGATGCAGGGGCAACTCAACTCACAGAAAACGTAGCTCTTCAAGGAGGTACCCCGATAGTGCGCACCCTGACCCTGCCGGCAGTCGCTGCCCTGCTGTGCGTTGCGCCCTTTCCGAT
Organism: Gemmatimonadales bacterium; assembly: GCA_013694695.1. Taxonomy (GTDB): domain Bacteria; phylum Gemmatimonadota; class Gemmatimonadetes; order Gemmatimonadales; family GWC2-71-9; genus Palsa-1233. The sequence goes on along the minus strand of JACDBX010000084.1, from coordinate 33,242 downwards.
GGGCGCGCAGGCCGTCGATCGCGAGATGGTCGCCCGGATCCGCGAGGAGGGGCTCCAGCATTCCCGGGTCATGGACCTGGAGAGCTACATGACCGACGTCCTCGGCGCCCGGCTCACTCTATCGCGGGACATGCAGCGCGCCCAGGAATGGGCCCGCTCGGAGATGGCACGCATCGGGCTCGTGAACATCGTCGCCGAACCGTTCATGGAATTTGGGGTGACGTGGGACAACGAGTATGTGTCGGTGCACATGCGCGAGCCCGACTACTCGCCGATGGTGGCGTACCCGATTGCGCACACGCCGGGAACCGACGGTCGCCAGTCGGGGCGCGCGGTGATCGTCGACATCCTCACCCGCGCCGACATGGAGCGGATGCGGGGCACCCTCCGCGGCATGGTCGCGCTCACCACGCCGCCCGCCACGATCGACATCGCCGCGATGACGAGGGGGGTCCCGCGACGCACCGAGGCGGAGCTCAAGGAGCTGGAGGAAACGGTAATCGCGCCCGCCCGGCCCGCGGCGGCGCGCACAGTGCGCAATCCCGACCTCGTGACGGCGGAGGAGCGGATGACGTTCCTCCGCGCGGAGGGGGTCATCGCCGTGCTCCAGAGTGAGAGCGGGTGGCTGGGCGCGGTGCGTGGCTTCTCGCGGCCCGGATCCCGGGGCGACCAGTGGTCACGTGCCGGCAACTTCGCGTCCCCGACGATCATCGCCGTCACCCCTGAGCACTACAACCGGATGTACCGCATCCTGAAGCGGGACATCGCGGTGACGGTCGAGGTCGAGGTGCGCAACCGGATCGGCGAGACCGTCGAGCCGGCGGTCAACCTGACGGCGGAGATCGCCGGTACCGACCTCCGGGGCGAGGTGGTGATGATCGGCGCGCACTTCGACACCTGGCACGCGTCGCCCAACGCGAGCGACAACACGTCGGGTGTGGCGGTCGTGCTCGAGGCGATGCGGATTCTCAAGGCGGTCGGCGCCCAGCCGCGACGGACCGTCCGCGTGGCGCTGTGGAGCGGCGAGGAACAGGGCCTGTTCGGGTCACGCGCGTACGTGGCCAGCCACTTCGGGACCCAGGCCAACCCCAGGCCCGGATACGGCAGGTTGTCGGCGTACTTCAACCAGGACTACGGGTCGGGGCAGTACCGCGGGATCTATCTGCAGGGCAACGAGGCGGCACGCTCGATGTTCGCTGCCTGGATGCAGCCATTCCGCGACCTCGGGATGACCACCATCTCCAATCAGGGGGTGGGGAGCACCGACCACATCGCCTTCGACGAGGTGGGCCTACCCGGCTTCCAGTTCCTGCAGGACCGCACCCCGGGTCAGGGCGGGCACACGAACCTCGATTTCTTCGACACCATCCAGGCGGAAGACCTGATGAAGAACGCCGTGATCATGGCGTCGTTTGCGTACCACGCGGCGATGGCCGACACGCGCGTCCCGCGGAAGTCCAGCCGGTGATCGCCGGCACTCACTCGATACGCTGAGGGTTAACAATGCCGTTGATCATCTGGGCACTCGTCACAGGGTTCGTGACCGGCGCCGTGTGGGTTGCGATCGTGCTGATGCAGAGCCAACGGCGGTTGCGGCAATACCAGGTCGAGATGGGCGACCATACCCAGGCTCGCCTTGATCATCTCGACAGTCTTGAGAGCCGACTCGCGGATGTCGAGGACCGCCTCGCGTTCACCGAGCGGATGCTCACCGAGCGACAGGATGCGCCCGCACTCGGGCGGGGGACCGCGCCACCGGCTCCCTGACGCCGGACCGACCCGGCGGTACGCACATTGCTAGGTGGGGTACGGAGCGCGGCCACCGGCGGTCAGCCCGGCCAGTCGGCCACCGGATTCGCCGGCCGGTCGGGCTTGCCACTTGCAAACTGCGAAGATCGGCGGGATCGAATGAGCAACGTCGCGATTTTCAACTCGGTGCTGAAAAAGGCCCTTGAGGTCGGCGCCTCCGACGTGCACGTGTCGGCCGGTGGTCCGTTTCGGCTGCGTATCCGCGGTCGGATGACACCCGTGGCCGGGGTTGAGCCGTTGACCCCCGCCGAGACGAACGAGATCGCGGCGCTCATCGTTGCCTCGGCGCGGCGGATCACCGTCGACGCAGCCGTCGACGCGGTGCGCACCCTCAAGGATTTCGACTGCTCATACTCGGTGCCTTCGGTGGGCCGCTTCCGGGTGAATCTTTGCAGCCAGCGTGGGTCGCTCTCAGCAGTGCTCCGCAGCATCGCCGACCAGATCCCGTCGTTCTCCGCACTCGGGCTCCCAGATGTCATGCAGGAGATCGCGATGGAGGAGCGTGGGTTGGTGCTCCTCACCGGTACCACGGGATCGGGAAAGTCCTCGACCCTCGCGGCGCTTGTCGGTTACATCAACGCGCAGAAGGCCGGGAAGATCATCACCATCGAGGATCCGATCGAGTTCCTGCACCGCGACATGAAGTCCAATGTCATCCAGCGGGAGATCGGGGGCGACACCGAATCGTTCGATGCGGCGTTGCGCGCCGCGCTGCGGCAGGATCCGGACATCATCCTCGTGGGCGAGATGCGCGACCGGGCCACGATCGACATCGCGCTGAAGGCGGCCGAAACCGGTCACCTGGTATTCAGCACTGTCCACACCACCGACGCCCAGCGCACCATTGCGCGGCTGATCTCGGTGTTTGACGCCGCGGAGCAGGCGGGAACCCGCCTTCGCCTGGCGGAGTCGCTGCGCGCGGTGATCTCGCAGCGCCTGTTGCCCCGGAAGGATGGTTCGGGACGGGTCGTGGCGGTCGAGGTGATGCGGAATACGGCCACGATCGCCGACTGCATCGCGAACTCCGAACGGTCAGTCGAGATCCGCGATCACATCGCCGAGGGCCGAGCGCAATACGGCATGCAGACCTTCGACCAGCACCTGATGGAGCTGTATACGTCGGATCAGCTCACGATGGAGGTGGCGCGCGGCGCCGCGACGAGCCCCGCAGATTTCGAACGGAACCTGGCCTTTCAGTAACTTTGCCCTATAGCCTTGGCAACGTCACCCCCCGCTGTTTCTGGTACTTCCCCTTCTTGTCCGCGTAGCTCACCTCGCAGTTGTCGTCGTCGTCCGCCTCGAAAAACAACACCTGGCAGATTCCCTCGTTGGCGTAGATGCGCGCGGGGAGCGGCGTCGTGTTGCTGATCTCCAGCGTCACGTGGCCCTCCCACTCGGGCTCGAACGGCGTCACGTTGGTGATGATGCCGCACCGGGCGTAGGTCGACTTGCCGACACAGATGGTGAGGACGTTGCGGGGGATCCGGAAGTACTCGACTGAACGGGCGAGGGCGAACGAATTGGGGGGGACGATGCACACGTCACCCTGGAACGCGACCAGGCTGCGATTGTCGAACTTCTTGGGATCGACCACCGCCGACAGCACGTTGGTGAAGATCTGGAATTCGTCGGCCACCCGCATGTCGTAGCCGTACGAGGAGACCCCGTACGAGATCGCGCCATCCCGCACCTGGCCATCGACGAATGGCTCAATCATGCCGTGCTCGGTGGCCATGCGGCGAATCCAGCGGTCGGACTTGATCGACATGCGACCTTCCCGGGACGAGGTGTAGCGGTGGGGCGAACGGGCCCCAATATACCGGCGCCCCCGGGCGCCGCGCACGGGGCGGGGCCGGGCCCCAAGTTGGCTCGGCAGCAATGGTTATCCCCGTCGCCGTGGCGCGGCCAGCGAGTTGAATTCACCCCCCTGCGTCGGTACGTTTACGGAGGTTGTGAAATATTTCACGAGGAGGGGTGCCCGTGCTGCAGCCCTATATCCCGGTGCTCATGCTGCTGGTCTTCGCGGCAGCCAACGCCGTCCTGATTCTCGGAATTTCCGCGATCTTCTCCAATTACCGCCCCACCGCTGTCAAGAGCGCTCCCTATGAGTCCGGGATGCCCGTCCTCGGTGACGCGCGGGAGCGGTTTTCGGTCAAGTTCTACCTAGTTGCGATGCTGTTCATCATCTTCGACATCGAGACCGTGTACATGATTCCCTGGGCCGTGGCGTTCCGGCAGCTTCCCGAGATCAGCGGTGTGCTGCTGCTCGAGATGCTGACCTTCGTCGGCATCCTCGGTGTGGGGTACGTCTACATCTGGAAACGGGGTGCACTGCAGTGGGATTGACGCCGCCGGACCACGACGAGGCCATCGAATCGATGTCGCCCAACTGGGTGACCACCCGCCTCGACTCGCTCACCGGGTGGGCCCGGGCCAGTTCGCTGTGGCCAATGCCGTTCGGGACGGCGTGCTGCGCCATCGAGTTCATGGCGACGGCCGCGTCGCGCTTCGACATCGCGCGGTTCGGCATGGAGCGGATGAGCTTCTCGCCCCGTCAGGCCGATGTCCTGATCTGCGCCGGCCGGCTGCCTTTCAAGCTCGCGCCGGTCATCAGGCGGATCTGGGACCAGATGCCGCAGCCGAAATGGGCGATCTCGATGGGCGCGTGCGCCTCCACCGGCGGGATCTTCGACAACTATTCAATGGTGCAGGGAATCGACACGATCATCCCGGTCGATGTGTACGTGCCCGGCTGCCCTCCGCGGCCCGAGGGGCTGCTCTACGGGATCATGCTCCTCCACAAGAAGATCTCGGGCGAGTCGCTGTTCGATCCGACGCTGCGCGTGGAGCATCTGGCGGGACCTGACGGACTGTTCCGCCGTCCCGAGCAGATCGACGAGGTGTCCGAGCCATTCGGCAACTCCGTGCACCAGACCCGGTCGTCGTCGTGACATCGCAGGACGCAGACCGACCAGGGCTCGCCGGTACCGCCAACCAGTCACCCACCGCCCGGTACCAGGGGGTGGTGCCCGACGCCACCATGGCACCGATGCGGGAGCGGTTCGGCGCGGCGATCGAGCGGGTGGTGACGTCGTGCGGTCAGTCGTCGGTGTACGTCGCAGCCCACGCCGCGCACGCGGTGCTCGAGTGGCTGCGCGATGACCCATCCCAGCAGTTCAACTACCTCACCGACCTCACCTGTGTCGAGTATCGCGATCCGGAGCTGCCATTTGAGGTGGTCTACCAGCTTCGTTCGCTCACGCGCAGCGCCGACCTGCGCGTCAAGATCGCGCTCGACGGCGACGGGCCGCTCGAGGTGGCAAGTGTGGTGAACCTCTGGATCGGTGCGAACTGGCTGGAGCGGGAAGCGTACGACATGTTCGGTGTCGTCTTCCGCGGCCACCCCGACCTCCGCCGCATTCTGATGTGGGACGGCTACCAGGAGGGGCATCCTCTCCGGAAGTCGTTCCCGCTCCGTGGTCGATTCTCCCGGGCCGAGCAGACCCGGCAGGCGCTGGCCGCGAACCCCGAGGCACACTACTCGATGGAGGAACTGTCGATCGCGGAGGCGTACGGCGACCTGCCGCGCGACATGCAGGAGCGACTCGCCGCCGGCGAGCACGGGGTGGTCCGGTGAGCCGGCTGGTCGAGATGCAGCTCAGCACGCCGGGCGTGGACCGCCGCGGCGAGATCCGGCAGGTGCCCCTCGGCGTGCAGCGTCGCCCGAGCGAATCGGTGCACAACGATTTTGGCGCCGAGCATATGCTGGTGAACATCGGCCCGCAACACCCCGCCACGCATGGCGTGCTCCGCCTGGTCGTCGAGCTCGACGGCGAGACCGTCAAGCGGGTGATCCCGCACATCGGCTACCTGCACTCGGGGTTCGAGAAGCTCGGCGAGTATCGTCACTACAACCAGATCATCCCGCTCACCGACCGCACCGACTACCTCTCGCCGATGGCGAACAACGTCGGCTTCGCGCTGGCGGTGGAGGCACTGCTCGGCATCGAGGTGACCGAGCGATGCCGCCTGCTCCGGGTGATCGCGTGCGAACTCTCGCGGATCATCTCGCACCTCGTGTGGGCCGGGACCACGGGCATCGACCTCGGCGCGATGACGCCATTCCTCTGGATGTTCGAGCAACGCGAACGGGTGTACAATCTCCAGGAGGCGTGGACCGGCGCGCGTCTCACCACCAGCATGACGCGCGTCGGCGGCCTGATGGCCGACATCCCCGACGGATGGGAGAAGGGACTGCGCGAGTTCCTGCGCGAGTTCCCACGCACGTTGCGCGAGGTCGACACGATGTTCTCGCGCAACGGCATCTGGGTCGGGCGTACCCAGGGGGTTGGCGTGATCTCTGCGGCGGATGCGATCAACTTCTCGCTGTCCGGGCCGATGCTCCGCGCGAGCGGTGTTGCCTACGACGTGCGCAAGGACCGTCCGTACCTCGGCTACGACGAGTTTGACTTCGACGTGCCGGTGGGTGAGCACGGCGACATCTACGACCGCTACATCGTCCGGCTCGAGGAGATGTTCCAGTCGGTCCGAATTCTCGAGCAGGCGATCGATCGCCTCCGCCCGGGCCCGATCAACGTCGCCGATCCCCGGGTGGTGCTGCCCGGCAAGTCAGCAGCGATGAGCGACATGGAAGCGATGATCTTCCATTTCAAGCAGGTGATGGAGGGGGTGCGGCCGCCGGCGGGAGAGGTGTACTTCGGCGTGGAGAACCCCAAGGGCGAGCTCGGTTACTACCTCGTCTCCGATGGCTCTGCCAAGCCGGTGCGGTGGCGCATCCGTCCGCCCTCGTTCCTCAACCTCGCCGCACTGCCGCAACTCTGCGAAGGGGCGCTGCTGTCCGACGTGATCGCCATCAACGCCAGCGTGGACATCGTGATGGGAGAAATCGACCGGTGAGCATCGAAGCGACCGAGGCACACCAGCCGGTGTTCGTGGGCGCGATTCGAGATCGCCTGGAGACGCTGCAGCAGAGCTATCCGACGCGAATGGCACTGCTCCTCCCCGCGCTCTGGATGGTGCAGGAGGAGCGCGGCTGGATCAGTGACTCGTCGGTGCACGAAGTGGCTGCCGTGCTCGACCTCACGCCGGCCTACGTGCGCGGGGTGCTCACCTTCTACACCATGTATCACCAGCATCCCGTCGGCCGTCACTTCATCCAGGTGTGCACCACCTCGCCCTGCAACATCTGCGGTGCCGAGGACGTGGTCGCTGCGGTGCTCGCCGAGAGCGGCTGCGGCGAACTGGGCACGACGTCGCCCGACGGGCGCTTCACGGTGATCGAGGTCGAGTGCCTGGGTGCATGCGGCTTCGCAACCCCGATGCTGATCGACGATGACTTCATCGAGTCGGTGACCCCCGACCTCGTACCGGCCCTTCTCGCGCGGTATCCCTGAATGGGGTTTCCGCATCCGATTCACGCCGGCGAAACGCCCGTTCTCTCGACCCACTTCGGCGATCCGGCAGCACGGACCTTCGACGGATGGAGTGAACGCGGTGGCTACGCCGCGCTGCGCACCGCTCTCGGCATGGCTCCGGAGGCGATCGTCGACGAGGTGAAGGCCTCCGGGCTCCGAGGCCGCGGTGGGGCGGGTTTCCCGACCGGGCTCAAGTGGTCGTTCATGCCGAAGGACACCTCGCGACCACACTATCTGTGCTGCAACGCCGATGAATCCGAGCCAGGGACATTCAAGGACCGCGAGATCCTCCGCTGGACTCCGCATGCGCTGATCGAGGGATGCGCCATCGCCGCGCTCGCGATCCGCGCCGAGATGACCTACATCTACATCCGGGGCGAGTACACCGAGCCGCACCGGATCCTGCAGGACGCGGTGGCGGAGGCGTATGCCGCCGGCGCGCTTGGCGCCGACGCGTTCGGGTCGGGGAAGCGGCTCGAAATGGTGGTGCACCGCGGCGCGGGCGCATACATCTGCGGTGAGGAAACCGCCATGATGAACTCGATCGAGGGACGGCGCGGAAACCCCCGGATCAAGCCGCCATTCCCGGCGGTCGCGGGCCTCTTCGGGATGCCGACGACGATCAACAATGTCGAGACTCTCGCTGCCGTGCCCCACATCATCACGCGCGGCGCGTCGTGGTACAGTTCGCTCTGCCTCGGCAACCCCAAGAGCACCGGCACCAAGCTGATCTCGGTGTGCGGCCATGTGCAGCGGCCCGGCACGTACGAGATCACTCTCGGCTTCCCGATGCGCGACCTGATCTTCGACCTCTGCGGCGGGATGCGCCCGGGACGGACCCTCAAGGCGGTGATTCCCGGTGGATCGTCGGTGCCGATCATGACGCCCGCAGAGGTTGATGGTTGCGCCACCGACTACGAGGGCATCGCGGCCGCGGGGTCGCTGCTGGGCTCGGGCGGAATGATCGTCATGGATGACTCGACCGACCTGGTTTACCAGGTGATGCGGCTGGCGCGCTTCTACGCCCACGAGAGCTGCGCGCAGTGCACCAACTGCCGGGAGGGCACGGCCTGGACGACTCGTATCCTCGAGCGGATCCTCCGCGGCGAGGGAAAGGAATCCGACCTGGCGTTGCTCATGGACCTGGCCGACAACATGACGGGGAAGACGATCTGCGTGCTGAGCGATTCGTGCGCCACCCCGGTGGTGAGCGGCATCCAGAAGTTCCGTGCCGATTTCGATGCCTACCTCACCGGCGCCGCGGCGCCGGTGGCGGTCGGGGCGTGACGCGATGACCGACGAACTGGTCTCGGTAACGGTCGATGGCGCGGTGGTGCAGGTGCCGCGCGGCATCACCATCATCGAGGCGGCCAAGCACGCCGGTGTCCTGGTGCCGCACTACTGCTACCACCCATCGCTGTCATCACCAGCGGTGTGCCGCATGTGCCTGGTGCATGTCGAGAAGATGCCGAAGCTGGTGCCGGCGTGCGTGACGCCGGTCGCCGACGGCCAGGTGATCTCGGTGCACGCACCCGCGGCGCGCAAGGCGCGCGAGGGCGTCCTTGAGTTCCTGCTCATCAATCACCCGCTCGACTGCCCGATCTGCGACCAGGCCGGCGAGTGCGAGTTGCAGGACTTCGTCTTCCAGGAGGGGCAGGCACGCACCCGCTACAGCGAGTACGCGAAGCGCTACAACCCGGTGGAGGACTTCGGTCCGGACGTGCTGTACGTCCCGAATCGGTGCATCCTCTGCACCCGATGTGTGCGGTTCATGGAGGAGATGGCGGAGGCGCCCGTGCTGGCGGTGGCCGAGCGCGGTGACCGCGCCTACATCGCGATCGACCCGCACCATCAGCTCGACCACCCGTGGTCGGGAAATGTGGTTGACCTGTGCCCGGTCGGGTCGCTGGTGTCGCGCGATTTCCTTCACCGTGCGCGCGCGTGGGAGCTCGACAAGTCGGCATCGATCTGCCCGGGATGCACGCAGGGTTGCAACATCACCATCGAAACTCGCGACGAGGCCGTGGTTCGTCTCCGTCCGCGGCCGAACCTCGAGGTGAATCGTCATTTCATGTGCGATACCGGGCGCCTCGACTATCGCTGGATGAATCACGGCGATCGGGCCGAGGCGCCGCTGGTGCGTGACGGCGACCGGTTGGTGGCCGCCGACTGGGATGCCGTTGTGGCGCGGCTGCATCTCCTGGTACACGACACCACCGGTCCGGTGGTGGTGCTCGCCAGCGGCCGGGCATCGAGCGAATCGCTGGGCTGGCTGATGCGCATGCTGGAGGCGCGCTCGACGATCGCGGCGATGAAGGTCCCGATCGGTGACGAGGCACCACTCGCGGGAGTGCCGGGGCTGGCGCTCCGACCCGAGCGCGCGGCGAACCTGGCCGGTGGCCTGATGGTGGGGGTGCGCGACGCCTGGGCGGACGCGATCGCCCGGGTGGGCAGCGCCGGACTCGTCATCCTGCACGACGTCGACCTCAACGACGCCGAGGCCGCCGCGATCGCGGGCGCGGGAACCCTGGTCCATTTCGCGACCGCAACCGATGACCGACTCCCCAGGGCCGACCTGATCCTCCCGGTGACGATGATGGCGGAGGAGCAGGGTGTATATGTCAATCGCGATTACCGCGCCCAGCGTTACCTCCCGGCGCGGACCGCACCCGGCATGGCGCGGCCGGCGTGGTGGGCGGCGTCCCGAGTCTGGCAGCGCGCCGGCTCCGAACGGACGGTGCCGACCACGACCTCGGAGGCGTTCGCTGCGCTCCCGGCGTTTGGCGGCCTGACCCATCGTGATCTCGGGTACGGCGGGCGCATCCTGGATCCTGCGGTGGTGTCACGATGACCCCCGACATGAAGGGGTTCCTGCTGTTCAGCGCGATCAAGCTCATCGTCATCTTCACGGCGCTGTTGGTCGGCGTCGCGCTCATCACGCTGATGGAGCGCAAGGTGGCGGGCCTGATCCAGAACCGCCCGGGTCCCAATCGCGCCGGCCCGGGCGGCCTGCTGCAGCCCGTGGCCGACGGCATCAAGAACTTCATCAAGGAGGAGACACGGCCCGCGGGCGCGACCGGTGCGCTCTTCATGCTCGCGCCTGTGCTTTCCTTCGTGCCCGCGGTGATGCTTCTGGCGGTGATCCCGCTTGCTGCGCCGCTGCCGCTCGACCTCGACTGGAACCTGCCATTGATCGGTGCGGTGTCGTATCACGGTGCGCTGCCGATCTCGGTGGCTGACCTCCCGATCGGTTTTCTCTTCGTCCTCGCGATCTCGTCACTCGGTGTCTACGGCATAGCGCTCGCGGGGTGGTCGTCCAACAGCAAGTACTCGCTTCTGGGTGGACTGCGCGCCAGCGCCCAGATGATCTCGTACGAGGTCGCGATGGGCTTGTCGTTGATCCCGATTCTGTTGCTCACCGGCAACGTGTCATTCAGCGAGATCGTGCGTGCCCAGCAGGACGGCCTCTGGTTCATCGGGCCGCTATTCCTCTCGTTCTTCGTCTTCCTCGTGGCGGGATTCGCCGAGACCAACCGGCTGCCGTTCGACCTCCCCGAGGCGGAGGCCGAACTCGTGGCGGGGTATCACTCCGAATACAGCGCGATGAAGTTTTCGATGTTCATGATCGCGGAGTTCGCGCACGTGGTGACGATCGCCGCGATGGTGGCGACGCTCTTCTTCGGTGGCTGGGACATTCCGTTCACCGACTGGGATGAACAGGGCGGGGCGCTCCAGACTATCGCGACCCACGCGATGTTTTTCTCGAAGATGTTCTTCTGGATCTTCTTCGTGATGTGGATCCGGTGGACGCTGCCTCGGTTCCGGTATGACCAGCTCATGGCGCTTGGGTGGAAGGTGATGCTGCCCCTCGCACTCGTGTACATCATGGTGATCGCCGGTTCGATCTGGGCCGCGGACCACCTGCTCGGCTGGGGCGCTCCGCGTCCGCTCTCATTCTTCCTTGTCGGGGTCAACCTGATCGTGGGGTGGCTCGTCTTCTTCGTGCTCGACCGGGGCCGTGTGATCCGCGGTTCCGATCGCCGGATGCGCGGCGCAATCGCGGCTGACGCCGCAGCGGGGGGCTGATGGCGATCGGCGTAAAGGTGATGAAGCGACCGGGCTCAGGGGTGTCCTACGTCCGAGCGACCCTCAAGGGAATGGCTCTGACGTTCAAGCACCTGCTGCAGCCCGCGGTCACGATGGAGTACCCGGAGGAGAAGAGCACATCGGAGTGGCGCATCGCCACGCGCTGGCGCGGCACCCACCGGATGATGACCGATGAGCAGGGACGGTCCAAGTGCGTGGCATGCGGGCTCTGTCCACAGGTCTGCCCGGCCAACTGCATCAAGCTGGTGCCGGGTGAGGACGAGGACGGCAACCGCTACCCGCTGATCTACGAGATCGACGAGTTCCGCTGCGTGTTCTGCGGTTACTGCCAGGAGGTCTGCCCCGAGGAGGCGATCCACGTCGGGGTGCACTACGAGAACTCCGAGTATTCCCGCGACCGCTTCGTCTACGACCTCGAGCGGCTCTCGGCCCAGACCCACGCCGTATCGACGCTGTGGGATCCCTCCGACCCGCGCGGCCAGTAGGTGGACGTCGTCACGCTCGTCTTCGGGGTCTTCGCCCTGTGGGCAGTGGTGTCGGCGCTGGTGTGCGTCACCCGGCGCAGCCCGATCTCGTCGGCAATGTGGCTGGTGTCGACGATGTTCGCTTTGGCCGGCATCTACGTGCTCCTGAACGCGGAGTTCATCGCGGCGATTCAGGTGCTGGTGTACGCCGGGGCCGTGATGGTGCTCTTCCTCTTCGTGATCATGTTGCTCAACGTCGACGCCGAGATCGGACCGATGCGCCGGAGTTACGGCTGGGTCGTCGGCGTCGGCGCCGCGCTGGTGCTCGGTGCGCAGCTCCTGGTGATGCGCGGGTACAGCGTGCAGCGCCTCGCCGACGAGATCTCGACCATGCCTCTGGGGGTCGACCCGTCGCTGGTCTTCCCCGAGGGCGCGGCCGCTCGCGCGGCGACCGCGAGCCGCGGTGTGGTCGGCGGCATCGCGGAGCCGCTCTTTCAGGCTTACCTCATCCCGTTCGAGATCACCTCGGTCCTCCTCCTGGCGGCCGCGATCGGCGCCGTTGTCCTCGCGAAGAAGAGGCTCTGATGCTCCTCGGACCGTCACTGGCCCTGTCCGCCGTCCTCTTCGCCATCGGCGTGGCCGGGGTGCTCATCCGGCGCAACGCGATCGTACTGTTCATGTGCATCGAACTGATGCTCAACGCCGTGAACCTGACGTTCATCGCGCTGGCGCAGGTGCACGGAATGAGCGGGCAGATCATGGTGTTCTTCGTCATGACCGTTGCGGCGGCCGAGGCGGCCGTCGGGCTCGCGATCATCCTCGCGATCTTCCGGCACACCCAGACGGTTGATCTCACCCAGCTCAACCTGCTCAAGGGTTGACGGCGTGACCGATCTGATCTGGCTCGCGGTGGCGCTCCCGCTCCTCGGGGCGATCCTCAACGGCGCGATCGCGGTGGCGCGCCCCACCTGGAAGTCCGCGGTTTCGTTTATCGGGGTGGGCACCCTGGTCGCGGCCTTCGCCGTTGCGGTGATGGTTGCCCTCGAAGCTGCCCGCGGCGACGGCGCGGCCACCACGGTGCATTTGTGGCGATGGATGCCGGTCACCGAACGGCTGAACATTGACCTTGCCCTGGTGGTGGACCGCCTCTCGGTGGTGATGCTGCTCGTGATCACCGGCGTGGGTTCGCTCATCCATCTCTTCTCGGTGGGCTACATGCGCGCCGACGCGGGTTACGCCCGCTACTTCGCCTACCTGAACCTGTTTGTCGCGTTCATGCTGGTGCTGGTACTCGGTGCCTCGCTACCGGTGTCGTTCATCGGGTGGGAGGGCGTCGGGCTCTGTTCCTATCTGCTGATCGGGTTCTGGTTCGACGACAAGGCCAACGCCGATGCGGGCAAGAAGGCGTTTCTGGCCAACCGGATCGGCGACTTTGGCGTGCTGATCGCGATGTTCATGCTCTGGTGGCACGTGGGGACGCTCGACTTCGGTGCCATCGCCGAGCGTGCCCCGGCGCTGCTGCCCCTGGGCGGCACCGTGGTCACGGCGATCACGCTCTTCCTCTTTCTCGGTTGCACCGGCAAGTCGGCACAGATCCCGCTCTTCGTCTGGCTCCCCGACGCGATGGCGGGTCCGACACCGGTGTCGGCGCTGATCCACGCCGCGACCATGGTCACCGCCGGGGTCTTCCTCGTCGTGCGGATGGGTGTGCTCTTCACGATGTCGCCGGTCACGCAACTGGTGGTGACACTCACGGGCGCACTCACGGCGTTCCTGGCGGCGACGATCGCGCTGCGCCAGTACGACATCAAGAAAGTGCTGGCGTATTCGACCGTTTCCCAGCTCGGCTACATGTTCATCGGCGTGGGCACCGGCGCCTACACCGCCGGCATCTTCCACCTGGTCACGCACGCCTTCTTCAAGGCGCTGCTCTTCCTGGGCGCCGGGAGCGTGATTCATGCGATGCACCACGCCCAGCATGCGGCGCATTCGGAACTCGACGGCCAGGACATGCGGAACATGGGGGGTCTCCGGCGCGCGATGCCATGGACCTTCCTGCTGATGGGCCTGGCCACGCTCGCGATCGCGGGGGTGCCACCGTTCGCCGGTTTCTTCTCCAAGGACGAGATCCTCGCGGCGGCCTTTGCGCGCGGCGAAGTGAGCCCGGTGTATCTCGCGAGCTGGGCGCTGGGACTGGCTGCCGCCCTCATGACCGCTTTCTACATGGCCCGGCTCATGGCCATGACCTTCATGGGGCGCTTCCGGGGCGGGGACGCGATGCAACCGCACCTGCATGACGCGCCGTGGATCATGACCGGTCCGCTGGTCGTGCTGGGCATCCTCAGCGTCACCGGCGGCGGACTCAACCTGCCGGCATTCGCCGGTGGCTCGCACTTCCTCGAGCACTGGCTCGAGCCGGTCCTCAGGCCTGTGACGGCCCTCGCCATGCCACTCGCGCATCCCCACGGCATGACCGAATTCCTCCTTCTCGGTGGGGCGATCGCCGCCGCCGTGATCGGTCTCGCAGCCGGAATTCGCCTCACCCTTGCACGCCCGGTGGCACTCCCGGCCGACCAGCCGCCAGAACGCGGGCTGGCACGGTTGCTCGCTGCCAAGTATCACATCGACGAGATCTACGATTTTCTCGTGGTGCGCCCGCTCATGTGGTTCTCGACTCGGGTGCTGTGGAAGGGCATCGACCAGTTCATCGTCGATCGCATCGCGGTTGGTGGGATCGCGCGCGTCACCCAGGGGCTGGGCTGGCTCGGGTCACGCCTCCAGAATGGCCAGGTCGCCTTTTACGTCGCGATGTTCGCGGTCGGCGCGGTCATCATCCTTCGCACCCTGGCCCGGTAGTCGATGACCTCCTTTCTCGCGTCGATCGGCTACGAGCACTGGATCCTCCAGGTGCTGCTCGGCCTGCCGCTCCTTGGCATGCCGCTGATCCTGGTCTTCCCCCGGCACATGGCCCGCTGGATCGCGCTCACGGTCGCGCTGACCGAGCTGGTACTCGGTCTCGGCATCTGGTGGGCGTTCGATCCGTCAAACCCGGCGCTGCAGTTCGTTACCGATGTCGACTGGATCGGCCGCTTCGGCATCGGCTACCGGGTCGGCATCGATGGCCTCTCGGTGCTGATGGTACTGCTGTCGGTGATCATGATGCCGCTGGTGGTGTGGGGAAGCTGGCGCGGGATCGACCAGAAGCAGCGCGGTTTCTACACCCTTCTGCTGGCACTGAAGACCGGCATGCTCGGCGTGTTCGTCTCGACCGACCTCTTCTTGTTCTACTTCTTCTGGGAACTGCTGCTGATCCCGATGTATTTCCTGATCGGCATCTGGGGCAGCAACAACCGGCTGTACGCGGCCACCAAGTTCGTGATCTACACCTTCGTCGGCTCGCTGCTGATGCTGGTGGCGATCGTCTGGATGGTGTGGACGGTGGGGAAGGGGACGGGCACCTATTCGTTCGCCTACGAGCACCTGCTGGAACACGCCGCGCTGATGCAGCCGTGGGCCGGCTGGCTGTTCGTCGCGTTCGCGCTCGCGTTCGCGGTCAAGGTGCCGCTCTTCCCGTTCCACACCTGGCTCCCCGACGCGCACACCGAGGCGCCCACTGCCGGCTCGGTCGACCTCGCGGTGATCCTGCTCAAGATGGGAACGTACGGCTTCCTCCGCTTCGCGATCCCGTTCTTCCCGACCTTCGCACTCTCGGAGACAGTGGGGCTGGTGATGGCCACGCTGGCGGTCACCGGGATCGTGTATGCCGCGCTGGTGGCGATGGTGCAGCCCGACCTGAAGCGTCTCGTCGCATACTCGTCGGTGAGCCATCTCGGCTTCGTGATGCTGGGGATCTGGGGCAGCACGGTCGAGAGCGTCCAGGGTGCGATCCTGGTGATGGTCTCCCACGGGTTGTCGACCGGAGCGCTCTTCTTCCTGATCGGCATGCTGTACGAGCGTCGGCACACCCGCAACATCGCCGATTTCGGCGGGCTCGCGAAGGCCGCACCGCTCATGGCTGCGGCATTCACGATCACCGCCTTCTCGTCGATCGGCCTGCCCGGGCTCAACGGATTCATCGGCGAGTTTCTCGTGCTGATCGGCGCGTTCGGTCGCTACCCGGTGCTGGTCGGCGTCGCCACCACGGTCGTGGTCTTCTCTGCCGCGTACATGCTGTGGGCCACCCAGCGGGTCTTCTTCAACCGGATGACCAATCCGCTCAACGAGGCGATCGGTGACCTCACTCGCCGCGAGCTGGCGGTGCTGGTGCCGCTGATCCTGGCGATGTTCTGGATCGGCCTCTATCCCGGCCCGCTGCTCCGTCGCACCGAGGGTGCGGCCCGCCGCTACATCGAGATGGTGCAGCCACACCTTCCCGCCGCGGCGATGCAACATCCCGCGACCGGGGCGGGGGGATCCCACTGATGCCGGTCGACCTCTCCACCCCGGTCGGCGCGCTCGTGGCGCTCCTTCCCGAGCTGGTCCTCACCGCGTGGGCGCTGGTGGTGCTCCTCGTGGTGGCGTGGCGACACCGTACCGCACGCGACTCCCGTTTCGTCGGGCTGTTGTCGATCGTCGGTTATGTCCTGGCGCTGCTCGCGACCACGTGGCTGGCGTGGCGCGGCGCACACGCCGACGGACTGTCACAGATGATCGCGCTCGACGGCTTCCGCTTCGCGAGCGATGCACTGCTGCTGTGGATCGCCGGCGCCGTCGCGGTGCTGTCGCTGCGCTGGCTCGAGCGCCAGGGGATCCTCGCTCCCGAGTACTATGTGCTGCTGATGCTCGCCACGGTGGGGATGATGCTTCTCGCCGGCGCGGCCGACCTGATCACGCTCTTCCTCGGCCTCGAGGTGATGTCGATCTCGGTGTACGTGCTCGCGGGCTACGACCGGACCCGCCGCGCGTCGGCCGAGGCCGCGCTGAAGTACTTCCTGATCGGGTCGTTCGCGACCGGGTTCCTGCTCTACGGCATCGCGCTGATCTACGGCGCCACCGGCCAGTTCAACCTCACGCTGATCGGCGCCCAGTTCGCCGCCACCGAGCCCAGCCTGATGGCGAAGCTCGGCATGGGCCTGCTGCTCATCGGCTTCGGGTTCAAGGTGGCGGCGGTGCCGTTCCACGCCTGGGCCCCCGACGTGTACGAGGGCGCTCCCACACCGGTGACGGCCTACATGGCGAGCGGCGTCAAGGCCGCGGCTTTCCTGGCTCTCGCCCGCGTACTCGCCGAGGCATTCCCGGCATACGTCGATCTGTGGCGCCCGATCGTGTGGGGGCTCGCGATCGTCACGATCCTCGTGGGCAACCTCGTGGCACTCGCGCAGACATCGATCAAGCGGATGCTCGCGTACAGCGCCGTGGCGCACGCCGGTTATCTCTTCCTGGCACTCTGGGCCCACTCGGACGAGGGCACCGCCGCAGTGCTGGTGTACCTCCTGGCATATTCCGTGACGACCGTCGCGGCCTTCGGCATCCTCGCATCGATCGAGCGGGCGGGAGCGCGCACCGTGCTGATCACCGACCTCGAGGGACTGTATTCCGTCCGGCCATTCGCTTCACTCGGCCTGAGCGTCTGCATGCTCTCGCTGCTCGGCTTTCCGGGAACGTTCGGGTTCATCGGCAAGTGGTACCTGATCTCCGCGACGCTGGCACAGGGCGAGGTCGTCCTCGCGGTGGTGGCGATGATCGGCAGCGGCATCTCGATCGGCTACTACCTGCCGATCGTCCTCGCGATGACGCTCAAGCCGACGCGCACCCGCCAGGCCCACCAGACCATTCGCTTCCCGCGCCCGGCGAAGCTAGCCGTCGCGATCTGCGTGGTGGCGATCCTGGTGCTGGGAATCTGGCCCAATACCGTGCTCGACTTCGCGACGCAGGAGGCGGTGCAACTCCGCCGGATCGCGACCCCGGTCATGACGCGCTGAACTGGAGCAATTCGTGAACATCACCCGCACGATCTTTCGCGAGTACGACGTGCGCGGCCTGGTCGGCAGCCAGCTCACCCCCGAGTTCGCCACCCACCTCGGGCAAGCGATTGGAACGCTGGCGCACGCGCAGATCGGCCGCGCGCCCCGGCTCGCCGTCGGCCGCGACAACCGCCCCTCCGGTGACGCCCTGGCGACCGCACTCCGCGACGGCCTGGTGTCCACGGGCGCCATCGTGATCGACGTCGGGATGGTGCCGACCCCCGCGCTGTATTTCGCGATCGAGGCGCTCGGCACCGATGGCGGCGTACAGGTGACGGGGTCGCACAACCCGCCCGAGTTCAACGGCTTCAAGATGGTGGTCGGCGGCGACTCCCTTCACGGGCCAGCGGTGCAGGAGCTGTGGGAGCTGATCACCACCGAGCGCTACGCGACTGGCAACGGGAGCCAGCTGACCGACGACTCGATCCTCCGCCGCTATCGCGACGCCATCGTCGAGCGGCACGCGCTCGAGCGCCCCGTCAAGGCGGTGGTCGATTGCGGCAACGGCGTCTCGTCGCTCATCGCCATCGAGACGCTTCGCGCGCTCGGTGCGGAGATCATCCCGCTCTTTGCCGAATCGGATGGGACCTTCCCGAACCACCATCCCGACCCCACGGTGGTCGAGAACCTCGTCGACCTGCAGGATGCGGTGCGAATGCACGGCGCTGAACTCGGGATCGCGTTCGATGGTGATGGCGACCGCATCGGCGCGGTCGACGAGGAGGCCACACCGGTATGGGGCGACCAGCTGCTGGTGCTCTTCGGTCGCGACGCGGTGCAGCGGTTCGGCACTGGCGTCCCGGTGATCTTCGATGTGAAGTGCTCGTCGGTGCTCACGACGGCACTCGAAGCTGCCGGTGCGCGACCGGTGATGTGGAAGACCGGCCACTCATTGATCAAGGCGAAGATGAAGGCCGAATCGGCGCCACTGGCGGGTGAGATGAGCGGCCACATCTTCTTCGGTGGTGACTGGTTCGGATTCGACGACGCCCTCTTCGCGGCGGCGCGACTTCTCGAGATCGTCTCACGCGGACGCGGCGGACTGGCGGCGCTTCTTGCCGACCTTCCCGAGACGTTCACCACGCCCGAGCTGCGTGTCGACTGTCCTGATGAGCGGAAGTTCGCGTTGGTGGAGGCGGCATCGGCGCACTTCGCGGCACTATATCCGGTCAGCACGATCGACGGGGTCCGCATCGAGTATCCCGATGGCTGGGGGTTGCTGCGCGCGTCGAACACGCAGCCGGTCCTGGTGCTGCGCTTCGAGGCCACTACCGCGGCCGGCCGCGACGCGCACCACGCCGAGGTGATGGACTGGCTGCGGGCACAGGGCGCGGGGTGAGCAGGTGACTATACGAACCCGGCGACTCATCGTCGGGGCAATCCTGGTGGTCACGGCGCTGGTGATCGGACGCTGGACGGTCGCGGCCGTCGCGGAGCGATGGTGGGCCGCGTCGATATCACCGACCGCAGCAGGATTCGTGACCCGCTGGCAGATGCTCGGGCTCGCCCTGGACGCGGCGGCGATCGTGATCGCCAGCGGCTGGTTCGCGGCGCAGGCACTGCTCGTTGCCCGCTCGATCGCCGCCGTCGAGGTGGAGCGCGACCTCGGCAACCTGCGCGTGCGCGAGGCCATTCCCGGCCGCCTGCTGGTCCTCGCAGCGATTGCAACCGGCGTCCTCCTCGGCGTGCTCACCGGAGCCGGCGCCCGGGCGTGGAGGGTGCCGGTGGCACTTGCGTGGCAGGGCGTTGCCTACGGCGTCCGAGACACCGTGCTCGGTGTCGATGTCGGCACCTACGTCGCCGACCTCCCGTTCTGGATCGTGACGCATCGCTTCGCGCTTACCCTGGCCACGCTCGGACTCGCGATCGCCGCGGTGCTGTATGTCGCGGTCGGTGCGATCAAGCGGGTCGACGGCGCACTCGACATCCACGCCGACGCTCGCCGCCACCTGGGTACGCTCCTCGCCCTGCTCGCGCTCGTGATCGGCGCGGGATACCTGCTCGCGCCGTACAGCCTTGCGGTTGGCGCGGATTTGCTGGGCCCCGTGGCGATCGTTACCCGGGTGACGGCAATGCAGGCAATGGCCGGCGCCTGCCTGGCCGTGGCCGCGATGTGCCTTACCTGGGTCGTACGCGGCCGCAATTCTCTCATCGTGGCCGGATGGATCGTGCTCGGCTTCGGTGCAGTGATCGAACAGGTCGTGATTCCCGCGCTCGCTACCGAGGCATCGGCGGCGGCGCCTGCACGGAACGACGCGCTGAGGGCGCTCGATGCCGTCGCCTGGGGGCTCCACATCGACTCGACCGCAGTCACGTCTGACGACTCCATCCCGCGCATCATCGGGGTCTGGGACGAAACCACGCTGGCCCGGGAGGCGGAGCAGGCGGACGGGATCCTTCTGGCCGCGACTCCCCGTGCGCCTGACAGCGCCAACGCCGCCACATGGCTCGTTGCCGTTTCGCGCGGCGACGCGGGCGCGCTCCAGGTGCGTTATGTGGCAGAGCCAGGGGTGGCAGGTCCGATACCCGACCGGCGGTGGCCGGGGATCGGATCGGCCCGGGTTCGTCCGGACGCCCCCGCGTGGCGGCCAGCCAACGCCGTGCCGTCGGGGGGCTTCGCGTCGCGCCTGGTACTGGCCTGGGCTCGGCAGGCGGCGGGAATGCTTGCACGCCAACCCGAGGGCGGCGTCGACTGGCACCTCGACCCCTCCGATCGGGCGAGCGCACTCGTGCCGATGGCGACGTGGGGCGGGGCGGACCTCGTGCCGATCGATGGGGAGCCCACATGGTTGGTGCAGGGGTTCGTCACCACGGCAGAGTTCCCGCTCGCCCGTCGTGCCACCTGGAACGGCGAATCGGTGTCGGGAGTGGTGCCGGCATTCCTGGCGTTGATCGACCTGGGGACCGGTGCAACAAGGATCTTCAGCGATCCCGCTGCCGACTCGCTTGCCTTGGCCTGGGCGCGCTACATCGGCCCGATGATCGAGCCCTCTGCGGCGATCCCGCCTGAAGCCCGGGAGGCGATACTGTACCCGCGCCAGTGGTTCGAGGCGCAGTTGTCGGTGTTGTCCCTCGATCGGTGGGGTGCCGGGGTGAGGCCGGGCCGACGGAGCCCCGAGGATACGCCGGAGGCACCGGTGGTGGTCTGGGACGGTTCCCGCCCGACCCGCCAGGCCGTCTTCGAGGATCCGGCGCGCCGCACCGTCTCGGCGATTGTCGACGCGCAGCGGGTGGGTGGCATGCCGCGCCTTCGACTCATTCGCCCGGGCCCGCACGCAGCGCCGCCGAACTCACGTGAACTAGAACGCATCTGGTCGCGCTTCGCCCCGGTGCAGCAGCTCCGCGATTCGGCGCGCGCCGCCGGCGATACGGTGTATGCCGGCACGGTGCGGTGGCACGCGGGCCCAGCCGGCCTGGCGGCCTGGCAACCCGTCGTGACGGTGCCCGCCGACGGTCCCCGAGGTTTGCTCTGGATCGGTACCGCCCTGGGGACCCAGTTCGCCGGGGGCCGAAGCCGGGACGAGGCGTGGATCACGCTCCTGACGCGGCCCAACCAGGGGGCCTCGGGTACTGCGGACGGGGCCGCGCTCGACGCCGCACGCCGGTGGATGGACCGAGCCGATTCCGCACTCGCGCGGCGTGACCTCATCGGTTTCGGTCAGGCGCTCGACGCGCTGCGGGACGCCCTGGTCGCTCCTCGTCCTTAAGTAGCGTCGGTCCGCGAGCTTTGCTACTTTCAAAGGCTGTATCCGGTAATTGCCGGACCATGTCGCGCCCATCGGCGCGCCCGGTCCGGGGCCGTTCCTGCAACTCGCCGAGGCGTGCGTGAACCTGCATGAATACCAGGCCCGTGACCTGCTCAAGGTCGCCGGCATCCCGATGTTCGACGGCGACGTCGCGTCTACTCCGACCGAAGCCGAGGCAATCGCGCGGCGGGTTGGCGGAACGGTGGTGGTCAAGGCGCAGGTGCACGTCGGTGGGCGCGGCAAGGCCGGTGGCGTGAAGCTGGCCCGCAACCCGGCAGAGGCGAGCGAATGTGCCTCCCAGATACTCGGCATGACCATCAAGGGATTGGTGGTCAACAAGGTGTTGGTGGTTCCTGCCGCCGAGATCGCCACCGAGAGCTATGTCGGCCTCATCCTCGACCGCGCCACGCAGCGCCCGGTCTTCATGGTGTCCGACGCCGGCGGCGTCGACATCGAGGAAGTGGCGGCGAAGACCCCGGAGAAGATCACGAAGCTGGCGGTCGACCCGCGCTACGGGCTGCAGCCGCACCAGGCGCTGACGCTCGCGCTGGCACTCTACCGCGACTGGGCGCACGTCAAGGCCGCCACCCGGATCATGCACCAGCTCTACACAGTGTTCATGTCGAACGGGGCGTCGCTGGCCGAGATCAACCCGCTGGTGACCACCCCCGACGGCAAGGTGCTGGCGCTCGACGCCAAGATCATCATCGACGACAACGAGCTGGATCGCCGCCCGGATCTCGCGGTGCTCCGCGATGAATCGGGGGAGGAGCCGAGCGAGGTGCAGGCGCGCCGCGCCAACCTGACGTTCATCAAGCTCGATGGCGATGTCGGCTGCGTGGTCAACGGCGCAGGGTTGGCGATGGCGACGATGGACCTCGTGAAGTATTACGGCGGTGAGCCGGCCAACTTCCTCGACATCGGCGGTTCATCGAACCCGGAGAAGGTGGTCAACGCGCTCAAGATCATTACCGCCGATCCCAACGTGAAAGTGATCCTCTTCAATATCTTCGGCGGCATCACCCGCACCGACGATGTCGCCAACGGGATCGTGGCGGCGACGAAGCAATTCAAGGTCGAGGTGCCGATCGTGATCCGGCTCACCGGCACCAACGAAGCCGAGGCGTTCAAGATCCTCGAGAGCGTCGGGATGGCCGCGATGAACGACATGGACGCCGCCGTCTCGAAAGCCGTGGCGCTCGCCAAGGAGGCAGCGTGAGCATATGGATCGGGAAGGACACGCGCCTGGTGGTGCAGGGGCTGACCGGACGCGAGGGGTCGTTCCATGCGCGCCAGATGATCGAGTACGGCACCAACATCGTGGCCGGCGTCACGCCGGGGAAGGGTGGCCAGCAGTTCGACAACACCGTGCCGGTGTTCCATACGGTCGCTGATGCGGTCGCGCAGGCCGGCGCCAACTGCTCGGTGATCTACGTCCCGCCGGCGATGGCAGCCGGCGCGATCCAGGAAGCCGCCGACGCCGGGATCCCCTTGGTGATATGCATCACCGAGGGCGTGCCGGTGCTCGACATGACGGTCGTCATGCCCTACCTGCAGGAGCGGGGCGTGCGCCTGATCGGTCCGAACTGCCCGGGCGCAATCACCCCGGGCGAGGCGAAGGTCGGGATCATCCCTGGCTCCATCTGCGCCCCCGGCCCGGTAGGCCTCGTCTCCCGTTCGGGGACGCTCACCTATGAAGTGGTCAACCACCTCACCCGCGCCGGTCTCGGCCAGAGCACCTGTGTCGGGATCGGTGGCGACCCGATCGTGGGCACCAACTTCATTGATGTCCTCGCCGCGTTCAACGATGACCCGAAGACCGAGGCGATCGTGATGATCGGCGAGATCGGTGGGACCGCGGAGCAGGAAGCGGCCGAGTTCATCAAGGCGAACGTCAAGAAGCCCGTGGTGGGCTTCGTCGCCGGCCAGACCGCGCCCAAGGGGCGCCGGATGGGGCACGCCGGGGCAATCATCTCTGGCTCGTCGGGTACCGCCGAGGAGAAGTTTGCAGCGTTCGAGGCGGCTGGCATGGGGATCATGCGGCGGCCGATTGACGTGATTGAACTGCTGAAGGCGAAGCTGAAGTAGCGTTGGCCGGAGTTGATGTTTTACAGCAGGTCATTGGTCGTTAGTCGTTAGCTGATAACATCTTAGCGCGCAGCAGCGACACGGCCAACGACCAACGACTTACGACTATCATCTTGAGGCTCCATGTCCGGCAATCTGACGTTCGCCATGATCAAGCCCGACGCCGTTGAGTCGGGAAAGAGCGGGGCGATCATCGCCCACCTCCAGGAACAAGGTTTCCTGGTGCGGGCAATGCGCCTGGTACGCCTCACCCGGCCGGAGGCCGAGGCGTTCTACGAGGTGCACCGTGAGCGGCCGTTCTACGGTGAGCTGGTCGAATTCATGATTTCCGGCCCCGCGATCGCGATGGCGCTGCAGTCATCGGACGCGGTGGCTGGCTGGCGCACGGCGATTGGCGCCACCGACCCGGCGGAGGCCGCCGAGGGGACGATCCGGCGGGAGTTCGCAGAGTCGAAGGGTCGCAACGCTGTGCACGGCTCCGACAGCGACGAAAATGCCCTTCGCGAGGTGGCTTTCTTCTTTCCGGAGCGTGAGTTAGCGCTCCTGGGTGTACACCTCCCGGCTTGACCCGAACGGGTCCCGACAGGTATTTTTGATGGCTATGCTCCAAGTGGACCTGCGGCAGCTTTCCGGGGGGGCGGCCACCACCTCCGCCACCCTCGCGCCCGACGACCCGGTGTTCTCGGTTCTTGCGTTCGAGTTCGCGGAGCCGGTGGAGATTGACGGCGTCCTGCGCGAGACCGCCGACGGCAATTATTTCTGGCGCGGCCATGTCTACACGGCGGTCGCGGGCGAGTGCCGCCGCTGCCTGGAACCGGCGCTGCAGGTGATCGACGAGGACATCGAGCTGCTGTTCTCGGCCAACCCCGAGCTGCTCGACGATCCGAGTGTGTATGCGCTGCCGGAACCGGTCATGACGATTGACGTGGCCAGTGCCGTGCGCGAGGAGATCGCCCTGAAGGTTTCGGCGTTTCCGCTTTGCCGCCCCGGTTGCAAGGGGCTGTGCGCCAACTGTGGCGCAGACATGAACGCCGGGCCGTGCGCGTGCACGACGTCCGGCACGACCAACTGAGGCACCGATGGCTGTACCGAAGCGGAAACTATCCAAGTCGCGCAAGCGCCTGCGCCGCGGTCATCACACCGCGAAGGGGATGCCGACCCAGGCATGCTCGCGCTGCAGTTCCCCGAAGCTGCCGCACCGCGTCTGCACCTCGTGCGGCTACTACGCCGGCAAGAAGCGTCTCGAGGTCGAGGACAACTAGGTCGTGATTCGCGTCGCGCTCGACGCGATGGGCGGGGATCACGCACCGCAGTCCGAGGTGGATGGTGCGGCCCTCGCGCTGCACGAGCTGCCGGACGACGTCGTGCTCACCCTCGTCGGTCGACCCGAGGTCATCGAGGAACACCTGGCGCGGCACCCGGGCATTAACCGGGCTCGGCTGCAGGTGGTCGAGGCACGCGAGGTGATCGGGATGGACGAGAAGCCGCTCGCGGCCGTGCGCCGCAAGCCGGACTCATCCCTTGTCGTGAGCATGGGCCTGCACCGCGCCGGCCGTGTCGACGCGTTTGTCTCCGCTGGCAACACCGGAGCGACGCTCGCCGCTGCGACGATCGGTCTCGGTCTGCACAACGGCGTCGACCGCGCCACGGTGGCGTCGCTCTTCCCGTCGCCCGACGGAGGCGTGCTGGTGCTCGACGGCGGTGCCAACGTCGATTGCTCCGCCAAGGAGCTGATCAACTTCGCCTACCTCGGCAGCATCTACATGCGCGACGTGATGCATCGCGAGAACCCCAAGGTGGCGCTCCTCAACATTGGCGAGGAAGACACCAAGGGCACCGCTGTGGTGCGCGAGGTCCATGCCGCCCTCCGCCAGCATCCCCGGCTCAATTATGTCGGCAATGTCGAGGGCCGCGACGTCGTGGTACCGCACCCGGTGCACGGTCAACTCGACGTGGTGGTGTGCGACGGATTCGTCGGCAACATCGTGCTCAAGTTCTATGAGTCGATGGGCCGTCTCGTGACCGGGCTTATCCAGCGCCAGAATCCCGGATTGCTCGCCAACCCGGACCTCCAGCCGTTGATGCGCTTCCTCGACTATTCTGAGTATGGCGGCGCGCCACTCCTCGGCGTGAAGGGGATCGCGATCATCTGTCACGGATCGTCGACCGCAGCCGCGATCAAGAATGCGATCCACCGCGCGGTGGAGTCGGTGCGGGCGAACCTGAGCGCCCACATCGCCGCGGAACTCAACATGCGAGAGGCGGCCACACCATCATGATCGACATCACCCGCCCGATCGCCTGCATCACCGGCATGGGTTCGGCTGTGCCGGAAGGCCGACTGACCAACGCCGAGCTCGAGAAGACCCTCGACACCACCGACGAATGGATCACCGACCGCACGGGCATCCGCTGCCGCCACATCGCGCGCCCCGACGAGTCGATGTTGAGCTACACGCTGAAGGCCGCGCACCAGGCGATGGAGCAGGCGGGCGTGACCGCTGCTGACCTCGACGGGATCGTGTTTGCCACGGTGACGCCCGACCGGCGCCTGCCCTCCGTTGCATGCGACCTGCAGGCGGCGCTCGGTGCAAAACCGGCGTGGGCGTTCGACCTCGTGGCGGCATGCCCGGGTTGGGTGTACGCACTGTCCGTGGCCGAAGGAATGATGGCCACCGGACTCGGTGAGACGATCCTTGTGGTCGGCGCCGAGAAGCTGTCGATGATCACCGATCGCGACGACCGCAACACCGCGATCCTCTTTGGCGATGGCGCCGGGGCCGGCGTGCTCCGCCGCGTCCGGCCAGGCGAGGATCGCGGGATCCTGGCGACGTACCTCGGTGCCGATGGCGACCTCGCCGACCTGCTCTACATCCCCGGTGGCGGTGCAGCCGATCCATTTACCGAGGAAGTGCTGCGGGAGCGCCGTCACTACATGAAGATGGCCGGCCGCGAGGTGTTCAAGGCGGCTGTGCTGGCGATGAGCCGCTCAAGCGACGAGGCGATCCGGCGCGCGGGGATGCCGCCAGAGTCGATCGACCTGCTGGTGCCGCATCAGGCCAACCTGCGGATCATCGAGGCCGCCGCGAAGCACGCGGGCATACCGATGAGCAAGGTTTTCTGCAATCTCGATCGGTATGGCAACACCTCCTCCGCGAGCATCCCGCTGGCACTCACTCAGGCACAGGCCGAGGGGGTACTCAAGCCGGGGATGATCGTGATGCTGGCGGCGTTCGGTGCTGGCTTCACCTGGGGCAGCGTGGTGCTCCGTTGGTGACGATCCTGCTGTTCCCGGGCCAGGGAGCGCAGAAGATCGGCATGGCCCGCGACCTCGCCGACGCCTTCCCGGCCGCACGCGCCGCGCTCGACGCGATCGACGCGGCACTGGACACGCCACTCACTCCGGTGATGTGGGACGGACCCGATGACGGGCTCACCCTCACCCACAATGCCCAGCCCGCGATCCTCGCGCACTCCGTGGCAGTGCTCGCCGCCGTCGGCGATCGCCTCGGGAATGTTGTTGCCGCAGCCGGCCATTCGCTCGGCGAATACTCGGCGTGGGTGGCCGCGGGGGCACTCGACTCCACCGAGGCAGCCCGTTTGGTTCGCCGCCGCGGCGCGCTCATGTACGAAGCGGGGCAGGCTCGGCCCGGCGCCATGGCAGCGGTGCTCGGCCTCGACACGATGCAGGTCGAGGCGGCGTGCATCGAGGTTTCGGTGGGCACTCCCGACCTGGTCGTGGCCGCAAACCTCAACGCCCCCGACCAGACTGTCATCTCGGGTGATCCGGCCGCCGTCAAGCGGGCCGGGGAAGCGTGCAAGGCGCGCGGCGCCAAGCGGGTGCTGCCACTGAACGTGAGCGGTGCATTCCATTCGCCGCTGATGGATCCGGCCGTTGCCGGCCTGCGCGACGCGTTGGCGCGGGCCACTTTCGCCGCACCGAACTTTCCGGTCACGGCCAACGCCACGGCGCAGGCAGTCAGCTCTGCCGACGAGGCCGCCCGCCTGCTGGCCACGCAGCTCACCGCACCAGTACGCTGGGTCGAGTCGATGCGTGCGCTGGACGCCACGCATCCGGGTGCCCGATGGATTGAGGTGGGCCCTGGCTCGGTGCTGGGTGGGCTCCTCAAGCGAATCATCCCGGGCACGACCTGCACCTCGCTTGGCACCGCCGCAGACGTCACCGCCTTCCTGGACGCCGCATGAGCATCGCCATCGACCTCACCGGACAGACCGCGTTCATCACCGGGAGCACCCGCGGCATCGGTCGGGAGGTCGCGACGCGACTGCACGCCGCCGGCGCCAAGGTGGCGATCGCCGGGCGCACCCAGGCGACGGCCGACGAAGTGGCGGCGTCGCTCGGTGAGGGCGCCCGGGGCTTCGCGTGCGACGTGACCGACCCCGCTTCGCTGCGTCAGGCACTCGCGGCGTGCGAAGCCGGGCTGGGCCCGATCGACATCCTGGTCAACAATGCCGGTGTCACTCGCGACAACCTGCTGCTGCGGATGAGCGAGCAGGACTGGGACGACGTGCTGGCGGCGAACCTGCGCGGAGCGTTCATCGCCACCCAGGCCGTCCTCAAGGGGATGATGAAGCGCCGCCACGGCCGCATCATCAACGTCACCAGCGTGGTCGGGATCATCGGCAACAAGGGACAGGCCAACTACGCGGCGAGCAAGGCCGGGTTGATCGGATTCACCAAGTCGGTGGCCCGTGAATACGCCGCACGCGGCATCCTCGCCAACTGCGTCGCGCCGGGCTACATCGAGACCGACATGACTGCCGCCTTGCCCGACGCGCAGCGGGCGGCATTATTGGAGACCATTCCGCTGGCGCGCCTCGGCCAGCCGGCGGATATTGCGGGAGCGATCCTCTTTCTCGCATCTGACCTCGGCGCCTACATCACGGGCCAGGTTCTCGTGGTCGATGGTGGCATGGTCATTTGAGTGTTCGCTGGTCCACTACACAACGCACAGAGGCTGCAAATGAGTGACGTGGAGGAGAAGGTCAAGGACATCATCGTCGACGAACTCGGTGTCGAGCGCGAGAAGCTCACCCCGGAGGCGTCGTTCATGGAAGATCTCGGTGCCGACTCGCTCGATACGGTCGAGCTGGTAATGGCCTTCGAGAAGGAATTCGACATCGACATTCCGGATGACGAGGCCGAAAAGCTGCGCACCGTCGGCGATGCGCTGAAGTATCTCCACGGGAAGCTCGAGAAGTAGCCGGTGCGACGTGTCGTGGTGACGGGTCTCGGTGTGGTCAGCCCGGTCGGGCTGACCACCGATGAGACCTGGACCAACCTCCTGGCCGGTGTATCGGGAGCCGGCCCGATCACCAAGTTCGACGCCAGCAACCAGCAGGTCCGGTTCGCTTGCGAGGTGAAGGGCTTCGACCCGCTGGTGTACATCGACCGCAAGGAGGCCCGTCGTTTCGACCTCTACGCGCAGTACGCCATCGCCGCGTCGCATCAGGCGGTGACCCAGGCCGGGCTCGACCTCGGAGCGCCCGACATGAACCGGGTCGGCGTGGTGCTCGGCAGCGGCATCGGCGGAATGCAGACCTTCGAGGACAACTGTCGGATCTTCATCGAGAAGGGGCCGGACCGGGTGTCGCCGTTCTTTGTGCCGATGTTCATCGCCAACATGGCCCCCGGCCTGGTGTCGATGCGCTACGGTATGCGCGGGCCAAACTTCGCGACGGTGTCGGCCTGTGCGTCGTCGGCCCACGCGATCGGCGAGGGCTACCGGATGATCCGCGACGGCATCGCCGACGCGATGGTCACGGGCGGCTCCGAAGCCGCGATCACCGGGCTCACCGTGGCAGCCTTTGCCAACATGAAGGCGATGTCGACCCGCAACGACGATCCGCAGGCAGCCAGCCGGCCGTTCGACGTCGATCGCGACGGCTTCGTGCTCGGCGACGGCGGGGCGGCGGTCGTGCTTGAGTCACTCGAGCACGCCGAGGCCCGTGGCGCGACGATCATCGGTGAAGTCATGGGCTACGGGTTGTCGGGCGACGCGTACCACATGAGCGCCCCGGCTCCCGAGGGCGAAGGGGCGCAGCGGGCCATGCGAATGTGCCTCGGTGACAACGGTATCGATCCCGCCCGGGTCGGGTACATCAACGCCCACGGCACGTCGACGCCGCTGGGTGACATCGCCGAGACACAGGCGGTCAAGGCGGTGTTCGGAGAGCACGCGCGCAACCTGGTGTTCGGATCCACCAAGTCGATGACGGGGCACCTGCTCGGTGGCGCTGGCGCGCTGGAGTTCGTGGTCGCGCTCCTGGCCGCGCGGACTGGTGACATTCCGCCCACGATCAACAACGTCCGACCCGACCCTGAATGCGACCTCGATTGCGCGCCCAACGTTCGGGTGAAGCGCGATGTCGACATCGCGATGTCCAATGGGTTCGGCTTCGGTGGTCACAACGCGACGCTGGCGGTTCGCGCGACGTGACCGAGGTGCCGGCACCGCCGCGCACCACCCCCATTCGGCCCTCGCGCGGCCGGACGGTCACCAGCCCCGTCGTCATGTCACTGCTTGCAGCGGTCGCCGTCCTCACTGTCACGGCGGCCGCTGATCGCTGGTATATCCGCCTCCGCGCCGACACCCAGCAGGAACAGGTGGGCGCCCATGCGCGCTCCGCAGCAAAGGCGATCAACACCGTGGTCCTCCGTCGGCTTGGCGTGCTGAACGGACTCGCGGCATTCCTCACGGTGAATCTCGATCGCCCCGGGCTGAAGGCTGACTTTGCGTCGTTCGCCGAAGGGCTTCGGCACGGCACGCCGGGGCTGCGCACCGTGCAATACCTGCGCGACGGCGTGATCGAGCAGACCTGGCCGCTCGCGGGCAACGAGAACGTCGTGGGATACGATGTGCTGCGCGCTGCTGGTCCCGCGGTGGTGCGCGACCTCGTGCGCGCCATGACCGACAGCGGGGTGGTGATCTCGGGCCCGCTCGCCCTCCGCCAGGGAGGGGACGGTCTCGTCGCCCGGCTCGCCGTTCGGGACAGCGCAGGCAAGCTGATGGCGATCGCGGCGGCGGTGTTCGACGCCGGGCTCGTGTACGCGGAGGCGGGGCGCGCGACCTCGGCGGGAAGACTTGAGGCGCGACTGATCGGCGCGAACGACTCGGTGGTCTGGTCGAGCAGCGATGTGGTGCTCAATGACCCCGTACGGGCGACGGTTGAGATGCCAGGGCCTGACTGGGTGCTGGAAGCTGCACCGGCGGCGGGTTGGGTGGATGACATCGGCACCGAACGCCGCACACTCTGGGCGGGCGGCATCGCGCTGGCCACCCTGCTGGCGGCGCTCGCTGGTGTGATCGAGGCGTGGCAAGCAACGCGCCTGGAGACCCGATACTTCCGCGAATTGCGGGAGGCCGAGGACCAGTTTGCGGAGGAGCGAACCGCTCTCGAGCGCCGCCTCGTGGAAAGCCATCGGCTCGAGGCGGTCGGGCGACTCGCCGGTGGCGTGGCGCACGACTTCAACAATCTGATCACCGCGATCGGCGGTTACGCCGGCCTCGCACTGGCCGACATGCCGCCGAATGACCCGCGACGCGGCGACCTGCTGGAGATCCAGCGTGCCAGCTCGCGCGCCGCCGAACTCACCCGACAGCTCCTCACCTTTGCCCGCCGGCAGGTGGTGCTGCCGCGCCGTGTTGACCTCCGCGGGATCGTCGACAACACCGCGCCGATGCTGCGGCAGCTAATTGGTGATGGCGCCGACCTGGTCGTGGACCGCCACGCGGAGCCGGTGCCGGTGCTGGTCGATCCGGCCCAGATCGAGCAGGCGCTCGTCAACCTCGCGGTGAATGCCCGCGACGCGATGCCCGATGGCGGCAGGGTGACTATCATCACCACGATTGTCGACGGTCGTCCGGTGCTCGTGGTCGAGGACGAGGGAGTCGGCATCCCCACCGATTCGCTGCCGCACATCTTTGAACCGTTCTTCACGACCAAGGCGCCGGGGCAAGGCACCGGTCTCGGGCTCGCCACCGTGTACGGCATCGCGGAGCAGGCCGGCGCGCGCATCGACGTCGAGAGCATCGTCGGAGCGGGCAGCCGTTTCCGGATCAGCTTTGCGCCGACCGATGGCGCTGCGCCCGCGGAAGTGGTCACGCCGTTGACGCGGATGCCGACGGGGGACGAGGCGATCCTGGTGGTCGACGACGAGCGCCAGATTCGCGACATCTGCGCCCGGGTGCTCAGCCGTCTCGGTTACACGGTGACCACCGCCAGCGATGGCCGGGAGGCACTCGAAACGTTGCAGGAAGGGCCCATGCCGTCGCTGGTCCTGACCGATCTCGTGATGCCCGGAATGGGTGGACTCGCGTTGCACGCCCAGCTCGAGCACCAATGGCCGGGTGTTCGCACAGTGCTGATGTCGGGGTACAGTGCCGATGTCGCAACGGTGGGAACATCCGCCGTGCCGTTCCTGCTCAAGCCGTTCACCGCGACCGAGCTTGCGGCCATCGTGCGGGAGACGCTGGACGCCGGTCAAGCCGGCTAGTTCAGGCCTCGACGACGACTCCGCGGCCATACCGCGACGCTGTCGGTGCGGGGTTCGTTCGGCCGTTGCTCGTGGCTTCCTGGCTCCCTGCGTCGTCTCCCCCTCGGACTTCACCCCGAGGATGGATCCATGTCTGTTCGTGCCCGCACGCTCCTGATGCTCTCCGCCGTCCTGTCAGTCTCCGGCTGCGCGATCTCGCGCCAACAGGAAGTCCAGTTGGGGAACGATTATGCGCAGCAGATCAACGCGCAACTTCCGCTGGTCAGTGACGCCGCCACCAACAGGTACATCACCGCGCTCGGGCAGCAGATCGTGGCCGCGACGGGCGTGCGCGACCTGACCTGGAGCTTCACGATCGTCAACTCGAAGGAAGTGAATGCGTTCGCGGTGCCCGGTGGCCACGTCTACATCAATCGCGGGCTGATCGAGCGCGCCACAAACATGAGCCAGGTGGCGGGTGTGCTGGCGCACGAGATCGCGCACGTGACCGAGCGTCACTCGGTCGACCAGATGCAGAAGGCGCAGGGTGCCAACGTCGGGGTGGCGCTGCTGTGCACCCTCACCCGCACTTGCCAGAGCGGCGTGGGGCAGGCCGCGATCAATGTCGGCGGTGGGGCGGTGTTCGCGCGGTTCTCGCGCAGCGCTGAAACCGAGGCCGACGCGGTGGGCGTCCGGCTCGCGGTGCAGGCGGGGATCGACCCCAACGGCTTCCCGCAGATGTTCCGGATCCTGCTCGACGAGCGCCAACGCAACCCGAACGCGGTGGAGGCCTTCTTCTCGACGCACCCGCTCGCCGAGGACCGGATCGGTGCGACGCAGGCCCTGATCGCGTCCTATCGCGCAGCGGAGCTTCGCGGGCTGCAGCGCGACAGCAACGCGTTCCAGACCTTCAAGCGGCGGCTGGCGGGGCTGCCGGCGGCTCCGGCGAAGCGGTAGTCCCGCAGAGCAGCAGCCTTCGTGCCTTCGTGCCTTTGTGTAGATTCCACCCATGGCCACCACCGCCCCGGCACCCGTCGAGCTGGCAGCCCACCGCCTCACAGACCCCGCGCTCCGCGCCATCGCCCCGAGGGTGGTGGCCGGGATGCGCCTCGACGCCGACGACAGCCTGGCGC
>JACDBX010000077.1 GCA_013694695.1 Gemmatimonadales bacterium | reverse complement strand
AGCTCGGCGGTGACTTCTTCGAGTTCCTCGCGAACCTTGGCAATCGGTCCGGCGACGTCGGGCCAGTCGAAGCCGACCCCCGCCGCGCGCTCCTGGAGACGGTTCGCGGCAAGGAGGTCGGGAAGCGTCGCCGGGATCCCGTCGAGCGTGCCGCGTCCGGGCGCGCGCTCGCGGGCCTTGAGGTGTTCCCAGCGCTCCCCCGGTCCGATATCGAAGAGCTGCGGATGCCGCCGCTCCATCTTGGCAACCAGGTCATCGGCGACGTCGCCGGCCGTGAATTCGCCTCGCTCGGCGCCAATCGCCAGTTGCCACGCCAGGTGCAGCATCAGGTCGGCGACCTCCTCGCGAATCGCCGATGGATCGCCCGCACCAAGTGCCGCGGCGAGTTCGTGCGCCTCCTCGATCAGGTAGGGACGGAGGGTTTCGCGGGTCTGGGCCCGGTCCCACGGGCACCGACCCCGGAGGTCGGCCACCATGGCGATGGCGCGGCCCAGCGGCGAATCATCTTGCATCGCGTCCCCTCTGGTCATAGTCTCCGCCGGTGCGAACACCATTCACTCCCGACACATCCCGCGCCTGGGTCGATGTCGACCTCGACGCCATCGTGCGCAACGCCCGAACCTACTCTGACCGGGTCGGCGTGCCGCTGCTCGCCATGGTGAAGGCCGATGCCTACGGTCTCGGAGCCGTCCCGGTCGCGCGGGCGCTCACGCCGATTGATCCATGGGGGTTCGGCGTGGCCACGGTCGACGAGGCCCGCGAGCTGCATGTCAACGGCATCTCGCATCCGATCGTGGTCTTTACGCCCGCCAACCCGACGCTCTTCGAGTACCTGCGCAAGGTGGCGGCACGCCCCTCAATCGGGGACATCGACACACTGACGGCATGGGTGTCGAGTTCGAATTCGCCATTTCACCTTGAGATCGACACCGGGATGTCCCGATGCGGCCTGCGTTGGAACGACGCGGCGGCGCTCGGGGTCGCGCGCAATCTGCTCGCGAATGCACCGGGGTGGGAGGGTGCGTTCACCCACCTCCACTCCGCAGCACACGACCCGTCCGCCACCGCGGCCCAGTGGTCCAGGCTGTCCACGGCCATCGAGGCACTGGGCCGCCGGCCGCCGCTCGTCCACGCGGCCAACTCCGCAGCCGGCGCCTACGGCGGCGCGTATTGCGGCGATCTGGCACGCCCGGGCATCCACCTCTACGGCGGGCGTGTCGCGGGGCTCGACGCGGTGCCGGTTGCGGCGCTTCGCGCACGAGTCGTGGCGGTTCGTCGACTGGCCGCCGGCGACACAGTGAGCTACGACGCGACCTGGCAGGCGCCCCAACCGACCACCGTCGCGACGCTGGGCATCGGCTACGCCGACGGTGTATCGCGGCGCCTCTCCAACGGTGGAGCCGTCGAGTTGTGCGGGCGCCGCCTCCGGATCATCGGGCGGGTGACAATGGATCACGTCATGGTCGACGCTGGCGACCTGCCCGTGGCGGTGGGCGACGTCGCCACGGTGTTCGGCGGCGTCGTCTCCCTCGATGAACAGGCGGCATTGGCCGGCACGATCGGGTACGAACTTCTGACATCCCTCGGCGATCGCATCCCGAGGCGCTATTCGGGGTCGCAATGAATCAGCACTTCGCATCACTCATTCTCGGCCTTGCCGCCCAGGCCAATGCCTCGCTCGATGGATCGCTGCCGGAGGGTGCAGCTGAAGCCGGCGCCGACAACGCGAGCCAGCTTGCGCGTGCCCTGATTGACACGCTGGGCGCGCTGCAGGACAAGACGCGGGGTAATCTCGACGTCGACGAGGCGCGGCTCCTCGACGAGGCACTCACCGCCCTCCGAATCAAATTCGCCACCGGCGCGAAATGATGCGTCGGGCGGCGCTCATCGTCCTCGACGGGCTTGGCGTAGGTGCGGCGCAAGATGCCGCGGTTTGGGGCGACGCCGGCAGTGCAACTCTCGGGAACGTTGTTCGGGCCACGCCCGGCCTTGAGCTGCCTGCGCTCACCGCACTGGGGCTTGGACACTGTGGCGACACCGGGTTGCCTCGCCCGACACACACTCTCGCCGCCCACGGGACCGCGCAACCACTGAGTCAGGGGAAGGACAGCACCACCGGGCACTGGGAACTCTGTGGCGTGGTCCTCGAACGACCGTTTCCCACCTTCCCCCAGGGCTTCCCGGCCGCGCTCCTCGACACCTTCGCCAGTCGGACTGGGCGTCGCGTGATCGGAAACGTTGCCGCGTCCGGAACGGCAATACTGGATCGGCTCGGTGCGCAGCATATCGCGTCGGGAGACTGGATCGTCTACACCTCGGCCGACAGTGTCTTCCAACTGGCGGCACACGAGAGCGTCGTGCCGCTCACCGAACTGTACCCGGCTTGCGAGATCGCCCGGGAACTGTTGGTTGGTCCGCTCGGCGTTGCGCGGGTCATCGCGCGGCCGTTCCGCGGCGCTGACGGTCGGTGGGAGCGAACGGCCAGTCGCAGGGATTTCTCGCTGGAACCCGTGGCGCCCACCTTGCTCGACCATCTCGCAAGCGCTGGCATTCCTGTCACCGGGGTGGGGAAGGTGGACGACCTTTTCGCTGGACGAGGGGTCACGAGCACTCACGCGGCCACCAACGCCGAGGCGTACGCCCTGATCGACCGCGCCCTGGGTACCATGGAAAGCGGGCTTCTCCTCGCCAACGTCATCGAGTTCGACCAGAGCTGGGGCCACCGAAATGATGTGGCCGGTTTCGCAGGGGGGCTCGAGGAGCTGGATCGCTGGATCGCGGGTGCCATCGACCGGGTTCGGCCCGATGACCTGATTATCTTCACCGCCGACCATGGAAATGATCCGACGACGCCGTCGACGGACCATTCCAGGGAGCGGGTGCCGCTCCTGATCGCGGGCGGGAAGGTCCGACCGGTGTCGATCGGGGAGCGCGCCACGTTTGCCGATGCCGGCCAGACAATCGCGGATTTTCTGGGCGTGAAGCCGCTTGCGGCCGGCACATCGTTTCTTCGCGAGGTATGGGCGGAATGAGTCGACTGCGGGCAGCCGCCGAAACCGCGCGTGAACAGGCTTATGCCCGCTATTCCGGTTTCCGGGTGGGCGCGGCGCTCGAGACCGAGGATGGAACCATCGTGACGGGGTGCAACATCGAGAATGCGTCATACGGACTCACCATGTGTGCAGAGCGGAGCGCGATCGGGGCTGCCGTGACAGCGGGCCACCGACGGTTCCGTCGTCTCGCGCTCGTGAGTGATGCCGCGGAGCCGGTGGCGCCGTGCGGTGCGTGTCGGCAGGTACTCGCCGAGTTCGCCCTCGACATGGTGATCGAGAGCCACGGAGCGGATTCAACGGCCACGTGGACGGTGGCGGAGCTATTGCCTGCGGCGTTCACCGGCGCGGTGTTGCCGTGATCAGGCGTGCCCTTTTTGCCATTGCGATCACCCTCGGCGTCTCGGCGTGCACCGAAAAGCTGACAGCGCCGGGGACCTGTCCGGCGCTGTGCCCGGGCGGGGACGTCGACATCCGGGACACCGTCCTCACCGCTGTCCCGTTGGGCGATTCGAGCGTCATCGGTTTCCAGGGTCGCAGCGATGCCGTGTCCCTCCTTCTCTCGGATGGAGCGCCGTACGGGCAGTCGCGGACCGTCATCCGCTTTGCCCGCAGGGGTGATTCGGTACTGGTGCGCGATACCCTGCGCCCGTTCACGATCGACTCGGTGGCGCTTGGTGTCGTGCTCCAGCGTCGTGATTCGACCGTGGGCGGGTTGGTACTCGAGTTGTACCGCCTGCCGCGATCCATCGACACGCTGAGTTCGGTCGCGGCGATCGATGCCGAGATGACGCCGGCGTCGCTTCTCGCGGAAATCCCGATCGCCGACACCGACAGGAGTGGCGAACTGCGCGTGGTGCTCTCGCCCGCGGCGGTTGCCAAGCTCACCTTCCTGCCTGCCGACACCACCAAGCTGCAGATCGGCCTCCGACTGCGTTCGAACGGTGGGGGCGCGATCCAGATAGGCGCGCTCAATTCGGGAAGCTCCACGCCGTTGTTCACCACCTACGTCACGGCAAATGTCGCTGACACTACCGTGCGCAAGCAGTTGCTGAGCCGTGCGCCGGACCTGAACTTCACCGCCCGGGACGACTTCGGGCCGCCGCCGCCGGACCTACTCGAAGTCGGTGGTTTCCCAGCGGCCCGGTCGTTCATCCGGTTCGCGCTGCCGCCGTTCCTTCGCGATTCAGCAACCATCCTGCGCGCCACCCTTGAACTCACGCTGTCGACGCCGCTGGTGGCGATTCCCGGTGACACGGCGCGTCTCGATGTTCGCGCCGTGCTGGTCGACTTCGGTGCGAAATCGCCGGTGGTATTCGACCGCGTGTTGTCGACCTCACTGATCCCGAACATGGGTGCGACGGTGCAGGTCGACATTGTGGGCCTGGTGCAGCTCTGGCAGGGCACCAACCCGCTCCCGTCCATCATCCGTCTCTCGATCGTGCAGGAGGGTGCAACGTTCATCGCACCGCTCTTCGAGTCGACGCGACAGGGTGCCCCACCGCGACTGCGGATCACGTATCGTCCGCCATTTGCGTTCGAGGGCCTGTGATGAAGCGATTCCTCCTGTTGACGGCCCTCGCGCTGACCGCCACGACCCAGGCCTTTGCGCAGTCATCGCAGTTTGGCGTGCGAGGGATCGGGCACCCCGGCCGGCTCGAGTCGGCGCGTGCCACTGCCATGGGCGGGGCGCTCGGGATCTTCGACGGACTTTCCAATCGCAACCCGGCCGCACTCGCCCAGCTCGGTACCGTGACGAGCATGTTCACGGCTACCACGGCCTGGACGAGCGTCACGAATCCGGCAGGCGATGCGTCCCTCACATCGACCAGGTTTCCCCAGATGGTCGTGGCTGGGCCGGTCGCGCGCACCCCGATCACGCTCGCATTCAGCTACTCAACCTACGCCGACCGTGACTTCGCCATCGCGAGCATGGGCACCGTATCGCCGCGCGGCACGCCGGTCGGCTTCACCGACACGCTCACTGCCCGCGGCGGCGTGAACGACTTGCGCCTCGCCGGTTCCTGGCGTGTCTCGCCGCGGCTCGCGGTCGGTGCGGGTGTGCACCTCCTCACCGGATCGAATCGCCTCGCAACGCGCCGGGTATTCGACGACAGCACCTACATCGTCGCCGAACAGCGGGCGGAACTGTCGTACCAGGGATTCGGGGTGTCGGCTGGCTTCATGTACCAGCCCACGCCGGGGTTTGCGATCGCCGGGTCGGTGCGGCAGGATGGCTCGCTCACGATCGAGCGCGACAGCACCAGATTGCCCGCGTCGGTCGACCTCCCCCTGACGCTGGCGGGGGGCGCGCGACTGCGGGTCACCCCATCGCTTGACGTCGCCGCCCAGGTGACGGCGCGCAACTGGTCGGTGGCCGACGAGGGAATTCGTGCCAATGGTGCGCCGGGAGCCGACAACACCCTGGAGGTTTCCGCTGGTGGAGAGGTGCAGACCGATGCGCGTCGGGCCGGGCACCGCCCGATTCGCTTCGGCGCCCGGTACGCCACGTTACCCTTCCTCCTCGGCGCCGGCGAACAGCCGTCGGAATGGGGTGTCTCGGTGGGCTCGGGGATGCGGTTCCGGCCCGGCAGCGACGCCCGCGATGTCGGGGCGATCGACCTCACCATCGAGCGGGTGCAGCGCAAGCAGGGTACGGCGTTTTCCGAATCGGCGTGGATCTTGTCTGTGGGTGTCAGCATCTTCACGAGTGGCAGCGGGCAATGACGCCCCATCGTCCGTGACCGGTGGCTCGGGCGGGGGG
>JACDBX010000060.1 GCA_013694695.1 Gemmatimonadales bacterium | reverse complement strand
TTGCTCCAGACCACCTTGCCGCGGATGATGATCGCGGCACCGAGTCCCATGATTCCGGCCTCGCCCATCTGCGCGGCGATGATGCTGTCAAGCGCCGCGCTGGTCGGCGCAGCGGGAGCCTGGGCGGGGAGGGCCATGATGGTGTAGAGGGAGAGCAGCGCCGTAATGGTCGCGATGGCGCGCAGCGGAGGACGGCTCACGAAGCTCTCAGGCCAAGGGGTTGAAGGACAGTATACCCGTTGTTCCGGCCCAGTCGGCGCCAGCCGTTTCAGAGCCGCATCTTTCGCTCTCTTCCCGCGCCAAGCTTCTGGCGCAATGTCCTTCATTTCTCTTTCACAAAGAGGATGTTGCGAGCGCCGTACACCCAAGCGCTGAAGCCGATGACTTGGCTATCCGCGGCTCGCTCGAAGACGAAGGTGGTGGTCCCTCGCAGCCGCGTGTTGAAGCCATCGGCAAAGCTGGATCTCAAGACCCACTCCACCCCGAATGGTTGGCGCATGGCCAGGGTGTCGCCCTGTCGGACCACCGTGATCCGGGTGTCCAGGTCGGCGCTGTAATATGTTCCGACATAGCCTGAGAGAGCGGCGGCGTCGACGTTGGCGGGGCGGACAGCGACGAACCTCTGGCTGCTCTCGCCGTGTCTCAGGACGAAATCGGTGGCGCCGGCTCCTTTTCGCCGGAACTGAACGATGTCGCCGTCGGAGCGCTGGAAACGATCTGCCCCAACAGGGGCCAGCGCCTGCGACACCCTCTGCTTCAGCGTCAACTGACCTTCAACGGCCTCCAACTGGCTGTCGTCGGCGCCTTCGGTTTCACGATTCCGTTCGGCGCCGAGGTGGCGGCCTTGGCCGTCGCATTTCCCGTCGCCAGCAGCGCCTGCTCGGCGAGACGTTCGCCCATCTCAACAGGATCGACCTCGCGGTTGTTGCACATCAAGGCGACCGAGATCCCCTCGCTGGGAACGCGCCCCAGCCAGGTTTTGTAGCCACCGGTCGAGCCGCTGTGCGACAGCCACCGCCGTCCGTGGTTGCTCGTCACCTCGAGGCCAAGGCCGTACTCGAGCGGCGCTCCGTTGTTCAAATGACCCGGGGTTTCCAGCGCCGCGACGAGGGCCGCGCCACCCGGCAGCTCGAACGGATTGTCGAGGAATGCGTTCCATCGTAGCAGGTCGACTACGGTCGTCAGCAGTCCGCCGTTTCCGACCACATTGGTGAAAGGCATGCTGGCGACGAAGCCCGTATCGTCCGGCTCGAAGGCGGACGCGCGCCCGGGCACGATGGTACGGAAGTCCTCCCGCCAGCGCGTGTGGCTCATGCCCAGCGGTTGGAAGAGGCGCTGATCGGTGAACTGCTGCAGGCTCTGGCCGCTGACCCGCGCGATGATCATCGCCGCCAAGGTGTAGTTGGTGTTGGTGTACAGGAACTCCGAGCCCGGAGTGAAATTCACGCCCTTTTGCCGTGACATCAGGTCCAGGATCGTCGCGTGACCGTGCACCTGGGTTCCTGGCTGGTTGCCGGTCAGGGCTAACAGGCTCCATTGCTCACGCAGGCCGCTGGTGTGGGTGAGCAGGTGACGAACGGTGATGGGGCTGCCATAGTCCGGGATCTCCGGCAGGTAGCGGCGAATGTCATCGTCCAGACTCAGCTTGCCGTCCTGGGACAGCAGCAGCAGGGCCGAAGCTGTGAACTGCTTGGCCAGCGAACCCGTCTCAAAGACGGTGGCCGCGGTCAGCGGGTCGGGATGCTCCAGGTCGGCCTGGCCGTAGGCAGCGATCCGTGTCGGAGCGCCGGTGATCGCCACGCCGGCGACGCAGCCTGGGCCGGTCGGCGCGATCGATCCGAAGAACGTGGCGAAATCGATTCCTGCGTGGTTTGGGAGGATAGATGACCTGGCGAGGGTCGGCTCGGTCTGAGCGGACGCGGCGGAGCCAAGACTTGGGAGGATGCACGACAGCACGGTGACCGAGATGTGAACAATTGGACGCATTCAAGGCCTCTATTGGGCTGCCATGGGTTTTCGTGGTCAAAGCGCGGGGTTCACGGCGTTAGACTCTCGAACTCCACGGATAGTTGCGGCCGCGAACCAGAACCAACAGGTAGGCCGCACGGATTGCGGCCATATACGAGCGCTGCCGTCGACACGACGTACGCGACCACGACGCTCAGGCGTTAACTCTCAGTATATGCACGCATCGAGGATGGAGAGGACTTCGTCGAACATCGCCTCTGGCGCCGCACCGAGGCGCTTTGCTTTACGAGAGCGAAAGTTAGTCGACTTGACCTGTTCGACCATCACGAAGCCGGTGATGCCTTCGTC
The DNA here is from genome assembly GCA_013694695.1 of Gemmatimonadales bacterium. Taxonomy (GTDB): domain Bacteria; phylum Gemmatimonadota; class Gemmatimonadetes; order Gemmatimonadales; family GWC2-71-9; genus Palsa-1233. The sequence goes on along the minus strand of JACDBX010000060.1, from coordinate 8,854 downwards.
GGACTGAACCGCCACATGGAATGGGTAGTCGCGGTGCGTGTTGGTGATGGGGCAAGCAATGCACAGGCCGGTATGCTTGTTGAACAAGTCTGGAGGTGACCCGGTTCCGTGGAGACCCCACCATTTGGGATGGAGGGATCTACCATGGCACGACGAGAGTACCCCACGGAGTTCCGCCAGCAGCTGATCGCGCTGGTCCAGGCCGGCCGCACGCCGGAGTCGCTGGCCAAGGAGTTTGAGCCGAGCGCCCAGACGATCCGCAACTGGGCCGCGCAAGCCGTCCGGTGTGCCTATCAGACTCTCGCCCTTTGGCGCGAGCCTACGATCTGCTTTTCGTCCGCCCAGCGGACTGCGCTTCTGCTGCGAGGCCAAGTGAGGCCGCCGCAGTCCTAGGCAAAGAATACATCGCGGCGGCCGAACTGCGTGGCCTCGTCGGCAGCAAGCGCAGGCTAGACGGCTAGTCGCGCGGCAACCGAAATTCGGTGCGTTCAAAGAGGTGACCCTGAGGCCACACAAGCCGCTCCTGCTCGGCGAGTCGTTGGAGGTGAGCAGCATTGACGCCACGTCCAAGCGCCCAGTGGCGCCAACGTGGAGTGGCGTATGACCACCACACCCACGCGATGAGCGGCGAGCCCAACAGCAAGGCGAGCCCAATAATCGGCCAATCGAGAAGACCGATAATCCCAAGGCCAAGTAGGCTGACCCCAGCCATAATCTTGAACACTCGGTGAGTGATGACCGCGTGACCTCGGTCAACAGCGGCGCGAACCGTCAGGAGATCAGACCGCTCCCCCTCCTGATCAAAGTTCAGGTAACGCACATCGCCTCCCGTTGCTCGACACGTAGTCCGTCTAACGCTCCGGTTCAGCGGCGGACCGCGTAGCGGACCGTCCGCTGCAACCGGTCGTTAGGCGGTTCCTTGTCAAACGCCTTCCGGCGCTAGGGATCGGGTTACTAGGTTTCACCTAACTCTCGCGAGCGTTGCTGTACCCAGAGCACCAGCAGCGTGACGCCGGTCAACGGAAGCATGAACCCCAACATGGTTGAACCGAAGCTGTGGAGGGCGTCGTGCTGCGTGGCGGCCAGGATCAGATAGGTTACGTAGACCATGTAGTAGGCTAGGAACAGAGCCCCTTCCCAGCGCGCGATGCGGTGCCCGGTGGCGAAGATCGGCAGGCAGGCAAAGGCAACCGAAATCATCACGGGGACGTCGAAGAACACCAGCGCCGGTGCCACCGAGAGTCCGCCTGGTGTGACTAGAGCGGCGATCCCCAGGATGCCCAGCAGATTGAAAATGCTGCTGCCCACAACATTGCCGACGGCAATGTCACGGTCTCCGCGCATCACCGCCACCACGGAGGTGGCCAGTTCCGGAAAACTGGTGCCCGCGGCCACGATGGTGAGGCCGATGACTGCCTCGCTGATCTCCAGCGCGCGAGCGATGGACACGGCGCTGTCCACAAGCCACGTCGCGCCCAGCACCAATAAGCCCAATCCTCCGAGGACGAAGGCGATTTGCACCGGCAAACGCGCCAGCCATCCCACCGTAGCGACGCCGACCCCCTCCGCATACTCGGCCTCCACGGCGGCGGCTTCCCGCGGGCTCAGCCGGATCACCAGCACCGTGTACGCGATGAGACACCCCACCAGCAGCAGCCCATCGAACGGGCCGATTCGCCCATCTTGCGCCATCACCAGGACCAGCACGGACAGGCCGACCAAGAGCGGCACCTCGAAGCGCACCAGCTGCTGGTGCACCACCAGGGGCGTGATGAGTGCGGCCAGGCCGAGCACGACGAGCACGTTGAAAATGTTACTCCCGACGACATTGCCGACGGCGATGTCGGCCTGCCCGGCAAGTCCGGACTGCACGCCTACCGCCAGTTCCGGCGAGCTGGTGCCGAAGGCGACCACGGTCAGGCCGATCACCAGCGGGGAGATGCCAAAGCGCATTGCCAGCCGCGACGCCCCGCGCACCAGCAGTTCGGCACCCGTCACCAGCGCTGCAAGACCCGCCACCAGAAACAGCCAGACAGTCAGGTCCACGTGTTCTCCCTCAGCGACGTGGTGAGAACGCCAGTAGCAGAACGACTCCGGCGATGCCGGAGAGCGCCTGCGTTAGCCAGGGTGCCACCCATTGTTGATCGCCGAGAGCCCCAACAGTTGCCGGGGGCGAGATCTCGCATCACGCAAGGTTGGGGCACGCCGATCCTTTTCTCTCTGGAGCCGCAGATGGAGCACTTCATCGGTATCGACGTTGCCAAGGCCACGCTGGACGTCGCCGCACCGTGATGCCAATTGGCAGGTGAGCAGGATTACGGCCAGGCCGCGGCGCGCCGCTCGGCGACGATGAGCGGGGTGCCCAGTGCATCACGCACCGTGATGGTAATGCGCCCGGCGGCCTCGGTGAACCGCACCTCGCCCCCCAGCTGTGGCGAGAAGTACTGGTCCGGCCCTTCGGAGAGCAGGCCGACACGGAAGCGTCCGGGCTGGTGCACGCCGATGCGGCCGGCTTCGACGAAGACGCGCACCGAGTCCCCCGACGTACTGCGATACGTTCCCGCACGGGCCACGTCGCGCGCCGTGTCGTTGGCGACGATGCGCCGCGCACGGGGCATGGCGACCGGGGCGCCGCGCAGGATTGCCGCGAGATCGCGCTCGATCGAACCGGAACGCTCGATATTATTGAGCACGATCACCGAGCGCCGTGTCTCCGGTATGCGCATGATGTACGCGGAGAAGCCGGGAAGGCCGCCGCTATGCTCGTGCGTGCGGCCATCGACGCCGGTCGCGACGAACCAGCCGTAGCCATATCCCCCGATGCCCGGCGAGAAAACGGAGTCGAGCGCGGCCTGCTTCATCAGCCGTTCGCCGTAGAGCGCCTGGTCCCACTTGTAGAGGTCGCGCGCAGTGGTGACCAGCCCGGCGTCGGCCTGTGGCGGCTCCATCAGCTGATAGAACGCATTATAGTGGTCAGCGCGGCTCAGACCATTGAAGAAGGCCGCGGGATACCCACCCTGGCGGAAGCGATAGCCCTGCGCGCGATCCGCGACGAGGCGCTCGGAGCGGTCCTGGTCGCTTCTGGTCATCCCGAGTGGCTCGAGAATGCGCCGCCGGAGGAACTCGTCGTATGGCATCCCGCTCGCGCGCTCGATGATGAAGCCGAGCACGATGTAGGCGCTGTTGCTGTAGTGAAACTTCGTACCGGGGTCGTGGTCGAGCGGCTTCCGCATCGCATCGCGCATGATGCGCAACGGCGCGTGCGCCTGCGACATGTAGTCGGAGTACGCCTGGGTCGTATAGCCGTCGAACCACTCTTCGTAGTCCGAGATGCCCGAGGTGTGTCGCAGCAACTGGTGGACGGTCAACGCACGCCACGAGAGCGGCACACTGTCGACCCACTTCGAGATCGGGTCGGCGATCGAGAGTTTCCCCTCCTCGGCGAGCATCATGACCGCCATGGCGGTGAACTGCTTGGTGATCGACGCGACGCGGAAGCGCGTCTCGGGTGTGTTGCGGACGCCAAGCTCCATGTTGGCGAAGCCATAGGCGGTGTCGATCAGCACCTTCCCGCGCTCGGCGACGAGCACGCTCCCATTGAGGTGGCCGAGTGACGCGGCGGCGGCGAGATACTCGCGCATTCGCGCCGGACGTTCGTCGCGCGGCGCGCCCTGCGAGAAAGCCGGGGAGCCGGCGAATGAACAGAGGAGCAGTACTCCGGTCAGGCGCGACATCACTATCTCGGCGGTGGTGAACGAACGACCCATGTGCGTGCCTCGCTGAGACGTCAAGACGAAAAACGGCAGTCAGTTCGAGCTGCTGCCAGACCTCAGGTCGGGGACTGCTCGAAAGATACACCGCCGCCCGGCGCGGCCGAACGGATTGCGCTTCTGCTGCGAGGCCAGGAGAGGCCGCCGCCGTCCTTAGATAAAGCATCCATCGCGGCGGCCGAGCCGCTTGGCCTCGCCGCCAGCAAGCGCGGGTTGGACGGCTCTTTCACTGCGGGGCCGTTAGCTATCGGTCGTCCCATCTGATGCGTCGTTGAACAAGCGCCTGAAGTATCGCTCAGGAGCACTCAGGAAATCTCGCGTCAGGCGATAGTGCTCGGTATCAGTGTACGCGATCGGTTCAATCCCTGTTTCATCAAAGTGATAGATCGTCGCCTCGGGATACGCCAGCAAGATCGGGGAGTGCGTCGCGATGATGAATTGCGCATGGCCCGGCGCCGCGAGGTCATGGATGATCTTGAGAAAGGAGAGCTGGCGCTGTGGTGACAATGCAGCCTCTGGCTCATCAAGGAGATAGAGGCCGTGTTCGAAACGATTGTCGAATAGCGCGAGGAATGACTCGCCGTGGGACTGGTGATGCAGCGACTTGCCACCGTACGCGCGCAGGTCCGAGACCTCTTGAATGTACGTCGCGAAATTGTAGAAGCTCTCCGCGCGTAGAAAGAAACCGTCTGACACCTTGGGCATCCACGACAGCCGGAGCGACTGGGCCAAGGGCGATCGTTCAATAAAACTCTCTCGGTGATGATCGCGATTGCCGCCTTCAGCATGAAAGCCGCAGGACTCGGCCATAGCCTCCAGGAGCGTGGACTTCCCGCTCCCGTTCTCGCCGACCAGAAAGGTGACAGCGCTGGGCAGTTCGAGATTGATGCCGCCGGCGAACGCCGCAATGTCAAACGGATGGCCGGTGCCCTGGAATCGCTCTGGGAGGGTTGCCACCCGTCGTAGGGGCGGAGCACGCCGCGGCGAGGTGGCCGACTTCGTGGAGATTGCCTTAGTCATCACACAGGTCGGCATGCTCGGCCATCTCCGCGCCTTGATCCCACGTGAGTGAGCGACGCAGTGCGACGGGCAGCGTCCGCATCGCTCGCGTAATCGCGTCTCGGACGGCCATCGCCCCGTGGCCGGCGAGTGGCGGCCCGTTCTTCATGTCCGAGGTGCGCTGGCCGGTCGCATGACCGGCCATGCGGGGCAGGTGGAGGAGCAGCGTGAAGCGCGTCGTGCGCTCGACCAACGTGCCGATGGCCGAGCTGCCGAGGCCGAGGATCAGATCGCCTTCCCAGTGCCCGGGCACGGCGCGGTCGTCGGCCTCGGCGGGGCGTGCGCTGATCAGCACCTCGGGCGTCACGAAGTGCTTGCCCGCCCTGCGTCTGCGGGCGCGCGGCACCCGTAACGCCCGACCCGTTCGCAGACACGCCGTCAACTCCCGCCGCAGGGCCCCGCGGCCTTGGACATAGAGCGCTTGGTAGATCGCTTCGTGGCTCAGTCGCATCGTGGGATCGTCCGGAAAGTCGAGCGGGAGGCGATGGGCGATCTGCGCTGGGCTCCAAGCGCGGCCCCAGCGCCGGTGCTGGCCTCGGCCGTGTCGGCGCCCCTTCCACGGTACCGACGGTCCCGGGACCAGTGTGCCGGTCGGTGTGGCGATCACGCCCGCCAGTCGATCCTGAACATACTGTCGCAGCCGCACGTCGAGGGCGAGTCTCGCCGGCTTCGGGCGCCGGGCGGCGCGATCCGCATGCCATTGAGCGGTGGTCGCCCGGTACGCAAAGTCTCCACTGCGGGTGGCGGCGTTCCGACGGAGCTCGCGGGAGACGGTTGACGGGGCGCGTTCAAGTTGTCTGACGCACTCGCGCACGCCAAGGCCTTGGGCACGTAGCAGCGCAAGCTGCTCGCGTTCGACGAACGAAAGGTATCGCCCAGAGAGCGGCGGTGCGGACGGGGCGAGCTGGGTGGGCGGCATCCCTCCAGCTTGGCGAAACCAGCGGGCGCCCACCACCCAGGAGACCCGCGTCGTCGCGACGGCTGCCTCCGGATACAGGCCCCGCGCGATCGCTGCCCAAAACTGGACCCGGTCCTCCCGCCGCCCGACAGGGGGACGTCCCGGCGAGCGAAGAGATTTGCGGGTACTGCGACTCGACCTGCGGATACCGCTTCGTGCCATCGCACACCTCCGTGACGGTGGGGTGTTGCGACGACCGATTGAATCCACCGGGTGTGCCGTCTAGCGCTCCGGTTCATCGGCGGGCCGCGCAGCGGACCGTCATCTGAACCGGTTGTTAGACGGCGTGGTCCGGAGTCTGGTCTCGCACGCTTGCGATCTGTATGACCGTCTGCCCTTGTGACCGTCGCCCACCGACATGACGCAGCGCATTGCCGACCGCCCTCAGTGGGTAGCGACGCTCGATGACCGGCTTCAACTGTCCGACCTCCACCAGCCCCTTCAGGAACAAGAGGTCGTCGCGGTTAGGAGTGGTGAATAGTGCCTTCAGCTTCTGGCGCGTGAATAACGACGCCAACCACAACGCCGCGAGCCCGAACAGCCAGGCGGCGCCACTGTCGCCTCCGGAACATGACACGTAGGCACCCTCGGCGGTGAGCACGCTGCGACAGTCGGATAGCGAGCGGTTGCCGACCGTATCGAAGACCACGTCGAAACGCGGCCCACCATCCACAAAGTCCTGTTTCGTATAGTCAACAATCTCGTGAGCGCCGAGCCGGCGCACCATGTCGACGTTGCGCGTGCTGCAGACTGCCGTCACATGGGCGCCAAGAGCCCTCGCGATCTGGACCGCCCACGTGCCCACTCCGCCGGACGCGCCGTTGATCAGGAGTCTCTGGCCTGCTTCAAGGCCACCAGCGTCACGCAGCCCCTGCAGGGGGGCGACCGCCCACGGCACCGCCGCAGCTTCCTCGAACGACAGGTTGATCGGCTTGGGTGCAATCAGCTTCGCGGCCACGACCAAGTACTCGGCGAACGCACCCGTCACCGCCTCGCCAAAGACCTCGTCGCCCTGGCGAAACGTTGTGACCTTCGCGCCGACCTCCTCTACCTGTCCGGACATGCAGGCGCCCGGCACCGGGTTACGGGGGCGGGGCACGCCACCGAACGGAGTGAGCCGGATCAGGTATGGCTTCCCGGTGACGATAATATAGTCGCCGATGCTCGCGCCGGCCGCGTGCACCCGGACCAGCACATCCTCGTCCCCTGGAACGGGTCGCTCGATCTTCTCGTACGCGAGAACGTCTGGTGTCCCGTACGTCCGGCGTACGATTGCGTGCATCTTTTCTGCTGCATCCATACCTAGTGCGCCTCGCTGAAGTGATTACCGTGTGGCGTCATAAATCCGCAGCCATGCGTCTCGGTCCTCTCGACACACCGCGATTCAGTCAGATGTCGTATCGCGCAACATGTAGCTCACGCCAAGTGCACAGACATACAGCCCGACTCCAAATACGAAATGTGTTATAAGGCTCTTCAGCGTGCCTGTACCCCGTTTCGTGAGACAGTTTGGGCTAGCACGTGAGCCCTGTCTGGAGCAGGGTGCTCCGGTACTGCTGGGGTGATTGATAGCCGAGCGCCGAGTGCGGCGCGACGGCATTGTAATCCGCGATCCACGCCGGGATCTGCTCGAGGACCTGCGCTGCGGTTGACAGCTCGGCGCCGGCCACGTAGTCCCGTCGCAGGGTGTTCACAAACGCTTCCGACATGCCGTTCGACTGCGGACTCGACGGCGGCGTCGTGATCGGCACCAGGTAAAGGCGCTCCGCCGTGCACTGCGTGTCGAGGGCGGTGTAGATGCTGCCATTATCGCTCAGCCACTGGATAGGCGTGTCCGGCCGCGTGTCGACGCCGAAGCGTGCCGCCGCAGCGGCCCGCATGAGCTGCTGGATGTCGGTCCCGCGCAGGTCGCGCGGTACGTCGATGTGGGCGATGACTTCGCGATCATGACAATCGAGGGCGAAGGCGACCTGCACGAGCTCGCCGTTCCAGCACGCGATCTCCAGCCCGTCACTACACCACCGTTCGTTGGAGACGTCTCGCTGGATGCGACCCCGGTGCGCCCTGCCCGTACGGCGGCGGGCCGACCGGGGCAGCGTCCAGCCGTGGAGGTCCATCACCCGTCGAATGCGCTTGAGATTGTAGTCAGTCGCAAACTCGCGGTTCACGAGCGCCCGCACGCGCCGCGCCCCGTACGCGGCGCGGGTGCGGATGATCGACCGAATCTGCGCGGTCACGGCGCGGTCGTCGGCCATGGCGTAGCGGGCGGGCCGTCCCGCACTGGTGCGATACGCACACGCGCGACTGATACCGAGCACCCGACAGATGACCGCCATCTTGCGCCCCGTCACCGCGTGGACCCGGTGTAGAAGCGCGGTCTTTTTTTTACCTCGTCCCGCGCAGCCTGGAGAATCTCAATCTCCATGACCTTCTTGCCGAGGATCCGCTCCAGCTCCCGAATGCGCTGCTGCGCCAGTCGCAGCTCGCTGAGCGGCACCACCGTTTCGTTCGCCGTGACCGCCGCCGTACTCCCAGCGGTGCTCAGGCGCTGCCATTGCCGGACCAATTGGGGCGCCACCGCCAACTCACGCGCCAACTCCGCCAACGGGAGCTCCTGGCGCTCAACCCGGGCGACCTGTTCCTGCTTAAACTGCGGAGTAAACACCCGCCGACCATCTGCCTTCCGTCGATGCGTTTCCATCCGACGACCCTCCGATAGGTAAGAAATCTACGCTACCCGAACTGCCTCGTCGAATTGGGGTACAGAGCACCGGCTCGGCAGGCATGCGAGCGCTAAGCAGGAAATCTGAGCTGCAGCACGTTCAATGGCCAGCTTCCCAGGCTACTTGAGCCTGGGCTTTCTACGTGATCGGGCCAACATCCGCCCTACTCCTCGAACGTCCCGGTCTTCACTTCCCCGCCCTTGACGTAGCGGGTGATGATCACGCCGGTGGCGGTGGTCGACGACTCCACCAGGTCGAACTCCGACGGCATCGCGTCGTCGCCGAAGAGCCGCCTCCCCTTCCCCAGGACGAGCGGATGGATGAGGAGCCGGAGCTCGTCGACC
>JACDBX010000048.1 GCA_013694695.1 Gemmatimonadales bacterium | reverse complement strand
GCGGCGACGATGCCGTTGCTGGTCGGCGTGATCACCACGCCGGTGCCGAAGAATCCCTTCAGCTCGATCGATCCTATCTCCGGCTGGTCGCGCAACAGGGCGGCAAGCCTTCGCACGTCACGGTGGTCAATTCCCTTGAGGCCGGGAACGGCTTCCATGGCGCGCGCGAGTTCCTGCATTTCTTCTGGTGTCATACGCGGGTGAGGTACTTGTCGTCGCGCCGGTCGACGCGGATGAGGGTGCCCGGCTCGATGAACAGGGGCACCTGCACGACCGCCCCGGTTTCGAGTCGAGCCGGCTTGGTGCCGCCCGTCGCGGTGTCTCCGCGAATGCCGGGATCGGTCTCGACGATTTCCAGTTCCACGAAATTCGGCAGCTCCACCAGGATCACGTTCTCATCGTGCATCAGCCCGGTGCACTCCATGCCTTCCTTGAGATACTTGAGCTGGTCGCTCCCGATCAGTTCCGCCGTGAGGGGAACGTCATCGTAGCTCTCGAGATCCATGAAATGGTAGGAATCGCCGTCGCGGTAGGAATAGGTCATCGGACGGTGCATCAGGTCGACGGCCTGAAGGCGCTCGCCCGAGGGAAAGGTGCGCTCCAGCGTCGCACCGGTGCGGACGTTTCGCATCTTGGTGCGGACGAAGGCACTGCCCTTCCCCGGCTTGACGTGCTGGAAGTAGGTGATCTGCATCAGCTTGCCGTCCAGGTCGAGGACCAGTCCGTTGCGGATGTCCGCTGTCGTTGCCACGTGGTCTGCCGCCTACGAATCGAGGATCAGGAGGTCGGTGTTGCCGTCACTGAGCAGGACCGGGCCGTCGGGCGCGATCCAGACATCGTCTTCCAGCCGGACGCCGCCCCAACCCGGAAGATAGATCCCCGGCTCCACCGTGACCACCGCGCCAGCGATGATCGGCGCTTCGGCCGTGGCCGCCAGCCGCGGGGCTTCGTGCACCTCCAGGCCGAGTCCATGCCCCAGGGAATGACCGAATGCATCGCCATACCCCGCTGCCACCAGCAGGTCCCGTGCGAGCGCATCGGCGTCGCGCCCGCTCATTCCGGCACGGATCCGCTCCCGCGCGTGTCGCTGCGCCGCCTGCACTGCGCCGTGGACCTCGACCTGCCTGCCGTCAGGTGGTCCGCCGACCACCGCGGTCCGGGTGATGTCCGCGCAGTAGCCGTCGACCTGTGCACCGAAGTCGATCAGCAACAGCTCTCCCCGCGCGATCACTCGCTCGGAGGTGCGGGCGTGCGGGAGCGCGGATCGCTCGCCCGCCGCAACGATGGTCTGGAACGGGTGCCACTCGCTGCCACGACGCCGCAGGGCGTGCTCGAGCCGCGCGGCGACGTCGAGTTCGCGTTCACCCACCCGTATGGTCGGCAGGATCTCCCCGAGCGCGGCGTGGGCCAGCGCGGCGGCGGCGCGAATCGCGGCCACCTCGTCGTCGTCCTTGCGCTCTCGCAACCGCTCCACGACGCCCGCCCTGGGGATGGCGCGACCCGGCACCAACGCCGCGATGCGCCCGGCGTCGCGGACCGTGACCGAGTGCGATTCAAACCCGATCGACGCGATGCCGTCCGCCGCGATCGCACGCCGCATCCGGTCCCAGAGATTGCTGCGTTCGATCACGACCTCGGCCACCGCCGAGGCCTCCTGCGGCGCCTGCGATGCATAGCGGAAGTCGGTGACCAGGACGGTGCGCGCGGGGGTCAGCAGCAGGAGTCCCGCCGATCCCGTGAAGCCCGTCAGCCATCGAATGTTGGGAAGGTGCGTGACCAGGAGCGAAGCGGCGTCCTCGCCCGCCAGTGCACCCCGAACTGCGGCCTGGCGATCGAGTCGCCGCTCACCCATCGGAAAGGGCGGCCACCAGTGCCTCGAGCGCCAGCACGTAGCCGCGCGGACCGAACCCCATGATGAGGCCGATCGCGAGGTCGGCGGTCAGCGAGTGTCGCCGCTCGACCTCGCGGCGATGAAGATTGGAGAGGTGCACTTCCACGAACGGAAATGGCACGGCAAGGAATGCATCCCGCAGTGCGAGCGACGTGTGGGTGTAGGCACCGAGGTTGACGATCGCGCCATCGGCGCGCGCCGCGAGCTGCTGGACGGCATCGACCAGCTCCCCCTCGTGATTGGATTGGATGAACTCCACCTCGACGCCGAGCCCGCCGGCCCGCTGGCGCACCAGCGCCTCGACGTCGGCCAGCGTCGCGGTGCCGTAGGTCGCGGGCTCGCGGGTGCCGAGCAGGTTGAGGTTCGGGCCGTTCAGGACGATCACTCGTGTCATCGCGGCAACCCCTTGAGCCAGGATTGGAAGGCGTCAAAATCCGACATGTCGCGCTCGCCCGGCGATCCGGTGTCGACAAATGCGTCGTAGCCAGTCGGAGCGGGGGGCGCCGCCTGCTCCACCTCGGTCATTGCCCGGAGCCAATCCGCGAGACTCGTCCCGCCGGTGACGCGGGCGTCGAAGGGCAACGGCCGACTCGCCGCGATCTCCGCGTCGAGCGTGTCCCGCACCGCGGCGAGGGTGTCGTTGCCGGGGTCACGCGCCGACAGCGCAGCGTACACCTCACGGGCTCGATCGAGATGACCCTGTCGGCGATAGAGCGCCGCGAGCGACTCGCTCAGCAGCATCTCCTCCCCGCCAGCCTCGCCCGAATCCTCCTCCGGGCGGCCCTCCTCGTCGGGAAGCGATGCGTCGAGGGCTTCCTGCCACGCCCGGCTCGCCGCCAGGTCACCGCCGGTGCGGGTCACGTGCGCGAGCGTCTCGAGGACCACGGGGTGCGACGGGTCGACCCGCAGGGCCCGGTGCAACGCCGCCTCCGCCGCAAGGTGGTCCCCGCCGTCCATCAGGACGCGCGCAAGGACGAGCAGGCCCGGGAGATGGTCGGGATGGCGGACGAGCCCCGCCTCGGCCGTCGAACGGGCGTCAGATAGGTCGCCACGCTTTCGCAACCCCTCCGCGAGCGCCGCAAAGGCGAGGCGATCAGGATGCTCGGCGCATCGTGCGGCCAGGTGGGCCAGGTCAGGACCGTGAGGCATTGCAGGACCAGGAGGAAGGAGGCGGGCGGGAAGGCAACTCTACCCGACGGAAGCGGCCGGTGTCAACGGCGGCGCATCCGCAGCCCGGCGCCTTGAGGATCATCCTGCCACCGCCTAGCTTTGAGGGTTGTTTTTCCTCTTTGTCTGGAGCAGGCTCCAAGCCATGCAAGCTTTCCGCAACGCCGCAAAGCCGGTCGTCATCCTCATCACGGTCTCCTTCCTGGTCTGGATGGTGGTCGACCTCAGCGGCATCACCGGCAGTTCGTCGGGCTTCATGACGCGAACCTCGGTGGGATCGATCAACGGCGAAGCCGTCGACTCGCGCGCCTATCAGGAGGCGGTGCAGCAGACCATCACGCAACGCCAGGGGCAATCCGGCGCCGACATCGGCATCGAGGAGACCGAGGCGATCCGCAATGAGGTCTGGGAGGGCTTCATCCAGCAGGTGGCCCTTCGCAGCGAGATCGCGAAGCACAAGCTCACGGTCACCACCGATGAAGTGGCACAGGCGATCGCCACCGTACCGCCACCCGAAGTCCGGGAGGAGGAGCAGTTCCTCACCGAGGGCCGGTTCGACATGTCGAAGTACACGCGCTGGCTGGGATCACCGGTGGGGCAGCAGTACGTGCCGGTCCTCGAGGCTCGCTACCGGGACGAGATCCTTCGCGCCAAGCTCCTCCGGAATGTCACCGCCGACGTGTTCCTGTCGGACCCGGCACTCTGGGAGCGGTATCGCGACCAGAACGAGAAGGTGTCGATCCTGCTCACGCCGATCCTCCCGCGCACCGTCGTGCCCGACAGCGCGGTCAGCGTGAGCGCTGCCGAGGTCGAGGAGCACTACAAGTCGCACAAGGATGACTTCGCCCGCCCGAAGACAGCGTACATGAGCTTCGTTGCGGTGCCGCGGATGATCGATGCCAGCGACTCCGCGGCCGCCCTTGCCCGCGCCCGCGCCGTCCGCGCGGAGATCATCGGGGGCGCACCATTCCCCGAGGTCGCCCGACGCGAATCGATCGATGGAAGCGCAGCGCAGGGTGGTGAGCTCGGCACGCAGGCCAGGGGTGCGACCGTTGCCGAGTTCGACCAGGCACTCTTCTCGATTCCGATCGGGCAACTGTCCGAGCCGGTGCTGACCCAGTTCGGCTACCACTTGCTCGAGGTCTCGAAGCGGACCGGAGACAGCGCCACGGCCCGCCACATCCTGATGCCGATCGAACTCGCCGGGGCGCATCGCGACCTCGTCGACGCGCAGGCCGATTCCCTCGACCGCCTCGGTGCTGATCGCCTGGATCCCTCGGCTCTCGACACCGCCGCGCGCGCGTTGCGCGTCCCGGTCGGCCAGACTGGCCCGGTCCAGCAGGGCAGCAAGGTGCAGCTCGGCACCTACGTTATTCCCGATGCCGCGGTCTGGGCGTTCCAGGCGAAGAAGGGCGAAACCTCGCCCGTCATCGAGGGAGAGCGAGGCCTCTATGTCTTCCGGCTCGACTCGCTGCATGCGGCGGGCACGCCACCGCTGACGGATATCCGGTCGGCGGTCGAAAGCGAGGTTCGCGACCTGAAGAAGAAGGAGCGGGCACGGGCGATCGGGGCCGACCTCCTGCGACGAGTGCAGGCGGGCGCGACCCTCCCTGATGCGTCAAGGGCGATGGGTCTCCTGAACCGGGACTTCGTCGACTTCACCCGGGTCTCGCCGCCGCTGCCGAATCCCTCCCTGGTCGGTGCCGCATTCGGGCTCCGGGTCGGACAGCGCAGCGGCCTGCTCGACACCCCGGACGGCTTTTATGTCATCGAGGTCACCGGCCGGGTTCCTGCGGACTCCGCGGCGTTCCTCCGCGAGAAGGACCAGATCCGCGCCGACGCGATCCAGGCTGCACGACAGGAACGGGTGCGCGAGTACCTCGCGGCGCTCAGGGACGGCGCCAAGGTGAAGGACGAGCGGGCGCAGGTGCTGCTGACCAATGCGCAGGCGGAGCGCAACGCCCCGCGCAACTGAGTGGTGGCGGCACGTTCGCCTGCGGCGAGTGTCCCGACAGTCAAGGAGGCCGGCATCCTGGGGGATGCCGGCCTCTTTCATGTCCAACCGACCAGCGTTACTGCGACAGTCGCTTCGGCTCACCGCTGGTTTCTGGCGTCGCATCGGCGTCGTGCATGGTCGGTGCGGGCGGACTCACCCGGTCCCGATCATCATCGGGCCTCATGATCGCATCCTGGGTGTCGGTAAACGAGCGCTTGAACTCCCGGATGCCTTTCCCCATCGATGACCCGATCTCGGGGATGCGCTTCGCGCCAAAGACCAGCAGCACGACCAGGAGAATGATCATCATCTCGGTGAAACCGATATTCGGCAGCATGGAGCAAACTCCCGTTCAGAAGAGCGACTTGGCCGCGTAGTACGCGATCACGACTCCTATGACGCTCATGATCGACACGTTGACACCGACTGGACCCAGCGTGAACGATACCACGAGCAGGTCGGCGGAGACAGGCCCGATCGTCGGCGTGACCGAGTACGTGAAGAACGTCCTGGCCGCGCTGTCCGGGAGAAATCGCTGCAGGAGCGCCGACAGGAACCCGCCAAGGAGAAATCCGGCGACGAGCATGCCGAGATGAAAGCTGTGCCGCCTGGGACGTCCGGCCATCAACGCCTCCGATCAAGAACGTACGCTAGGCAGGCGCGCAGCATCTCGCGCGCCGGCGTCGCCGGGAGCACATCGAGCTCGGCCTCGGCCTCGAGGACGAGCTGCTGGGCCCGCTCCCGGGCATAGTCTAGACCACCCGCGGCAGTCACCGCCGCGATCACCGCACCGATCTCGCCCTCCTGCGGGGCTTCATCGGCCATCAATCGTTCCACCTGCTGACGTTCCGCCGGGTGGAGCAATGGCAGCGCATGAATCAACGGGAGCGTGACCTTGTGCTCCCTGAGATCGAGGCCCGACGGCTTCCCGGTGGTCGATTCGTCCGCGGTATAGTCGAGGAGGTCGTCGGTGATCTGGAACGCCCGTCCCATCAGGTCCCCAAAGCGTGCCAGCGCCTGCCGCTCCGCCGGCGGTGCGGAGAGCGCACCCACTTCGCACGCGCCCGAGATCAGCGACGCCGTCTTCGCCCGGATCAGCAGGTCGTATTGCGCCTCGCTGAAGGCCAGCGGGTCGTGGGCCAGCAACTGGCGCATCTCGCCCACGGTCATGTCGTTCGTCACCCGGCCGATCACGCGCAACGCGTCGAGATCACCGATCCGCACCAGTTCCACGACGGCGCGCGAATAGAGGAAGTCCCCCATGATCACCGACACCTGGTGGGAGAACATCGCGTTGATCGTCGGCATCCCGCGCCGCAGCACCGAGTGATCGACCGAGTCGTCGTGCACCAGCGTTGCCAGGTGAATCAGTTCGAGCACGGCAGCGAGGGTATCGGCCGATTCGCCCACGCTGCCAGTCGCCTCGTCCGCGAGCAGCACCAGGGTCGGACGGAACATCTTGCCGCGCATCCGCAGGAGGTGCTGGTTGACATCGTTGATGAGCGGAAGGTCGGCCTCGATCATCCGCCGCAGCTCGTCCTCGACGTGGAGAAGACGGTCGCGAACCGGAGCCTGCAGATCGGCCAGCAGGACGGGACCGACCTCCGACAGCGTCACTGACTGCGCTCCGCCTGGAGCTTGTGCGCGCGATCGGATGCATCGTGAAAGGTGACGTCGACTGCGAGCACCCGCTCGTAGCAACCCTGCGCCTCGACACCTCGCCCCTGTGCCTCGAGCGCGCGACCCAGCCAGTAGAGCACCCCGATCTTGTCGGCGTCGCCTTCGGGTCCGCGTTCGACACCGCGCAGCACCGCCTCTGCCACGCCCGGCCTCCCCTGCTCGAAGAACACCTGTCCGAGCGCCTCGGACGACCGCATCCGGCTTTCGGGCGAGCGCAACGCCTTCTGGAACTCGCTGATTGCCTCGTCCATCAGTCCCATCTCGCGGAACGCGATGCCGAGGTCGTAGTGGGCCTGGTGTTCCTCGACGCCAAGGTTCTGGTCAAGCGCGCGCTTGAACTCGGTGAGTGCTTCCTGGAATGTCTCGTCCTCGTTCGCCGAGATCGCGGTGGTCTCGGTGCGCATCCGCGTGGTGCGCGGCCCGACATCGTCGTTGACCATCGCCCCGAAATCGATGTAGCCATCGTCGCCCGGGGCAACCTCTCGCTCCGGCGCCATGGCCCGCAGCGCCTCCCGTGCACCGGCATGATGCTCGTCGAGTTCCAGCACCCGGCGGAACACGGCGATCGCCTTCTCGTCGCTCCCCTCTCGCAGGAGGGCCTGGCCGAGATCGGCATAGGCCTCGCACAGTCGCGCCGGGTGCTGCAGCCGCACGGCCATCTCCACGCGAGCCTGGTGGCGAAGAATCGAGGCGGGTTCAGCCTCGACCAGTTCGGCGGCTACCCGCAGTGCCTGCAACCACTCCTCCCGCTCGGTGTGTGTCGCGAGTGAGCGCTCGAGCGCCGCAATGGCGCCGGCACGATCGCCGTGCTCGAGCATCTCGTGTCCGGCAACGCGCTGGTCGAGCGGATCGTCACCGAGTGACGGTTCGGATGGATCGATGAAAATGATCTCGCCGCCGGTCACTACATCGGGATCCGCATCGAGTTCGTCGTCCGGCGTCTGCAAGGAGGTGGACTCCAGTCCGTCGATCGACACCCCCGCGTCGGCGTCGGTGGGCTCGAGCGACACGGCGCCGTCGAAGCCCTCAACCAGCGCCGTGTCTCCCACAGACTCGATGGTGCTCTCGATGTCGACCAACCCAGGGACATCGACCGCGACCGCATCATCGGCGGTGAGGGACGGCGCAATCTCCACCAGCCCCGCCACGTCCGCCGGTTGGGCGTCGAGATCGTCACCGCTGTTGAAGGACGTTTCCAGACCGAGCACCGCGCCGGTTTCGAGTTCCAGTCCGGCGCCGACGTCGGGGGCACCGCTCACGCCGTCGGGCGTGACGTCGGAGACGTCGCTCGCGCGCTCGAGCGTGAGCGGCTCGGTATCGAGAAAGACCAGCCCGCGCGCGCCCCCCGACTCTCGCCCAGGGGGCGATGTCGTCCCCGGGCCGGCATCGCGATTGGAATCGTCGGCCGGGGCGCGTTCGAGAAGTTGGTCGAGTAGTTCCTGCATCGGTGCCCACGACGAGAACTCACGGCCGAGCAGCTCGAGCGCCTGGCGCGCGTCGTCGCCATGGCCCGCGGCATTCATCTGGTCGAGATAGGTTCGGAGGTTCAGGCCGGCGTCATGGATGACGCGTTTCCGAGCCTGGAGCCGGGCCATCTCGAGGAGGGTCCGGTGACGCACCGGGTCGAGCCGGAGGATCTTGCCACAGAGCGCGATCGCATTGTTGAAGAAGCCCTGCTCGCCATACCGGGCAGCGCCGTGCTCCCATGCCTCGCACGCGGCCTGCGCGTCCCCGGTCTTCTGCTCCAGGTCGCCGATCCGGTTGTAAAGCTGCGGATCAGCCCCCTCGGAGCCGCCCTCTGCCTCCCGGATCGCCTGCCGGTACAGTTCGATGGCTGCGCGCCAGTCGTCGCGCTGCTCGTGCTGGCGGGCGGCGACCTTCAGCTTGTCAAGCGTCATGGCCGACCGCGGAAAGGGAGAGGCTCAAGTTGCGACGTGGCTTGGGCTTGAAGTGTAGGCCCGGCGAGGTAGTGACACAAGCATCGCTGCAAGGGGAATGCCGCCACGGCGGGTAAACCCTGGCGGCACCAGCCGCTTGGCGCCCGAGCGCAAAACTGGGCCGTCAGTAACGCGGGGTTACCCCGTCGGCGCACTCAGTCGGCACGGATCAGCTCGGGGTTCCCGGGGTCGCTCTGGTACGACCAGTCGAGTACGACCAGCGCCTGCCCCACGCTCACCACTCGGATCGCCCCGAATCGCTTGTATCCATCGGGACCCGCCATCTCGACCGCGTAGCCCCAACCTGGCAGGGCCTCGACCCCACCGGCAGTGTACCCGGCCGACGGTGCAAGATCGATGTCGGTGATCGCCGACACCGGGGCATTTCCCCAGACCGCGATGCGGGTGCCGGGGCGAACCGGGGTGAAAAAGATACGGCCGGTCGGGTCGCGCTCGACCACGAAGTCAGCGTCGGCTGCGGAAGCGCTCCCGACCCTCCCGAGTTCGGACCGAGCCGCCCGGCCATCACCGTCGATGTCACGCCAGAAGCGGAACGCCGCCTGCGCGGGGTCCATCTCGCGGGCCAGCAGCGCGACGCCGTTCGTCTGGAACCGCGGCGTGTCGAAGCGGACCGGCGACCGGGCGGACTCGGAACCGTCGGTCGCCTGCGCGCTGACGGTGAAGCACCTCGAACGGCCGTTCATCAGGGCGCCCACGATGAACTCGGGCGCCACCGTTGTGCCTTCGAGGGCCCAGGCGCCGTCGCAGCGATCGCGGTCGATGTCGTAGGCGGCACTGTACACCCGGTATGCCGTGAAGCGCGACGGTTCCAAGCGGAATGGCTCGTCGGACCAGCTCAATGCCACCGCGCCATCGAGTGATGTGCTCACCAGGGTCGAGGGGCGAACGATCGGATCACCGATGGGAAGGGAGCCATGGGTCTGACATGCGGCGGCGAGCAGGATCACGGGAAGGAACAGTGGGCGATTCCACGACATCGTCGAGCTCCGGAACGGGATGTCGCTCCAGATTTGCATGCCGCGTGCCGACAAAGCATCCGCGCCAATGCTGGGTTTCCGGGGCTACTTCGGAACCCGGCCGCGACTCAGTGTCCCGAAATCAGGACACTCATGGCTGCAATGTCGTCTGGTTGTAGTCGAACTTGATGTCCGGCAGGTTCAGGAGGTAGACACTGAAGAAGAGCGCAAAGTTGCCGTTCGCGCTGCGGACGAAGTTGAACTGCGCGCGCCAGTCGTGGAGGTCGCGCTGGAGCTGGAGCTGATGCGATTCGAACCGACCCGCGGTCACGTTGTACTGCGTCTGCCACGACACGTTCCAGAAACGGGTCGGTGAGAACGACGTGTTGAGGCCGAGATTGCTCTGGGTGCCCGGTAGCGTGGGGATCGGGATGGGCAATCCGCCGAACGGGTCGTCAGGGAATCCGCCAAAACCGTCGTCCTGAATCGGAAGCGGCGTAACCTGGCCGGACGGGCGGGTGCGCGACAGCGTGAAGTTGACGGTGGCGCTGAACCCCTGCCGGCCCGGAATTCCGGCCGCGTTGGAGTTCGCGAACGAACCCGGCCTGAAGCGACTCGGCGCGGCGGCACTGAGCGTTCCGGGCGCGCCGCCCGAATCGAGGCGTGCCCGGTCGGGCGCACGGCCGAGGCCGAAGATCGACCCCACCGATCGGAACGTGTTGCCGGTCAGCGAGAAGTTGGCCTGGACGTTGGACAAGTAGGGCGAGAACCTGGCCGTGTCGGTGCCAACGGCGCCCTCCCAGAGGTCGTGGGTGAGCGAGAGCTGGAAACCCGGGATCAGGTCGCTCTGGAGCGAATTGGAGAGCGACGGCGTGATCCAGCCGGTGCGACCGGGTTCCTTCGCCTGCTCGAAGTCATACGAGATGCGCGACGTGCCGATCGACAGCAGGGTGCGCTTCCAGCGCGGGTCGCTGACCGTGGTGTCGCCCTCGGGTGGGCGCAACTTCGCCTCGATCGTCTGGTTCAGGCCAACCGATGCCGTCATCGCCGCGGGACGCTCCAGGGAAGCGACACCCTGACCGGCACCGGCGAGCGCGTCGGCGAACTCCTGCGAGATCGACGCCGCCGGCGACCAGTTGAAGTCGAACTGTGGCGAAACCTTGTGCCGCAACCGCGCCACCGGGCCGATGCCACCGTTGATGAAGCCGAAGAACGTCGGCGATGATGTCGCGCCGAGCTGGAGGCGCTTTCCCTGCTGCACCCAGTTGCCGTTGGTGGCCTCGTTGCGGAGCAGAAAGGGAGCGCCCCCCGCGATGTTGGTGACGCCCACCGTGGGCGTGACCTTCCACGTCTGTCCAAGGAGGAGCGGCAGGTTGATCCCGGTCTCCCAGTTGGCCGTACTCTGGAATGTCCCGCCGCGCACCGTGGTCACCGTGATCGAGTCGTTCGGGTCGGGCGTCGATGGATCGGGAACACGGGCCGTCAGCACCTGCCTCCCGGTCACCTGCCGGTCGGAGAACCGCACCGTGTTGCGCCACGTGAAGCTGCCAACCCGCACTGGTGTGGCGACGTCCACCGAGGTGAGCCGTGAGTCCGACGTGAGTGCCACCGTGTCGCGGATCCCGTTCTCGATCCGCACCAGACTCGGCACGGGTTGCATGAACTGGGTCTCATTGGTGAGCGAAAGGTTGGGGGACCAGGTCACCTTGGAGCCGAATGCGATCTCGCGCGGGGAGATTGCAAGAGACGGCAGCAGCATCGTGCCACTACCGTCGTTGATGTTCTGCCGGCGGTTGCCGCCGAGCGAGACGTTTCCCCATCGATATCGTTTGGTGAAGTTGGCGGAACTGGTGATCTGCTGGGTGCTGAGCAGTGGGTCCACCGAATTCCCTTGCAGCACGGAGGTGTTGCTCGCGTAGTTCGCGTCGACGATGAGGGCGGTGGTGACGTTGAACTTCTGGTTGTGGTTCCACCGGAGCTGGGTCGACACGCCGCCACCCGATTCACGCTGCTGGTTGTACCCCACCCCGCCCTGCACGAAACGGTTCAGCCAGTTGTACTGCAACTCGGCGCCGTACTGGATGTAGCGGCTGGAGAACCAGTCGAAGCGCCCGGTCAGGTCGATGTAATCGTTGGGTGCCCAGTAATACCCGATGTTGGTGACCTGGCGGTTGTAACCCTGGTCGAACCGGACGATGTCATTGAAGCCGAACTGCGGGATCAGGATGCCAGAGCGCCGGCCAGTCTTGGTGTCCTGGAACAGGAACGGCAGCCAGACGATCGGGACGTCGCGGATGTACAGCACCGCCGGGCGCGCCACCAGCATCGACTGCGCCACCCACTTCACCTCCTTCGCCTCGAAGTGGTAGTGCGGGACCGGCAGGTCGCACGCGGTGAACTCGCTGCTCGCGGCGTAGAGGCGCTTGCCGGTCGAATCGACGGCGAGGTTGCCGCGGACGAACCAGTTGGCGCCGAGTTCCTGGAATGTCGTGAACGCCTCGCCGATCACGCCGCGTTCACCGCAGGTGTCGAACCGCATCGTCCGGCCGACCAGGATCCGGCCGGCCTCGAACATTCGTGGCTCGCCGCGGGCCACCAGCTCGCAGCGGCCATCGTCATAGACGATCTGCTCCGCCTCGAGCTTGGCGTCGTCACGCTCGGTGGCGGCGCGACCCCCCAGCACGATCCGCTGGTCGGTGGCGAAGAGCGTTGCGGAATCGCCGAGGAATCGCGTGACGGCAAACCCGCGACGGTTGAGCAGCGATTGCATCACGGAATCGGGCGACGGAAAGATCCGGCGCGGTGCGGTCGGCAACCCGAGGCGCTTGGCGGTCGTGGAGTCGACCTGGCGCACGCCGTCGCCGGTCGGTCGCCGCCCGAGCGTGTCAGCGCCGCGGTCGAGGACGCTGGGAGGGCGCGCCGGGTCCTGGGCGCTCGCCGCCGCGGGCAGGAGGAGGCAGGCGATGATCGCCGTGCCGATAGCCCGTGCCGCCGCGCGTCGCTTCCGTCGCCCGACCATCGCCGCGCCGGCCACACCGATCTCGTACAGCAGCAGGATCGGGATCGTGAAGAGCACCATCGAAATCACGTCGGCGCCCGGCGACAGCAGGGCCCCGGCGAGGAACGCGAGCACCACGGCGAACCGCCGCCACGAGCTGTATTGCTTCGACGTCATCAGCCCGACCATCGCCAGCAGGATCATCACCAGCGGCAGCTCGAACATCAGCCCGAGGGCCAGGAGGATCTGCACCACGAACCCGAAGTACTTCTCGTACGTGATCATCGCGTTGAAGGTATCGCCCTGGAAGGTGAGCGCGATGTCGATGGTGAACGGCACCACCCACGTCCACGCGGCCCACACCCCCAACGAGAAGAGCACTAGGCCCACGAAGAGCGCAGGCAGCATCAGCTTGCGCTCACGCTCGTACAGCGCCGGCGAGAGGAACGCCCAGATCTGGTACATCAGGACCGGCGACGCCAACACCATGCCGATGATGAAGCCGAGCTTGAGCACGATCATGAACTGATCGGTGACGCCGAGAATGGTGAGACGGCCATCGGGGAGGTAGGGAGCGATCGGCTCCTTGAGCAGCACCAGCAGGTCGAGATTGAGCACCGCCCAGATCCCGATGCCGACGCACACGACGATCGCGATCAGGGCGTAGATCAGGCGCGATCGGAGTTCCTCGAGGTGATCGAGGAATGGCATCTCGCCGCTTTCATTCGCCATCCGGTTTTTCGGCGCGCTACGGGCGCGAGCGCAGGCGGTCACGCACCAGGTCGATATCCTCCCAATCCGGATATCGATCGACCACGCGCTGATAATACACGCGGGCCTGGGTGCGATTGCCGCGCTGTTCCTCGATCACGCCGAGCTTGAAGAGCGCCCGCGGTGCGGCCGCCGAGCGCGGATGGAGCCGCTCGACGTCGCTGTAATAGAGGCGCGCCGAGTCGGGTTGCGCGGTGAAGGTCTCGGCGATGCCGAAGAGCGCATCGGGGATCCGGGACGACGCCGGGTAGTAGCGGAGGACGTCGCGAAACGCCGAACGGGCCGTCGCCATGCTGCCCTGCGCGAGTTGGCGCTGCGCCTGCGAATACATCACCTCGGCGCTCGGCGTGCCGGCCGGGATTCCGATGACAGCGTCACCCGCCTGGACCGGTGTCGTTGCCGGCTGGCCCGGAACCGGGACGTCGGACCTCGCCTCGAGCTGGTTGCGGAGCTCGGTGAGCCGCTGCTGGCTCTGTCCCATCAGCGTCTGCACCTGCAGCATCTGCCGGCGCGATTCGGTGAACTCCGCCGAAATCTCCCCCTTCACCACGGCAATGGTGCGCGACGCGGCGTTGAGTGAATCGATCAGCCGGTGCTGCAGCGAGATGATCTGGGTGAGTTCCGCGGCCCGCGCCGAATCGGCGCGGGCCTGGTTGCGTTCCATCACGGCCAACTGGGTCTCGACGCGCCGCACCTGTGCGGGCGTGGCGCATGCGCCAAGCCCGAGGCACATCACGACGGCGGCGCGGTATCGCATGATCAGCGCGCCGGCATGAGGTTCGAGCCGCCCGCCGTCACGTCGAACTCGTCGCGGCGATTCTGCGCCCAGGCCTCCTCATTCGACGACGAATTCACTGGGACCTCGCGACCGAGCGATGACACGTCGATGCGCGAGCCATCGATCCCGCGCCGCACCAGGTACTCCTTGGCGGCGATCGCGCGGTTCATCCCGAGCGCCAGGTTGTACTCATCCGATCCGCGCTCGTCAGTGTGTCCGGTGATCCGGATGCGCACACCCGGGTTGGCCTGGAGGATGCCCGCCTTCTGGTCGAGGATGGCCATGTCGCCGCTGCTGATCGTGGACGCATCGTACGCGAAGTGGATCGGCGCGGTGAGAACCTGGAGCGCCTCCGCGCGCCCGGAAGCCCCGGTGTTGGCCGCATTGGCCATCCGGATCGAGTCGGCGATGCGCTGCGCGTTGCGGATCGAGTCTGCGCGGGCGCGATCAATCGAGTCCTGGTTGATACCGGCGACCGGAGTGGGCTGCATCGGCGGCTCCTCCTTCTTGCTGCACGCTGCCCCCGCGATCGAGAGGCCGAGGATGGTCGTGATGACGACGCGCTGGCGCATGTTCGTGCTCCGGTTCAAGGTTGCGTTCCAAGCGAAGGTGACCAGGCGGGGAGCCGAACGGCGCCGCTCGTCACCACCTGCCTCGAGCGGCCGGACTCAAGGTCATAAATCCACATCTGGCGCCGTCCGCTGCGGCTCGACACGAACACCACGTGCCGCGAATCGGGAGCCCAGCTCGGGTCCTCGTTGCGGCCGGTGGACGTCACCGCCGCGGTGCGCCCTGATCCCAGCGTGAATACATGAAGCTGGCTCCCGCCCTGCAAGTCGCGGGCAAAGATGATCTTGCCACCGTCCGGCGACCAGTCGGGCGAAAACGACGCCCCGCTGAGGCCGTATTCCAGCGGAACGAGGAAGCGCTGCCCCGACCCGTCGGCGTCCATGACGTGGATCTGCGGCACCCCGGCACGCGCCGACACGAACGCGATCCGCCGTCCGTCTGGAGAATAGGTGGGACCAATGTTTACCGCCAGTTTTCCGCCCGACGTAAGGCGGTTCGCGCAGCACATCTGCGCGATGTCCGCCACATGGATGTTGGTCCCGTCCTCGGCCACCTTGGCGAACGCGAGGAAACGGCCGTCGGGAGAGAAGGCGGGTGTGGTGTTGGTGCCGGTCCCGGCGGTTGGCACGGTCTGGCGGGCACCCGTGGCGAGATTCTGCACGATGATCAGGCCGGCGTAGTCCCGCTGCTCGGAGAACGCGATCCGGCTGCCATCAGGCGACCACGTGCCGGAGCGCGCAAAACCGCTCCCCCTGGTAACCCGCACCATGTTGGCGCCGTCGGCATCGATGCGATGGATGTCGTCACCCATCGAGAAGAGGATGCGGGTGGCCGCGATACCTGCGCCGCCACTTGCCCACCGCACGATCTCGTCGCTGATGCGGTGGATGCCGAGCCGGGCGTCGCCCACCCCCGCAGGGTCCACGCCGCGCGCGCCCTGCTGGCGGACCGAGCTGGCGGCGAGTTCGTGCAGGCGCACCGTGACTCCGCCAGTGGTGGGCTGCAACTCCACCGCCCAGGTGATCCCGGCGGCCTTGAACGCCTGGAGGAGCTGCGCCGGCGTGGCACCCCGCGCGACCTCCGGTGCGACGCTGGCGACCTCGAAGCGGTCGCTGTGCTCGAGATCCCGTTCGACGATGGTCCGCACCGAGTCCATCCCCGCCCCGCCCACGACCACGATCCCGGGGCGCGACCCGCTGGAGTAAGTGATGCCAAGCCGGATCCGGTCGGGTGTGTTCTGCGCGGCAAGGCCGCTCGCCGAGCAGAGCGCGACCATGGCCGCGAGCGCGAGACGGCGAATCGGGTTCATGGCCTGCCCCCGGAGGGCGTGAAGAAGAACGAAATCGGCAGCGCCTCTCCGTCGAACGTGCTCGGGAGCGGACCGAATGCGCGCGCCTCGCCCGCGCTCTCGATCGCCCCTCGGGCACCCAGGTCGAATGCATAGTTCCCGGAACGCTTCACGAACTCGATGTCGCGGACCGAGCCATCCTTGAGGATCACGAACGCAATCTCCGCTGTGAGTGGTGCGTTGCCCATCGGTCGCTGCCAACGGGTCCGCACCTGGGTGACGATGTTCCTGATGTAGTCGGCATATTTCGCCTCGAACCCCGCGATCTTGACGTTCGCCACATCCTGCCCGCTGCTCGGCGTCTCGCCCGGGAGCGGCGTCACCGGCGTCCGGGTCGGGAGTTGCCGCTCGGTGCGCGGTGCGGGCTGCGGTGGCGCAGGCGTGGGCGGCGGTGCCGGTCGCGGCGGCGTGGTCGGCGCGACGTCGTCATCCTCGGGCACCGGCGGCGCCTCGTTCGGCGCCCGGCGCGGCGAGTCCTCGGGAAGCGGCGCGGCGATCAGCTCAACCGCGTAGACGAGGGAGGTCGGCGTACTCGCACGCTGCGCCGCGGCGAGGAGCAGCAGCGCGAGTGCACCGTGCGCCGCGAGCGTGCCGGCCACCCCGGCGGGCTGGAGCCCCCGGCGCGAGCGAGTCACCGGCTGTTGTCCGGCTCCATCACCAGCCCCACATCACGCACGCCCGCCTGGCGCGCCACCGCCAGCACTCGCGCCACGCTGCCATACGGTGCGCCGTCATCGGCGCGCACGTATACCGCCTTGCTGGCGCGCTGGCCGACGATCGCGGCGAACGTGTTGCGGAAGACGTCGAAGGCGAGGACCTCGCCGTTGACCGCTATCTCGCCGGTGCGGGTCACGGTCACGTTGATCGCGTCGCGAGCCGGTAGCGGTTGCGCCACGGCCCGCGGCAGGCGGACGTCGACCCCTCCCTGCATCATCGGCGCCGTGACCATGAAGATGATCAGCAGCACGAGCATGACATCGACGAGGTTGATGATGTTCACCTCGGCGTTCAGGTGCCGACGAGGCCGCCGCACCTGTCCGATGCGCGACGCCACGCTAGAGCCGCCCCTCGCGACCAAGTGCGCCGATCGTGTCCTGCGCAAGGCGCTCGAGCTCGCTCTCGACCCGCTCGACCCGCGCGGTGAAGAGGTTGTACGCCATCACGGCGGGGATCGCCGCGAAGAGACCCGCGGCGGTCGCGACGAGTGCATCGGCGATGCCCGGTGCCACGGCGGCAATGTTCCCCGAGCCACCCTCGATGATACCGAGGAACGCCTGCATGATTCCGAGCACCGTCCCGAGGAGGCCAAGCAACGGTGCCACGGCGCCGATCGTCGCGAGCCACGGCAGCGTTCGGGTGAGCTCATCCGCCTCGCTGCGCACCTCCGCGTCCAGCGTCATGGTGAGCGCCTCGAGCTGGGTGAGCGAGAGGCCGCTCCGGGTGACGTTGTCGCGCTGCATCGCCGAGCGGAGATCCGACATGTACATGCCCGCCGAGCGGACGATCTCGGCGAACGGCGACGCGCCCAGCGGCACCATCGCCTGCTCGCGTTCCTCCAGGGACCGGGTGCGCTCCATCGCCTGCTCGAAAGCGTTGCGCGACCGGTCGAGGCGGCGGAACTCCCACCATTTCGATGCGATGATGTACCACGATGCCACGGAGAACACGGCACAAATGAGGAGGACGGCGGTGGTTTCGGGCTTCGCGTCGAAGATGAGGTCGACAATGCCGCGGGGTACGCCCATGGTATCTGCCTGCATCAGTGCCTCGCGCCCTCGAACCATGCCGCCAGCGCCTGCATCCCCTGGTCGAAGGGAACCTCGGGCTCCCAGCCCAGGTCGGCCTTGGCCTTCGAGATGTCGAGGCACGAACGGTAGAGCTCACCCGGGCGCGCAGCGGCGTACGTGATCTCCGGGGTGCGGTCGAGCGCGCGTCCGACATGCGCCGCGAGGTCGTTGACGGATGTCTCGCGGCCGGTGGCGATGTTGAACGCCGGGCAATCGAGTCGGTCGCCGCGGGCGACGTTCGCTGTCCCGGCGAGGAGGTTGGCGCGCGCAACATCGCCGACGAATACGTAGTCGCGCGTCTGCGTGCCATCGCCGAACACGGTGAGCGGCTTGCCAGCGAGCAGGCGTGATACGAAGATCGACACCACGCCGGCCTCTGATGCCGGATCCTGGCGCGGGCCGTACACGTTGGCGTACCGCAGCGCCACGCCCTCGAAGCCGTGCAGCGTGCCGAGGACCCGCAAGTAGTGCTCGCCGGCGAGCTTGCTCACGCCGTATGGCGAAATCGGTAGCGTCGCGGTCGGCTCGGGAGTGGGGAGTACCTCGGGATCGCCGTAGACCACGCCACCGCTAGATGCGAAAATCACGCGTCTGGTGCCGGCAGCAGCGGCGCCAGAGAGGATGTTGGCGAATCCGACGAGATTGATCGACGCGTCGAGCGCCGGTTCGTCAACCGACACTCGCACGTCGATCTGTGCAGCCTGGTGGACGATGACATCGTACTTGCCGTCGGCGACGGCGCTGAATGCGTCTGCGTCCCGCACGTCGGCACGAATGAACGCCGCCCCCGGCGGCACCTGCGATTCCTTCCCGCGAGAGAGGTCGTCGAGACACGCCACCGACCACCCTGCCGCGAGATATGCCTCTGCGATGTGGGATCCGATGAAGCCCGCACCACCCGTGACAAGCACTGATCCACCCATTGACACCCTCCGCGGCAGGCGAAACGCCTGCCGGTGAAGAAGAATTCAGATGGGCGGAAGATAGTCGCGCTTCGGGGCGGTAATTACTCCGGGAGGGTGGCCACCCTGACGACCGCAGAGCCGACCGCAAGATCCGGCGCGGTCACGCGGAACAACCGGACTGTGCTCGACCGGGCGCCCACGTGGACCACCTGTCCGAGCGCCATCGGTTCGTTGATCGTGTCGGGCGCATTCAGTCGGGTGTGAACTTCACGGCGTACCTGCACGAAGTCGCCGAGCCGGACGCCGTTGGCGGCGCCCATGTCGGTGAAGATGTGCGCCCCGGGCATCGCGAGTTCGCGACGGCCGAGGTAGCCGAGCACGGTGCCGCGTGCGCCATTGACAACAGGTGCCGGGAAGACTTCGCCGCGGTCGGCAAATGGGGCGAGCGGGTAGACGTGCTGTCCCTTCCGGACCGGGCCATACATCGCAAGCAACGTCACCAGCGTCTGCGTCGGTGTCGTGGCGCCAATCCGGACCAACCCGGTGGGGACCACGATGTCACCCCAGCCCTTGGGCCCAGGATAGCGCACCGCCAGGACGAGGGTATCGCCCGGCTGGTATCGGACGCCATCGGGCGCCTTGATCGCGAGAATGGCACCGCGCGTCATCTCGGCCCCGGGGGCCTTGGCCGCGACCTGGGGCGGCCGGGTCGGACCGAGGACCCGGCCAAACGCCATCATCCGATCCTCGGTCAGGAAGCCGGCTGAGTACACCTCGCCACGACGAATCGGGACGTAGGGCTGGCTGTCGTAGAAGGCGAGCGCCTCCTCGGTAGCCGTCGGCTCGGGCTGCGCGAGGAAGGGATAAGCTCCGGGCACGCCGTCCTGCGCCCCGAGAGGGGCGACGATCACGGCAGCGAGGAGCAACGGCATCAGGCGCATCTGGGGCCTCACGGGGCAAATGTATGAACGAATGCGCACCACGAACCGTGCCAGAGCCCGGGACGCGGAGCCTTGGCACCAGTATCGGCCCCGAGGCAGTCGGGGCGAAGCCGAGCCGCGGCACGTACGGGGTATTCGTGGCAGAACGCGGGAGGAACTGCGGGGGCGCCGCTGGCGCCCCCGCAGATACCGCTAGAACGGCAGGTCGTCGTCCTCGGCGTCAAGTGCGTCGGGGAAGTCGTCGAACGACTCGTCCTTCTTGCCCCCGCCCTTGGCTGCACCCGCCGTCGATCCGGCTGCCGCGCGCGAACCGCCGCCCCAGTTGCTGCCGCCACCATCGCTATCGCCCTTGCCGCCAAGCAGGATGAGCTCGCGACACCGGATCTCGGTGCTGTACTTCGTCTGCCCGTCCTTGTCCTGATACGAGCGGTACTCGATCTCGCCCTCGATATACAGCTTCTCGCCCTTCTTGCAGTATTTCTCGGCGACATCGGCCAGCTGCTGGCCGACCTTGCCGTTCCAGCAGATCACACGGTGCCACTGGGTCTTTTCCTGCTTCTGTCCATCGCTGCCCTTCCACTGCTGCGAGGTCGCCAGCGACAGCGTCGCCACGCGGCTGCCGTTGGACGTGCTGCGCACCTCGGGATCGGCGCCGAGGTTCCCGATCAGGATCACCTTGTTCAGACTCTTGCTCATCGTGTCACTCCATGGTCGGTCGGTCTACGGAAATCGTGCTCGGCGAATGATCGAGTGTATCGTCCGCCGGTCAATGCCACCCGCGCAATCTACCGCGCCTCGTGACCGGATGACGCGGTCGGCCGGAGGTCACATCGCAGCAGCAGCGCATCCTCCACCGGATGGCGGTAATACCGGCGCCGGGAGCCGGTGACGACGAACCCCGCCCGGTGGTAGAGCGCCTGTGCGGCCTGGTTCGATTCCCGGACCTCCAGCCACGCGGTGGCCGCGCCCGCCGCACGCATCCCGGCAAGGGCGTCGTCGAGCAGGAGCCCGCCGATCCCCCGTCGGCGCAGCCCCGGCGCGGCGGTGACCGAGAGTACCTCGCCCTCGTCCGCCACCGTGCGCGAGATCGCATACCCCACCATCTCCCCCGACGCCGATTCGGCAATCATCCCGCGGACAGCGTCATCGTCCAGCGCCGTGAGCAGCTGTTCGACGCTCCACGGATCGGGAAACGACGCCTCCTCCAGCGCTGCGAGCGCCGGCGCGTCAGCGGGCGATGCCGGGCGGAGTCGGTAACGGTCGGCCATGCTTCCGTTCCCAGACGGCCTGCGCCTCGGCAGGACGTCCATAGATGGGCTCCCAGTTGTCGATGTCGCTGACTCGCGTGGTCACGTCGGCAAGGTCGAGAAGGCCGATCAGTGCACGCGCATCGGCCATTGCCGGTTCGCCATCGATCACGCCCGAGCCGGTGATCGCCTCGATCTCGGCGCGAAGCGCAGCCGGCACGGGGCCCACCACCACGTCGACCGGGATGAGTGCCGCCAGGTCGCGTGGCAGGACTGTCCGCGGGAATCCGTCTCGCCCCTCGACGCCGTTGCCCGCAAACTCCCACCTACCGGCGTAGAGCTCCCCCCGCAGCGCATCGGCCAGTGCGAGCACGACCCCGCCGCCCGGGGGCACACGCCGACGGGCCCGCCCGAGAAGCGACGGTGCCGTGTGCCAGTCGATTTCGCGCCGCCATGCCAGCGCCTTCGCCACCGCAGCGCCCACGCGCAGGCCGGTGAACGAGCCGGGACCGTCGGCGACGATGATCCGCTCGACCGCGCCGATCGTCACACCGACCGCTTTGCACGCGTCATCGATCAGCGAGAGGATGTTGGTGGCGTGACCGCGTGCGCCATCGAGGTGGCGCTCCGCCTCCAACATGCCCGCACGCACCGCGACGGTACACCGGTCGGTGGCGGTGTCGATGCCGAGCGTGATCACGAGATGATCACCGTGCGGGTGTCGGCCTCGGCGTGGCCGATCGCCACGCGCACCGACGGCGCGAGCGCCCATGCGCCAGCACGCTCGGGCCACTCGATCAGCAACAGGTCGGCAGTCGCGAGCTGGTCCCAAGCAAGGTCGGCTGCGTCGTCCGGCGTGCGCAACCGATAACAGTCGAGGTGGTAGAGGTCGCCGCGGGGGCCGTGGTAATGATGAACAAGCGCATAGGTGGGCGAGGTGGCCGCCTCGCCAACCCCACGGCCCTGCGCGATCGCCCGCGCCAGCGTGGTCTTCCCCGCTCCCAGCGGCCCGTCAAGCCAGACGACGGCGCCCGCCGGCAACTCGGCGCCGAGCTGCTCGCCCAGTGCACTGAGTTCCGCCAGGCCGAGCGGTGCATTCATCGCCGCGCGTACCGGGGCCTGGATCGCCGCACGTCGGGTGCAGACACGGCGCGCAGGTCGTTGAGCTGGTCACGAAGCATCGCCGCGAGCTCGAATTCGAGGTTGGCGGCCGCCTCGCGCATCTGCTGCTCGAGCGCGGCCATCGCAACCGCACGCTGCGCGGGATCGCGCAGGTCTGGCGCTGGCTCGGCGGGACGCGTTCGACGGGCGTCGGGCTTCTCGGTGCGCTGGTCGGCGACGTACGTCGAGAGCCGAACCTCGTCGACCGACTTGATGATCGACATCGGCGTGATGCCGTGTTCGATGTTGTGGGCACGCTGGATATCGCGACGCCGATCCATCTCGGCCAGCGCCCGTTCCATCGACCCGGTCATCCGGTCGGCGTAGAGGATCGCCCTGCCATTGACGTTCCGGGCAGCGCGACCGACCGTCTGGATCAGCGAACGTTCGCTGCGGAGGAACCCCTCGTGGTCGGCGTCGAGGATCGCCACCAGCGACACCTCGGGAAGGTCGAGTCCCTCGCGCAGCAGGTTGATGCCGACCAGCACGTCGAACTCGCCCAGGCGCAGCCCGCGCAGGATCTCGACGCGTTCGATCGCATCGATGTCGCTGTGCAGGTAGCGGACCCGCACGCCTGCCTGCTGCAGGTAATCGGTGAGGTCCTCCGACATCCGCTTGGTGAGCGTGGTCACGAGGACCCGTTCGCGCGCCGCCTCGCGAAGGCGGATCTCGCCCAGCAGGTCGTCGACCTGCCCCTTGACCGGGCGAATGGTGATCTCGGGATCGATCAGGCCGGTGGGCCGGATGATCTGCTCGACCACCTTGCCGCCGGCGAGGTCAAGCTCGAGCGCGCCCGGAGTCGCCGAGACATTGATCATCTGCGGCGCGAGCGCCATGAACTCCTCGAACTTCAGCGGACGGTTGTCGAGCGCCGAGGGGAGGCGGAAGCCGTACTCCACGAGAGTGGTCTTGCGGGCGCGATCGCCGTTGAACATCCCGTTGATCTGCGGGAGCGACACATGCGACTCGTCGACCACCACCAAGAACTCCGGCGGGAAGTAGTCGATCAGGCATGCTGGGCGTTCGCCGGGAACACGGTTCGAGAGGTGGAGGGAATAGTTCTCGATTCCGGCGCAGGTCCCCACCTCGAGCATCATTTCGATGTCGAAGGTGGTGCGCGACTCCAGCCGCTGTGCCTCGAGCAGCTTGCCCGCGCTCTTGAGCTCGTGCAGCCGGACGGCGAGCTCCTCGCGAATCCTTCCCACGGCGCGCTCAACAGTGGGCCGCTGGGTGACGAAGTGTTTTGCCGGATAGATGGCGCAGCGGTCGAGCTGCGAGATCGTGTTGCCGCTCACCGGGTGGAATCGGCTGATCCGCTCCACCTGATCGCCCCACAGCTCGATGCGGACGGCCTGTTCGTCGTAGGCCGGAAAGATCTCTACGGTGTCGCCGCGCACCCGGAAGGTCCCGGGCTCGAATGACGCATCGTTGCGCTGGTACTGGATCCCCACGAGGTCGGTGAGGATGGTGTCACGGCCGCGCTGCTCGCCGACCGCGACGCTCACCATCAATGCGCGATACGCCGCCGGGTCGCCGAGGCCATAGATCGCCGACACGGTGGAGACGATCACCACGTCCTCGCGCTCCATCAACGACGAGGTGGCGCGCAGCCGGAGCGACTCGAGATCCTGGTTGATCGACGCGTCCTTCTCGATGTACACGTCGGTGCTGGGGACGTACGCTTCTGGCTGGTAATAGTCGTAGTACGAGACGAAGTACTCGACGGCGTTGGCCGGCATGAACTGCTTGAGTTCACCGTAGAGCTGCGCTGCCAGCGTCTTGTTGTGCGAGAGCACCAGCGTCGGCTTGCCGTGCGCAGCGATCGCGTGGGCGAGCGTCATGGTTTTGCCGCTGCCGGTCACGCCAAGCAGGGTCTGGTAGCGGTCGCCGCGAGCGAGCCCCGCCGTCAGCTCCGCGATGGCGCGAGGCTGGTCGCCGGCGGGCTCGAAGGGGGCGCGGACGTCGAACTTGGGCATCCGGCAAATATAAACTGGTTTTCGGGGAATGTTCGGGGGGCAACCTGACCGCTATCGTACGCCCAGCCGGGTCAGGATCCGTCGCACCGCTGGCTCAACCGGCATGGTGCTCAGCCTCGAATTCCGAACCAGTGCGAACTCCGCCAGTGTTGGTTCCGCCTTGACGGCGGAGAGCGTCACCGGCGCCTTGAGCGGGCGAACCGGCGCGAGATCGACCACGGCGCGGCGCGGGTCGTTGCTGGCTGGGTCCTGATACGCGCCCCGAGTGATCTTCGCGATCCCGACCAGCGCGCGCTCGGCACCGGAGTGATAGATGAGCGCCTCGTCGCCGGCACGCATCTGCCGGATCGCGATCAGCGCCGCAGGGTTGGTGACGCCATCCCAGCGCGTCTTCCCCGCTTTCACGAGGTCATCCCACGAGTACGTCGAGGATTCGGTCTTGAGGAGCCACGATGCCATCAGGTGGCCGCCGCCTCGCGGCGCTCGATAGTGGCGACGCCCTTCACGCGCTTGATCGCCTTGAGCACCTTGGCGAGGTGGGTGAGGTTGTCGACCTCGACGAAGATGTTCCCGAACACCGTACCGTCCTTTGAGTGCAGGTCGGCGCCCCGGATGTTGGTGCCGGTCTGCGAGATGTTCTGCATCACGTCGGCGTATAGCCCGCGACGGTCCTCGCCGGTGAGGACGAGTCGCACGGCGAACGTCTCGCCCTCCTGCTCGACCCAGTCGATTTCGACGCGGCGCTCGACGTCGTCGAGGGTGAGCAGGTTCGGGCAGTCGGCGCGATGGATCGAGATCCCACGCCCCTGGGTGACGTACCCCACCACGGTGTCACCCGGCACTGGCTGGCAGCATTGCGCGTAGCGCACGACCAGTCCGTCGACACCCTGGATGCGGATGCCGCGGCCGAGTCGGAGGCGATCGACCACCCGTCCGAACATCGTCGGCGGCTTGGCCTGGAGTGCATCGCCGGGCAGGTCGGGATAGAGCGCCTTCATCACCTGTCCCGTGGCCAGGTCGCCGCGCCCGAGCGACACCTCCAGCGCCTCGGCGTCAAGCAGGTTGAGCCGCACTGCGGCCGCGGCCATCGCATCGTCCGCCGCCGGGTCGAGGCGCCGGCGCTTCAGCTCGCGCGAGAGGATGTCGCGGCCGAGCTGCCGCGATACCGACTCCTCCTCCTGCCGGACCCACTGTTTGATCTTGCTGCGGGCCCGCCCGGTCCGCACATGGCTGAGCCAGTCGCGGCTGGGCCGGGCCTGAGGCGACGTAAGGACCTCGACGGTGTCGCCGTTCTTGAGCTCACGGTGCAGCGGCGCAATCCGGCCATTGACGCGCGCGCCCTGGCAATGGAGCCCGACGTCGGTGTGCACGGTGAAGGCGAAGTCGATCGC
Organism: Gemmatimonadales bacterium; assembly: GCA_013694695.1. Classification (GTDB taxonomy): domain Bacteria; phylum Gemmatimonadota; class Gemmatimonadetes; order Gemmatimonadales; family GWC2-71-9; genus Palsa-1233. Next base: position 922 of record JACDBX010000048.1, on the reverse strand, counting down.
GGTCGCACCCTTCGGAAGCTGCTTCACGTCGCCCTTCGGCGTGAAGATGAAGATCTCGTCGTGATAGAGGTCGACCTTCAGGAACTCGAGGAACTCCTCGGGGGTGTGCGTCTCCTGCTGCATCTCCAGGAGTTGGCGGAACCAGCCGAGCTGCTGATCGAGCCGCTCCTCTTCATCGGTCTTGTAGAGCCAGTGCGCGGCGATGCCGTACTCGGCGGTGCGGTGCATCTCCTGCGTCCGGATCTGGATCTCGAAGAGTTGCCCGCCGGGCCCGAAGATGGTGGTGTGCAGCGACTGGTAGCCGTTCGACTTCGGTGACGCGATGTAGTCCTTGATCCGTTCATGCAGCGGCGTCCAGACGTGATGGATGATCCCGAGCACGTGGTAGCACTCGGGCACGGTGCGAACGATCACGCGCATCGCCATCAGGTCGTAGATGCCATCGAACGGCTTGTTGCGCTTGCGCATTTTCTGCACGATCGACCAGAGGTGCTTCGGCCGACCACTGACCTCGAACCAGTCGATCCCGGCGTGCTTCAGCTCGCCGGTGAGCGGTGTGCGGAGACGGTCGATCATCTCCTCGCGCGCCATCTTCTTGTCGGCCACGCTGGTCGCGAGCTCGCGGTACTCCTCCGGCTCGAGGAACTTGAACGCGAGGTCTTCCAGCTCGGCCTTGACGTTCGCCATGCCGAAGCGGTGCGCGAGGGGCGCGTAGATTTCGCGGGTCTCCGTGGCGATCCGCTCCCGCCGCGGCGGTGGCAGGTGCTCCAGGGTGCGCATGTTGTGGAGGCGATCGGCGAGCTTGATGATGATCACCCGCGCATCCTTCGCGACCGACATCAGCAGCTTGCGGTAGTTCTCCGACTGCTCCTCGGCGGAGGAGCGGAAGGTGAGCGTCGAGATCTTGGTGAGGCCGTCGACC
>JACDBX010000018.1 GCA_013694695.1 Gemmatimonadales bacterium | reverse complement strand
CCCGGACATCGTTGCCTAGTTGTCCGACGGTGCAGACGTCGAACTGCTGTGAGTGCCCGGCCAGATACTCCAGCAGCCGACGCAGGCGGCCGATGTTGATTCGATTCGGTCTGCCCAGACGTCGCTCGACGGAGTCGATCATGAAGAACTCCCCGGGGTGGGTCACGATGGTCACGTGTTCCACGCCGGAAACCCGGGAACGCTGGAGCGCGTGGACCATCTCGGCCACTGAAATAGCGGTAACCTCGAGGTGCCGGTGCCTTTCGCCAACTTCGAAATTGGTCACGGGAAGTTCCCAGATTCCTGCGTCCGCCTCAAAGAGGTCGACCTCGGGGGTGGGCCATTCGATGGCGCAATCGAGGCCGAGGTAGCAAAGGTTCAGGCTGCTGTCTACGAGGAGGCCGACATTGCGCAGTGCCTGCCACGTGCTGTTTGCCGCGCCGTAGTTACCCGCTCGAAAAGAATTCATCTCGTCACGGGGAACACCGCAGGCGAGGAGGGTGGCAAGCCCCTCCCTGAGCAGGACGGTTTGTTCGTCGACGCGGTAGTCACCGATATTGTCCGGAAGCGGCTCTCCACCAGTCGCGCGCCATTCCGGTCGCTTCATGTTGGGATGCAGATGTAGCTGGACGTCATGACCGCGACTACGAAGCGCGATACATGCGTCTCGGAGGCCCTCTACGCCGAACACCCCGGCACAGAGCGCCTCGACAAAGAATGTGCCTCGGAACCCATGGCGCTCGAGTTGGTCCATGATCAGGCCGATCCCAAGCTCTCGGCGCTGGTTGGCGAAGCGGCCCCACATCATCATCTCGTACCCGACGGGCGCACGAATCCGGCCCCGAACCAATCGCTCCTCGGCACATTCGACATCAGTGGTGATATACACTCGTGTTCGCATCTGGCTACCAAGCGGGAACAGGGGTCGTCACGCGCGGAAAGGCGCGCTGCGGAGTGTCCGATGAATGATAGACTCACCTCGGGCACGGCCAAAACATTATGAAAATCGCGTCATCCCGCGGTTCGCTTCCCCTTTCTCGGTTAGATACTCACGGCTATGTTCGGAGCGGTGCGCCAATAGCATTCCGCGGGCAATTTTCTCGAGGCCGTCATACAGTCTCCCTCCACAGAAGCGGCTACCCGGAAAACCCGGTTTCCCCTGAAGTTCTATGTGGGGGAGTATAGCCTTTTCGCGCTTCACCTCGCCGTCACTGAGGTACACGGGCATTTTCTCGAACGCCCGGTTACGCTGGACGATGTGATGGCAAGGGCATCCGTCATGTCCGATCAAGCGCTGTTGGCTCGCTCGGTTCTGGTTCCGGCCGGTGGCCGGGATATCCATTCAACGGATGGAGTCCTGGTTTATCGGCTAGGTGTCTATCGCCGATTTTACATACCCATAGCCGGTCGGACTTTTGAGGAATATCTCGCGGGTTTTTCGTCCAAATCCCGTTCGACATTGCAGCGCAAGCTGAGGAAGTTCGAGAATGCCGAAGGTGCAGCTGTTGACTGGAGCACGTATCGTGCAGCTGTCGACGTTGGAACGTTCCTCGCTGCCGCACTGCCACTTTCCCGCAGGACCTATCAACACCGACTCCTGAATTCCGGACTACCCGACAGTTCGGAATTTGGCGCGCACCTCGAGGGCCTGGCGTCCTCCGGACTCTTTCGTGGTTGGATTTTGAGGTTGAAGGGCGAGCCCATCGCCTATATCTGCGCCATGGGAACAGGCAAAACACTCTTGTACGACTACGTCGGGTTTGACGCCTTCCATGGCGCGCTATCGCCCGGCACAGTACTGCAGTACTTGGTGCTCGAACAGTTGCATCAAGAAGGGGAGATCGATCACTTCGATTTCACTGAAGGGGAGGGACCTCATAAGGAGTTCTTCGGAACGGAATTTCTGCTGTGTGCCGATGTCCTCGTCAGTTCGAATGGCTGGGGCATGCATGTTCTGTTTCAGGCGCACAGGCGCTGGGGCATCTCGATGCGCGCCTTCGCTGGCATGGCTCAAGGCCTTGGCCTGAAGAAGTGGCTGAAGAAGCTCTTACGGGGGCAATGATGGGCCAGCTCGATCGAACGCCTGATGCAATGAGCTTCCTTCGGTGAGTCGGATTGGCAAGGTCCTTGCGCTCCTTGGAGTGCGCTACGAGGTATACCGCATCATGGTCAACCGTGAGCCATCCGGATCCGCACCCCTAAGCCTAGCTGGCCTGCGGGTGGATCAGCTGGAACGGATCGTCCCACCAGCTATTGACGAGCTTCAGCAATTGAATGAGTACGCGGGGGAAGATTCGATCGGGTTCGGCGCCTGGATAGACGGTCAACTCGTTGCCGTCTGTTGGTACTGGTACGGGGAACGGTACCGCCGGGAGCGAGGATTCATCCCATTGCCAGACTTGACGGCCAAGTTGGTTCAAGTGACCGTTGATCCATCCCATCGCGGGAAGGGGATCGCCCCCATCCTCATTGCACAATCGTCCCGCTCAATGTCGCATGCAAGGTTCAAGGCCCTCTACGCTCGGATCTGGCACTCCAATACGTCGTCACGCACCGCCTTCGCGAAGGCTGGCTGGAGTGATGCAGGCTCGGTGATCACAGTCAAGGTGCCATTGCTGCAAAGGCCGTTTCGCTTCTCGGTGCCTCGGCCCCACAAGGGCAGCAAGTGCGCTAACTAGATGATCGCGGTCGAGATAGTTGTCATGAAGCGGCGCCGGTCTCCCGCGGTATTGTGGAGACGCGCATCGCCCGCCACCAACCACCCGTTCAAACGCGCCGAACAGATGACGCCGCATGATGTGGGGGCTGTCGAGAACCGTAACGGTGCCGGCGTCGGTCCGCCCAGCCAGCGCAACGGTCTCGGAGCCGCTGGACCCGTGAGGTGACCAGATCAGGAAACCTGCCTCGCGCGCGGCAACGAGAATCAGTTGCTGAAGCGCCGCAAGGTGCGCGGCGACCGCCGGAGCCCACCTCGAGCCACACCCTGATCGACGCGGTCATCGCCTCGGGGACCCATACCGGGAGGGGAAGCGGAATTGGGCGGCATTGCGGATTGGGGCCTGACCCGCCCCTTTCGGTGAGATCGGCCTGCGCGTGGCCCGAACCATGCAGTGTCCATGGCAACCCTGTGCGGCGAAATGAGACAGCAATTAGGGGGTTGGATGGGAGGGTCGGAAAAGCGGGCTGCCATCTACGCGGAGGGCAGGTCGGGACTGGCGCGCGACGTCGCCATTTTGTCGGAGATGCTCGTCGCAAGCGGATGTGAGGTGGAGATTCGGCCGTACCGGCGATCCAAACGCTTTGATCGGTTGTTCGCCCTCGGCGCGCGCTACCTGCCTCGGATTCCGACGTACGATCTGCAGGTATTCGTTGAGCGCTTCGACGTTCGCATGCTGCCCTTCGGTAAGAAAAACGTATTCCTGCCGAATCAGGAATGGTTTGATCCACGCTCGGAACGCCTGTTGATCGGCTTCGATGCCCTCATGTGTCGCAGCGAACATGCCGCAGAGATATTTCGAGCGAAACATCGTCGCGTCGGGCACTTCGTTTTTACGGGCGTCGATCGTTCGATCTCACCGGCGCCACCGCGGACACGAATTCTGCACGTGGCAAGTCACTCAAAGTTCAAGGGTACGCAGCAGCTCCTTGATATCTGGACGCGGAACCCGGCGTGGCCCACACTGACGGTCACGCACGCCGCAGGAGTCGCGGCACCCGTGCAACTGGCCAACGTCGAACAGCACATCGGTTTCTTCGACGATGCGAAGATCCGTCAGCTCCAGAATGAAGCGTGGTTGCACATCCAGACGTCGGAAGTGGAAGCGTTCGGCCACTGCTTTGTCGAGGCGATGAGCTGTCACGGTGTCGTCATCACCACCGACGCACCGCCGATGAACGAAATCGTCACGACCGACGTCGGCGCACTCGTGCCCGCAGACGATGGGCCGCCGCTGAATCTTGGTCGGCGCTACAGCGCCCGACCTGAGGACCTTGAGCGTATCATCGCGGACATGCTTCGTCTGGATGAGACGGCGCGACAGGCAATGGCCTCTCGGTCTCGCCAGCGGTTCGACTCACTTGATCGTCAAGCGCGCGAAGTATTCCGGCGCGAGTTTGTGAAGCTGCTGAGCGAATAGCAGAGGCGCCGAGCGCCTCCAACGATTGGAATCGGATCACGACGTCGACGATATCGCCGGACGCTTTGCTGGCTGGGACGTGCTTGGCGATCGCGAGCACACTGCGTCCGTCCCGGCCACGCAGGCGCTGGCGTGCCAGTGCAGTCCATCTGCGGGCATTCGGCCCCAACCATGCGCTACCGGCGGCGCAAAGGTCGTCGGAAACTTCATCGCCAACGGAAACGGGAAGACGGAATGTGAGTATCAGCAGCCCACGCCGAGTGAAGCAGGCCAATGGACCAAGTCAAGGTTCCCGATCAAGCAATGCGCACCAGTTGGCTGGCTTGCATTTCCAGTCTCATCGAGGAAGTATTCCAGCCCTGGGAGCACCTTTACAGTCCACGGGGGCCGTCGCTGTCCACCTCGTCCTACCGCAAGGCCCTGGCCACCAGCCATCATCCGTGGGCCATCCGGCTGCGCGCGCTGCGCAGCGCCGTGCGCGGGTTCACACTGCCGGCACCGAAGGCTGTCACCGTCCCGTACCGCATGGCGTACACCGGCGTCCGAGGCGTGGTCCACGCCGTACGCCGCGTGCTGATTGCGGAGCCGATCTTCAAGTCGTACTGCACGGTCGTAGGCAAACGTGTTCGCACCGGAGTGTTTGTTCATTGGGTGATGGGACGCGGTCGGATCATCCTAGGCGACGACGTGCTCCTTGACGGGAAGATCAGCTTCTCGTTCGCAGCCCGTTTCGTGGACATGCCCACTTTACGTATCGGTGACCGCACAAATATCGGACACGGCTGTGCGATCATCGTGGGTGAGGCGGTGACGATCGGCAGTGATTGCCGCATCGCGTCCGGCGTCCAGATTCGGGATTCGCCGGGCCATCCGGTGGAACCGGAGGCGCGGCGCCGCGGCGAACCGCCTCCGCGCAGTGCCGTGCGCCCGATCACGATCGAGGACAATGTCTGGATCGGTTCGCAGGCGATTGTTCAGGCCGGCGTCACGATCGGACAGGGCAGCGTTGTATCGAGCGGCGCGGTCGTGATGAACGACGTGCCCCCCTATTCCCTCGTGGCCGGCAACCCCGCCCGCCGCATCGGCATCGTGACTGCCGCCACACCCACGATTCCGGAGGGCTCATGAGTGACGTGACCCGCATTGCCGAACTCATCGCACGGATCGCCAAGATCGAGCCGCCTGCGCCCGATGCCGACATCTACCGTGCCGGCCTCGAATCGACTGATGCACTGGAACTCCTACTGGAGCTTGAAGACATGTTCTCGGTGGCCATCCCTGACGACCGCTTCATCACCGCACGCACCAGCGACGACATCGCCGCGATGATCGGCGGCATTGGTGGCGCCTGATGCGCACGGCCACAATCATGCTGCCGGCGGTGGCGAACGAGATGGTGCAGGAGGAGATCGTCAAGCAGCTCGCACACGTCTCGCGTGCCATATCGAACCCCCGGTTCCAGGCCGATGGCCAGCACATCGACCTCGACCTCGACGACCGCGCCGGAGAAGGCGTGGCGGCTGAGGCCGAGGCAGTCGCGACGCGTATCCAGAGATCGCTGCGACGGCTTGATCGCAAGGTCCGGCACCGCACGCCTGAGGGATGGGATGGGCCGCTGCACCTGGTCGGCGAGGCCGAGGGCGTCTGGAGCTCGGGACAGGGGCAGGTGCAGCTGTCCGGCGCGGCGCTTGCCGCGGTTGTCGGGCTCGATACGATGCTCGACCGCTACTTCTCGGAATGGAGCCCCGCCCGACTGCAAACCCCCACGCTGATCCCGGCCGAGGTGCTCGCTCGGTGCGATTACTTTCGGTCGTTCCCGCAATACGTTTCGTTCGTGAGCCACCTGCACGAGGATTTTGAAGTCATCGGCGGTTTCCGGGGGCGGCACCAGGAGCGGGACACGCTGGACGAGGCATCGCGTGCCGATCTCGACCTCCCCGACGTCTGTCTCTCCCCGGCCGTCTGTTACCACCTGTATCACCGGCACGCGTCGCAGACGCTTCCCGAAACCGGCACAGCCTACGACGTCGCCGGACGCTGCTTCCGGTACGAGTCGACCAACATGTCGGACCTGCGGCGGCTTTGGGAATTCACCATGCGGGAACTGGTGTTCATCGGGACGGAATCCTGGGTACTCACCCAGCGCGAAATGGCCATTGAGCGGTTCGTCTCACTGCTCGACGCGCTTGGCATGCCGGCCGAGATCCGCACGGCGAGCGATCCCTTCTTCGGTGCGGCTGGCGCGGTCGCCAAGACCTACTTCCAGTTGAGCAGCGAAACGAAGTTCGAGATCTCCGTGGCGCTAGGCGAGGAACGGCTGGCGGTGGGGTCGTTCAACTATCACACCGACTTCTTCGGCCGGGCCTTCGCCATGCAGGCAGGTGACACCGGTCCGGCGCATTCCGTGTGCGTGGGGTTCGGGCTGGAGCGGCTGGCGCACGCCGTGGTAGCGCATCACGGTAGCGACCCCGCGGCATGGCCCGACCTGCTCCGGGCGGGATGACCCCGCCGGCGGTGACCATCGAGTAGCCCGGCGGCACACGCGCCGTCGCGTTCGCGAGCGCCGACAGCGCACTGATCACCGCGAGCTACCCGCGGCCGGCGCTGGAGCAGGATGCGGCGACCCTGCGGTGGCACATGGCGGTCCGCGTCGGCGGACTGGAATCGCGAGCCGCGGTGGCGCTCGACGGCGACACGCCCATCGGATTCGCCGCTGGCACGCCGCGAATGCTTCGCCTCTCCGGCCACTCCGCGCCCGCGTTTGTCGTGTCGTTCGTCGTCGTCAGCCCCGCTTGGAGAAAGCAGGGGCTGGCGCAACGGTTGTACGACGCACTCGTTGGCGTCCTGGCACCAATTGGCGCACCGATTCTCACGTACGCGGTCGATGAGAGCCCCGGGATGCACACGCTGGTGAGTGCGTACGGCCGCCATGGCTTCGCTCCGCAGAATTTTTCGCTGATGCAGGCATGGGGCGCGATCCGGGGTCGGTCACCCGCAAATGTGCCGCTCGTGGAGCCGCCCGCCATCGCAGGTCGACTGGACATGGATCGGGAGGCGATGCGGGAGCACCTCGATGACGCTCCGCACGCGGTGGTCCTGTCGAACGGTGCCAGAGTCACGCGGGCGTGGCGGCTCACCCGCCAGGGCCGTGACCCATACCTGCTGCTTGACCTCCTGCCAGACCACGCCGATTCGGTTGCGATTGCCGCGGCAGTCACCGAGGCGATGGCTGCCTGCCCCGAACATGGGGGGCAAGTCGTCGTCCCGCACGTGGATGGAGCCCTCGAGCCGGTTATGCGGGGCGCAGGACTCCGGCGGATGCCCGGGGCAGCGTATCGGAGCTGGCTC
>JACDBX010000185.1 GCA_013694695.1 Gemmatimonadales bacterium | reverse complement strand
CGCCGGACTCGCTGGGCCAACCTCGACGAAGTGCTGCGCGGGGTGGGAACGGTGGCGGTGTCGGTGGGCATGCTGCTCCTGCTCAAGGGCATCGGCGGAGGCGCCGGCGAGTCGCTGCTGCTCGCGTCCCTGATTGCCTTCATCCTCGCATTCGCCCTGGGTCGGGAGCGTCCGCCCAGCGGCGACGCCCATTCGGAGCCGCCCGACTCATCCCCGCCGCCGACCGCCTGATGTCACGCCTGACCTGCATGCTCCTCGCTGTCGTCACGGCGGGTGGATTTCTCGCGCCGCTTTGCGTTGGGGCACAGGCCAGTGGACCGGGGACCGGCGGAGCGGTGGCTCACGCGCGGGCGACCGTGGCCGAAGGAAACTGGAAACGCGTGCTGATGGTCGGGGCGCATCCCGACGACGAATACAACGACCTGATCGCGTTGCTGGCGCGCGGCCGGGGGATCGAGACCGCCTACCTCTCGCTGACTCGGGGCGAGGGCGGCCAGAACCTGATTGGCAATGAACTCGGCGTCGCTCTCGGACTGCTGCGGACCGAGGAACTGATTGCGGCGCGGCGGATTGACGGCGGGCGTCAGTTCTTCACCCGCGCGTTCGACTTCGGGTTCTCGAAGACGGCGGATGAGACCTTCCGCTTCTGGCCGCATGACAGCCTGCTGCTCGATGTGGTGCGCGTGATTCGTGCGTTCAAGCCGCAGGTGATCGTTTCGGTGTGGTCGGGCACGGCCCGCGACGGACATGGGCATCACACCGTCGCCGGCATGATTGCGCGCGAGGCGTTCGACGTTGCTGCCGATCCCTCGCGTTTTCCCGAGGCGGGACCGGCCTTCCGGCCATCGAAGTTCTACCTCGCCCCGTACACGCTTGCGGCCGACGCCCCGATGCTGGTGCTCGAGGGCGGGGCGATCGAGCCGGCGAGTGGACTGAGTTATCACCAACTCGCGGCGCGGAGCCGAAGCCAGCATCGGTCGCAGGACATGGGCTCGCTCGAGGAGCCGGGACCGTGGCCGGTACGGGTGGCGCTCGCGGCACTCGCTCCCGGCGTGCGCGCCACTCCGGCGGAGTCGCTCTTCGCGGGCATTGCCGCCGACGCTCCCGAGCCGGGTCGGGCGGATTCCATCAGGGCTGTCCTGCGAATCGGGCGTGCCAATGTCGTGTTCGACGCATACGCGAATGACGACGAGATCGCCACCGGCGATTCCGCAACTGTCACGCTGTTGGCGTGGAATGCGGGTCGCGACACGGTCTCGGTGCGGATGGTGTTGCCGACCTCCGGATCGTGGTTCGCGATGCGCGGACCAGGTTCGTGCGGTGATCGCGCGCCACTCGCGCCGGGTGCGAAGCGAACCTGCCACCTCGTGGTCACGAACACGGGAGGGCGGGCGCAGCCCTATTTCCTGCGCGTGCCGATGGACGGCAGCATGTACCGGTGGAGCGGAGCAACGCATGCGTGGGGCCTGCCATTCGAGCTCGACGTGCGGCCAACGTTCGTTGCGACCTTCCGGGACGGCAGCGAGGCGGCACAATCGGTGGAGGTCCGCGGTCGCTTCCTCGATCAGGCGACGGGAGAGGTGCGACGCCCATTGGTGGGCGTTCCGCGCATCGCCCTCGAGATGCAGCCGTCGCGTGTGCTGTGGCGTCAGGGCGAACGTTCCCGGGTAATGCAGGTGCACCTTGAGCACATGGCACACGACACCACCAAGGCCATCGTTGCTCTCGATGTGCCGGATGGATGGACGGTGGGCGCACCGCAGCAGCTCACCCTGACCCGTGAGAATGAGCGGGCCACGGTGGAGTTTACCGTCACCGCACCGGCGGTCCCGCCGCAGGGTGAGGTGATCTTCCGCGCTGCCGCCGTTGTCGGTGCCGACACTCTGCGCCATGCGATTCATCGCATCGATTATCCGCACATCTCCCGGCGCACGTACTTCACGCCGAGCGAGTCGGCCGTGGTCGTTGCCCCGGTCACGTTTGTCCAGCGCGTCAAGGCCGGGTATGTCCGCGGCGCCGCCGATCTCATTCCCGAGGCGCTCGCCGATGCGGGTGTGACGATGCACGTGCTGGAGGAGGGTGCGCTCGATTCGTACGCACTCGACAGTATCGATGTGCTCGTCATCGGGCCGCGGGCGTACGAGATCAGCGACGCAGTGCGTCGGGCGAACCCGCGAATCATCGAGTGGGTGCGGGGCGGCGGCACGTTGATCGTGCAGTACCAGCAGTACCAGTACGTTCGCGGCGCCTACGCACCGCGACCGTTCACGATCTCGCGCCCGCACGATCGGGTCACCGATGAAGCCGCGGCGGTCACGATCCTCGATCCGGCGCATCCGATCTTCCGCTATCCGAACGCCATCGGTGCCGACGACTTCAACGACTGGCGTCAGGAGCGCGGGCTCTACTTTGCCGGGACGTGGGACGATGCCTGGACGCCGCTACTCGAGATGCACGACGCCGGCGAGGAGCCGCAGCGCGGCAGCCTGCTGGTCGCCCCGCTGGGGCGGGGCAATGTCGTATACACGGGGCTCGCGTTCTTCCGACAGATTCCGGCGGCCGTGCCGGGGGCCTGGCGGCTCTTCGCGAACCTCCTGGCACTCGGCGAGCGACGTGGTCGGTGAGCGCGGTGGTGTGCTGCTCACCATGCTGGTGGCTGCCGCAGCATGCTCCGGCGACGGTCGCGAGCCGCTCACCATCTATTCGCCGCACGATCGCGCGCTGCTGGTGACGATGGAGAAAGCGTTCGAGGCCGCCAACACCGATGTCGATGTCCGCTGGCTCGACATGGGCAGTCAGGAAGTGCTCGACCGGCTCCGCTTCGAGCGGCCGAATCCCGTCGCCGACGTCTGGTTCGGCGGGCCGACCACGATCTTCGATCGCGGCGTTCGGGAGGACGTCCTCGCGCCGTATCGGCCGGCGTGGGCGGCATCGGTTGATTCGCAGGGCATCGGTGCCGGAGACATGTACTACCCTGTGTATCGCACGCCGGCGGTGATCGCGTTCAACACCGACCTCGTCGCTCGCGATTCCGCGCCGCGTGACTGGGATGACGTCCTCGCCCCAGCGTGGCACGACCGCGTGCTGATCCGCGATCCAGTCGCCAGCGGCACGATGCGCGCCATCTGGGGATTCGTGATCATGCGCAGCATGACCGCACCCGGCGACACTGCCGGGGGGATGGCCTGGCTCCGCCGCCTCGACGGCCAGACCCGTACCTACGCGCTGAATCCCGCCATCCTCGACCAGAAGCTGGCGCGGGGCGAGGGAGCAGTCACGCTGTGGGACCTCCCCGACATCCTGATCGCGCAGTCGAAGGGGATGCCGTTCGACTACCAGTTTCCATCCAGCGGGACAGTGGTGATCGATGATGCGATCGCGCTCGTGCGGGGATCGGATCATGTCGCCGCGGCGAAGCGATTCATCGACTTCGTCGGATCCATCGAGGGGCAGGGGCTTGCCGCCGAGCGTCATTGGAGATTGCCGGCGCGTCGCGACCTGCCACTCGACCAGGTGCCTGACTGGGTCGCACGGGTGGAGCGCGAGATGGTGACCGCACCGATGAACTGGACGATGCTCGCCGCCGAAGGGGCGGGTTGGATGCGCTACTGGGACCAGCGGGTGCGTGGGACCGGACGGGCGGCACCATGAGCACCGTCGCGCTCGATGGGGTTCGCAAGCAGTTCGGTGATGTCGCCGTGGTGCGGGACTTCTCGCTCGACGTTGCCGACGGCGAGATCGTCGCCCTGCTTGGCCCGAGCGGAAGCGGCAAGACCACGCTGCTCCGGTTGATCGCCGGCTTCGAGCAGGTCGACGGCGGCCGGATCGTTCTCGGTGGGGACGACGTCACCAGCCGGCCGCCGGTAGCGCGACGGTGCGGTATGGTGTTCCAGCACTACGCGCTCTTCCCCCATCTCGACGTGGCGGGCAACGTCGGCTACGGGCTCTCGGGGGAGCGCCTCGACCGTGCCGCGATGGCGACGCGGATCGCCGAGGTGCTCGAACTCGTCGACCTGTCGGGATACGAGCGGCGACCCGTGACCGCGCTCTCTGGTGGCCAGCAACAGCGAGTGGCACTCGCCCGGGCACTCGCACCGCGACCACGCGTGCTGCTACTCGACGAGCCCCTCTCGAACCTCGATCCGACGCTGCGCGAACGCACCCGCCGTGAGCTGCGCGAGCTGGTGCGCCGGATCGGGATCACGACGATCCTGGTGACGCACGAACAGGAAGAGGCCTTCGATATCGCCGACCGGATCGCCCTGCTGCACCAGGGTCGGCTCGAGCAGGTGGGCACGCCCGAGGAGTTGTACTCGATGCCCGCGACGCAATTCGTTGCGGGGTTCATCGGGCGCAGTGTCACGCTGCCGGGCGAGGTAATCCGCCGGGTGGGTGACTCGCTGGAGGTGGCGGCCGCCGGCATCACCTGGCGGGCGACGGGTGCCGCGGAGGCGGGCCAGGCCGTGCGCCTGGCGATCCGCCCGGAAGCCCTGCGGGCCGACCCGTCGGGCACGATCGCCGGCGCGGTGGTGCGACGCCGTTTTGCCGGTGCATCGTGGTTCCTGACCGTCCGCCTCGACGACGGGGCCGAGGTGGAGGTTGCAGCCACGTCCGCCTCACCTGCCGTGGGCGATCGCATCACGCTCGCCCTTGCCGGACCAGGGGCGCATGCGTTCGCGCACGACGCACCGCCGTGATGCGCCGGGTGCTCCAGCTTTTCCTCCTGCTGGTTCTTGCGTGGATCGTCGTCGAGCCCCTCGCGATTGTCGGCGTCGAGAGCGTGCGTCGCGACGGTGCCTGGACACTCGATGCGGTGCGCGCGTTCGCGGTGGAGCCGAACGAATGGCGGGCTGCGTGGAACTCCACGTGGCTCGCCGCCCTCAGTGTGATTACTGGCACAATGATCGGCGTCCCTCTCGCGCTCGTCACCCGACTCGCCGGCTTCCCCGGCCGGCGCGTGGTCTCGGCACTGCTCGCCTTGCCGGCGGTGCTTCCCCCGCTGGTCGGGGTGGTCGCGTTCCTGTTTCTCTACGGTGAGAGCGGCGTGTTCTCGCGGGGCATCATGGCGCTCACCGGCTCGGAGGTGGCACCCTGGCGGTTCGAGGGTGGCGGTGCGGTTCTGCTGATCCATGCCACGACGATGTATGTGTATCCATACCTGCTGGTTCGCGCCGCGCTCGCCACCTTCGATACCTCACTGATCGAGGCCGCGACCGCCCTCGGCGCCGGACGCGTCCGCACGATGCGCACCATCGTGCTGCCCCTGCTCCGGCCTGCCATCGGCAATGGTGCGCTGCTGATCGCGCTGACATCGCTCGCGTCGTTCTCCGCGCCGTATGTGTTCGGCGGTGGGTTTCGGGTGCTGCCCACGCAGCTCATCACCACCCGCCTCAATGGCGACGTGAGCGTTGCGATGGTGGAGACGCTCGTGCTGGTGGCGCTCGCGCTCTTCTGCCTGGGCGCCGCGACCCGGCTCGGCGGGCCCGGCGTGCGGGGGGCGGGGAAGGGGCTCGCGCCGGCACCGGCCGCGTCACGCAAGGGGTGGCGACGTTCGCTCACTGCCGTCGGCGTGGCAGCGATCACGGTGTGGCTGCTCCTGCCGCATCTCGCCTTGCTGGGAGTTTCGTTCGTGGCGCCCGGTGCCTGGACCCGAACCGCGTTGCCCACCGCGTGGACTGGCGGCAACTACGTGGCGCTCATCGCCGAACCGGAACGCTGGCGTCCGTTCGGCACCTCGCTATGGATGGCCGGGCTCGCCGCCGCTGCGGCGGCCGTGCTCGCCCTGCTGGTCGCGGTGGCGGCGCGTGACCCACGGCATCGGCTGTCGAGAGGACTTGAGGTGGCGCTCGGTCTGCCGTGGGCCGTACCGGGAACGGTCTATGCGATCGCGCTGGCCACGATGTTTTCCGTGACGCAGCCGGCTGCAGGGCGGTTCATCCTGATCGGCACGCTGTGGCTGCTGCCGCTGGCGTATCTGGTGCGCGCGTTGCCGATCATCGGACGCGCCGTGGTCGCGGCCATACGCGCCCTTGATCCGGCGTATGACGAGGCTGCCGCTGCGCTGGGAGCCGGGCGGTGGCGAACGTTCCGGACGATCACGCTGCCACTGCTCATGCCCGCACTCGCGGGAGCCACTGCCCTCGGGTTCGTGACCGGTCTCGGCGACTTCATGACCTCGGTGATCCTCTATACCTATGACACCAGGCCGGTTTCGCTCGAGATCCTCGGCGCGATCCGTCAGGGCGAGCTTGGCATCGCGGCGGCGTACGGCGTGGTGATTACGCTGCTGAGCACCGCCGCGTTCGTGCTCGCCGAGCGCAGCCGGGGCGCCGCGTGAGCGCTGCTGTCCCGCCGATCGCAAAGACCGCGCAGTTCCGCCAGCTCGCCGTGCTCATCGCGGTCAACTGCATCGACATGCTCGGCTTCGCGATCGTGCTGCCACTGCTGCCGTTCTACGCACTCCGCCTCGATGCCACCCCGGAGATGGTGGGCTGGCTGATCGCAGCGTTCTCGATCTCGCAACTTGTTGCGGCGCCGCTGTGGGGGCGCGTGTCGGACAAGTATGGTCGGCGGCCCGCGCTGATGGTGGGACTCACCGCGTCGGCCCTCGCGTTCCTGGTGTTCGGACTCGCTGACACGCTCTGGCTGTTGTTTGTGTCGCGGATCGTGCAGGGTGCGGGAGGCGGCACTACCGGCGTCGCGCAGGCGTACGTGTCGGACACCGTTGCGCCCGCCGACCGTGCACGGGCGCTCGGCTGGCTCTCGGCGGCCACCGCAGCCGGGGTCATGATCGGCCCCGCGATCGGCTCGATCGCCACCCGCTTCGGACCGGCCGCGCCGGGATTCGTCGCGGCGGGGCTCTGCTTCCTCAATGTCCTTGCGGCGTGGCGCTGGCTGCCAGAATCGCGACGCCCCCGTACCGGCGAACAGCGCAAGCGCAAGCCGGTCTGGCATGCCGCATGGATGGCGTTTCGCCATCCGTCAGACGCCGCGGCACGCCTGATCTGGATGTACGGCACCGGCATGCTCGCCTTTTCGCTGCTCACCAGCATCCTCGCCCTCTGGCTCGATGCACGCTTCGGTGTGACAGAGGCCAACATCGGCTATTTCTTCGTGTACAGCGGACTCCTGTCGCTGGTGATGCGGTCGCTTCTCCTGGGCCCGGTGGTCGACCGGGTTGGAGAGGCGTGGGCGGTCCGGATCGGCGCCCTCACCCTCGCAGCGGGGTTGCTCGTCTATCCCCTCGCGCAGTCGATCTGGGCGCTGATCATCATCATCCCCCTGGTACCGATCGGTACCGCGCTGCTCTTTCCCGCCGCGACCTCGCTCCTTTCGAAAGTCAGTGATCCCGAGGAACTGGGCACGATGATGGGCGTGGCGCAGACATTCGCGGGGGTCGCGCGAGTCATCGCCCCGATCGCGGGCACGATCGCGTTCCAGCGGCTCGGGGTCGACACACCCTTCCTGCTCGGCGGAGCGACCATGCTCCTCGTGGGATGGACGGCGTTCCGCTACCTCCATCCGCGCGAACCCGTACCGGTCGGATGAACGGACCGATTATCATGTCGGCATGACCCTCCCCCCCCTTCCTGAAAGCTCGGACGCGTTCGCCACTGCGTCGTGGAGCGAGATCGCGGATCACTACCGCGCGCTCGCAACCGCTCCGCTCGACGCCTCGAGCGTCGACGGCTGGCTGGCGCACTGGTCCCGCCTCGATGAGCTCGTGACGGAGGCCGCATCGCTGGCGATGATCGCCTACACCTGCGACACCGCGAACGCCGAGAAGCAGGCGGCACACCTGCGATTCTCGACAGAGGTGATGCCGCAGCTCGAGGAGGTCGAGGTCGCGCTGGCCCGGCGATTCGTCGCGATCGGCAGCAAGGATCCCGATCTCGCGACGACGCTGCGGCGATTCCGCGCCGGCATCGAGATCTTTCGCGAGGAGAGTGTCCCGCTGGTGGCGGAGGCGGAGGGGCTCGCCGCGAAGTACCAGCAGATCACCGGCGGCATGACGGCCCGGTGGCGGGGCGAGGACATCCCGCTCCCACGTCTCTCCCCGTTCCTCAAGTCCCGGGATCGTGATGAGCGCGAGGCGGCCTGGCGTGCCTCCACGGCGCCGTACGTCGAGGCGCGTGATGCCCTCGCCGGCGTGTTCGATCGCATGGTCGAGCTGCGGCAGGGGATGGCGCGCAACGCCGGGTTCGCCGATTACCGCGACTATGCATTCGCGGCCAAGTGCCGGTTCGACTACACGCCGGCGGATTGCGAACGTTTGTACGACGCGATCGAGGAGGCTGTTGGGCCGGCGATCGTGCGGGCGCTCGAGATCCGGCGTGACCGGCTCGACCTGACGGCGGTGCGTCCGTGGGATCTGTCGGTCGACCCGTGGCGCGAGGCGGCGCCGGTGCCATACGGCAGCATCGCCGAGCTGCAGGACACCGCGGCCCGGATCTTCACGACCGTCGATCCGGACCTCGGCGCCGAGTTCCGGACGATGATCCAGGGGGAGCTGCTCGACCTGCAGTCACGTCCCGGCAAGGCGCCGGGCGGATACTGCGACACGCTGCACGCGCGTGGCGTTCCGTTCGTGTTCATGAATGCGGCAGGCGTCCCCGAGGACGTCACCACGCTGCTGCACGAGGCGGGGCACTGTTTCCACGCGTTCGCGGCACATCCGCGCCCGCTGATCTGGCAGCGGCACCCCGGCGCCGAGTCCGCTGAACTCGCGTCGATGTCGATGGAGCTCCTGGCGAGTCCGCACCTGGCGCGCCCCACCGGTTACTACGGGGAGCACGACGCGCTGTCGGCGCGGCTCGAGCACCTCGAGGACATCCTGATGTCGCTGGCGCACATCGCATCAGTCGATGCGTTCCAGTCTTGGGTCTACACCCACGATGGGGGGCGCGATGCCGTGGCTCGCGACCGCGCGTGGCTCGCGCTGCGCGAACGGTTCGAACCGGGTGTCGACTGGACGGGGCTGGAGGCGGAGCGGATTGCGCGCTGGTACCGGCAGCTTCACATCTTCCTCTATCCGTTCTACTACATCGAATACGGCATCGCGCAGATCGGGGCGCTCCAGGTGTGGCGCAATTCCCGTCACGACCCCGGGGCCGCGGTCGCGTCGTACCGCCGCTTCATGGCGCTGGGCGCGACCCGGTCACTTCCCGAACTGTACGCTGCGGCCGGGGTGACGCTGTCGTTCGACGTGACGATGCTCAGGGACCTGGTCGAGATGATCGAGGAGGAGATGACAGTGCTCAGGGAGGCGCTCAGCACGCTCACCTGATGCCGCGATGGGCCACGGGGCTGCGCGGGGTTCCGGGCCAGCGCGCCGGCCTTCCATTGCGCCTCGCTGACGGGTCTGGCAGATTGAACAGTTGGCAGTTGATTGAGTCCCGGTCCCGGAGAGTGGATGGCGAAGGAAGATGGTATTGAGATGGAAGGCGTCGTGCAGGAGGTCCTCCCGGACAGGAACTACCGGGTGCTCCTCGAAAACGGCCACACCATCCTCGCCTACGCCGCCGGCAAGATGTCCAAGTTCAAGATCCGGGTGCTCGAGGGCGATCGCGTCAGCGTGGTGCTCTCGCCGTACGACCTCACTCGTGGCCGGGTCGTCTACCGCCACAAGTAAGCGTCGGAAACGCGTTCGCAATCTGAAGGGGGCCGGCATCCGCAGCGAGATGCCGGCCTTTTTGTGTACAGCGCGCGCCGGCGGTCAATCGGTCGTGGTCAGGAGCCCAGCAGCCTCGCCGCGAGCCGGGCGAGATCGCCGCCCCTGCGCCGGGCTCCCTCTGTCACCGCTTCCTCGATCGCGCTGCGGAACTCACCGGCTGAGGCCCACCGCGCCTCCACATCGTTGCGCAATGCCTTGGCCAGTACCGCTGCGAGCGCCGCGCTGACATCGGGCCGTTCGCCCTGGATGTCGGGAATGGCGTCGCTGGTCTGCTTGACAAGGATCTGCTCGACCGATGTGCCCGGGAACGGCGCATGTCCGGTGAGTGCATACGCGGCGACGGCCGCGAGGGAATAGAGGTCGGTGCGCTGGTCGACGCGCTCGCCCAGCAACTGCTCGGGCGAGGCGAACTGCGGCGTGCCACTCTGGGATGTGGCGCCGCCGAAGCGGCCGTGGCCGCGCAGCGCCAGCGCCAGGCCGAAGTCGGTGATCCGGATCGATCCGCCGCGCTCCACCAGCATGTTCTCGGGCTTGATGTCACGGTGGACCAGCCCCATCGCATGGGCATGGCCGAGTGCCGACAGCGCCTCGCGGAGCAGGCGGAGCACGCGGTCGACGGGCACCGGCCCATCGCGCTCGACGAACTGGGCGAGGTTCGGCCCGTGCACCAGTTCCATGGTGTACCAGAGAAGCCCCGAACGCCCGGCGATGTCGTAGATGTCGACGATGTTGGCGTGGTTCAGCCGCGCGGCAAGCTGGGCCTCCCGACGGAATCGCTCGACCACCGCTGCGTCCTGCGTGAAATGCGGGTGCAGGACCTTGAGCGCGACCTCACGCTCGAGGTGCAGGTCTCGCACCCGATACACCCGGCCGAAGCCGCCCCGCCCGAGCGAATCAAGGAGCTCGTAATCGTCGCCGAGTGCCCTCCGCAACCGGGCTTCCCAGTGCGGGCCCTCGGCGAGCTCGCCGGTCAGGCTCGGGAGCGCCACCGTCGGCATCTCGAACTCGCCGGCGTCGCTCGCGAAGTCCTCGAGCATCTCGGACGCCGTGAGGTAACGGCGGTCGGGGTTGGGGTGCAGCGCACGGTGAATCACGCGCTCCAGGGCGACCGGGATCACCGAGCGCACCCTCCGCGCCGGCACGATCTCGGCGGGATTGAGCGGGGGAGTTGCTCCGGTGACGGCGTAGTACAGGATGGCGCCGGCGGTGTAGATGTCGCTCGTCGGATCGCCGACCGAACCGTCGCGAACCTCCGGCGCGAGGAAGGGCAGGCCCGTGGGGAGCTCTTCTGCGGGGATCTCGGGGAGTGTCAGGCTGCAGAAGCGGAGATCGGTCACGGTGCCGCGGCCGCTCAGGCCGAGCAGCAGGGAAGCGGGGACGATCCGCCGGACGATGACGCCATGCGCATGCGCGTGTTCGAGCGCGCTCAGCAGGTCGCGTGCGAGAACGTGGACGGTCGGGACGGGACGGGCGCCGCGGTCAACCGCCTCGGCGAGACTCTCTCCCTCGATCCAGTTGCCCACCCGGTATGCGATGTCGTCTGCAACACCCGCCTCGTAAATATGGCGGATCGCGGGGTGGTCCAGCCGTGCGAGGGCCTCGGCCTCCTTGATGAACCACCGGCGCAGCGCTTCGCTGGAAAAGAGGTTGACGCGCAGCGACACGTCACGCTGGAGCAACCGATCCTGTGCCCGCAGGAGGATGCGCTCGGCAGACACGGCCACGGTGCGGTCGATGCGAAACCGCGAACCCAGCGCGGCGTCGACACGCGCCAGCACATCCTCAGGAAGGGGCATTCCCCAAAGATATCAGGCAGGCGCGTCGCGGCGCGTCAACGTCCATCGTCAAGAGTCGGGGCCAGGCGATCGAACAGGAAGCGCAGTTCCTGGCACATGCCTCGTTCGGGCCAGTCGACGCGCCGGCCGAGCGACTCGATGAGGTCGCGGTACCAGCCGAGGGCATGCGGCCCGGACCCAAGGTCATGGGCCTCGAGGTACTCGGGGCCGAGTCGCCGCGTGAGCGCGATCGCGGAACCGCATTCGTGGATCTCGTCGGCACAGCAGATGTCGAGCGCCCGGGGGTCCATCGCGAGGAGGCGCCCGAGCATCGCACGTTTGCGGTGCACCCAGGGGACCGGGGTCCCATCGTGATCGACGCAGCATTCCGCGGCGTCGCGTGCCACCGCAAGGACGACCGAACCGAACTTGTCGCTGATCTTTCGCTCCACCGGACCGCGTTCGCCATCGGGGATGATCTCGAGTGCGTGGTGCACGATACTGGCCACCAGCGTGACCTCTTCGGCACCGTGGCGGGCGAGTATGATCGCGACGTTCGCCGGGCGCGCGATGAACCCCAGTCGACCGAGCACCGGCGCATGTGGGGCGTGATGCTTCGCCGTGAAAGCGAGGGCGTGGTTGATGCGATCGTTGTAACCGTTCATGACTGATCCATCACGGGATTCCGAGAAACTTGTGGGTCTGGAGCGAGAGCTGCCAGCGCGGATGCGCCAGGCAGTACGCCAGCGCGGCCTGGGTGTTGGCGTCGCGATCGGGTCCATCCATTGGCTGCAGCATGTAGTGCGCGAACTCCAGGTCCTGGAACGACTCCGGCATCGCGGCCGGCTGCGGGAACACCAGCTTCAATTCGTCGCCCCGGCGCTGGGCGAGCGGGGCGCCCGCTTTCGGTGACACGCAGATCCAGTCGATCCCGGGCGGCACGGCCAGGGTGCCGTTCGTCTCGATCGCGACCTCGAATCCTCGCTCGTGCAGCGCCTCGATGAGGGGGACGTCCATCTGCAGTGTGGGTTCACCACCGGTGCACACCACGTATCGGCGGGCGGCCGAGTCACCTCCCTCGGGCCACGCGCCGGCGACTGCGCGGGCGAGTTCAGCCGGGGACGAATATC
The DNA here is from genome assembly GCA_013694695.1 of Gemmatimonadales bacterium. GTDB lineage: Bacteria > Gemmatimonadota > Gemmatimonadetes > Gemmatimonadales > GWC2-71-9 > Palsa-1233. The sequence continues at coordinate 10,798 of JACDBX010000185.1, read as the reverse complement.
GCCCGCCGCCAGGCCCATCGGTGCCGACAAAATCAGTGTCACAGAACTGGCATGTCGCGCGGTGGCGGTCTGCTTCACGGCCGGTCCACAGGTTGCATCCCGCGAATCGGCAGAACACCGCCGGTCGGCCGGCATGCCGACCCTCGCCCTGCAGCGTGTAGAAGATCTCCTTGATGGCATAGCTCACCGTTCGCTCGCCCCCATCACCGGATCAACCAGCCCGAGTTCGGCGAAGCCGCGGAGTCGCAGCACGCAGGCATCGCAGAGTCGGCACGGTGCGCCCGATTCGCCGGGGTCATAGCACGACTGGGTCAGCCCGAAGTCGACGCCCAATGCGATCCCGCGAGTGATGATCGCCGCCTTGTCGAGGTGCTGCAGCGGCGCCCGCATGGTGAGGTCGTCGAGCGTCGTGCCGAGGCGAGCGGTTGCCTGGAACGCGGAGATGAACTCCGGCCGGCAGTCCGGGTACCCCGAGTAATCGATCGCGTTCACGCCGATGTATATGTCGCGGGCGCCCAGTACCTCGGCCCACGCCAGCGCATATGACAGGAAGATGGTGTTGCGCGCAGGGACGTAGGTGACCGGGATACCGTCGCCAATCGTGTCGTCGCTGCGCCCCTTCGGAACGGCAATCGCGTCTGTGAGTGCGGAGCCGCCGACACTTGCGAGGTCGATGTCGATGATGCGGTGGCTCGCCGCGCCCAGGGCCCGAGCCACGGCAGTGGCGGCAACGAGTTCCGAGGCGTGTCGCTGGCCGTAGCGGAACGAGATGGCATGACACGCAAATCCGGCCTCACGAGCGATGGCCAGACAGGTGGCGGAATCCATCCCCCCCGACAGGAGGACGATGGCTGGACGGGGGTCGGACATCGTCGCAAAGTAAGGGATAGCCGGGGAAGGGTCACGTCGGTTGTGCGGCCGATCCGGTGTTGCCGCCCGCGGCTGGACCGTCTCCCCCGTTACCTGCTGGCGCTGCCAGCGGGCATCACTTTACGGGAAGGAATGCCATGACCGACAGAGAAGAGGTGGATACGCCCACCCGCCGGCACGCAGAGCTGACCAGTCGCCCCTCCACTCCCGAGTTGGAGGGCGGTCCGCCCATGCCCGAGGAGATCACGGGCAGGGCGAGCAAGACCGATGAAGACCTGACGACGTTGTTCGCCAACGATGGGTCCGACCATATGGAGGACGGTTTCAAGGGTCGCAGCAATGGGGATGTGGGCGTGGAGATTCCGAACGGGCCTGACGAGGATTCGAGCGATGATGAGGACGTCACGGTCGGGTAGGCATCGACACCTGTGACGACTCCCGACACCTGAGCGAGGTTCGCATGTCCCGGAAATCTGTGGTCGTGGCGGTGGCCATGATGATAGCGGCGTTCACTTCGCCCCTTGATGCGCAGTCACGTGGCAAGGAGAAGTCAGAGCGACCGACGAAGTCGTCCCCGCCCGCGGGCGTCGTGGCGCCGGGCGCGAAGCAGTCATCGGTGGTGATCTTTCATGACACCGACCGAGCTGCATTCCGCCGCTACCACCGCGACCATCCAGTTGCGATCACCGACCTCCCGCCGGGCATCCGCAAGCGGATCGCCCGCGGCAAGGCCCTACCTCCCGGAATCGCGAAGAAGCAGTTGTCGCCTGGATTGATCGCGATCGCACCCCGGCTCGCTCGGGGCCACAGCTATGCGCGGGTCGGACGCGATGTGGTGGTGCTCGATCCGGCCGGCTTGGTGGTCGATCTCCTGGTCGATGCATTTCGGTAGTGGTCACGACGCCAATCGAGCTGTCTCGATTCATGGCTGCGGTTCGGACGACCATCATGGTCGTTGCCGGATGCGTGATGAGCCTTACCGCCTGCTCGTCCGGAACTCGGGATGATTCCCGGCCCGACACATTGACGGTCCGCCAGCGTGATAGCGCGATCGGTGCATCGCGGTTGCCCGGCGCGTCCGGTGTGAATGCCGCCAACCGGCTGGCCGACTCCGCCGCCGCCCGCCGGGCGCGCGAGGCTGCGGCCGCACAGGAGCAATGATTTCCTGCTGCCCGACGCCGTGATGGATGCGGCCTGGATACTCGTCGCCGCCGCGCTGATCGGTGGGTTGCTGCTGGGCTGGATCATCGGCTCACGCCACGCCGCGCGCGCTGACACGCGGCTGCGAGAGTCGTTCACGGCGATCGCTGCCGATGCGCTCCGCGCCAACAATGACCAGTTCCTGACCGTGGCGCGTGCATCGATGGGCGAGTTCCAGCAGGGTGCGCGCTCCGAGCTCGACGCGCGGGCGCAGGCCATCGACCATCTTGTTCGGCCGATGCACGAGGGTCTTGCCCGGGTGGATGCCCGCCTTCAGGCCTTCGATCGCGACCGAGCTGCCGGCGCCGCGTCGTTGCAGGAGCACCTGCGGTCGATGGCCGTGGCGCAGCAACAGCTGACCGGCGAGACCCAGCAGCTCGTTCGCGCCTTGCGGGCCCCTCAGGGCCGTGGGCAATGGGGGGAGCTGCAGCTCCGCCGGGTGGTCGAGCTGGCGGGGATGCAGGAACATTGTGACTTCTCCGAGCAGGTCACGGTTGGGGCCGAAGGTGCGCGCCTGCGACCGGACCTCGTGGTGCACCTGCCCGGCGGCAAGACCGTGATTGTCGATGCCAAGGCACCACTCTCCGCCTACCTCGATGCGCTGGATGCGAATGACGACACCACGCGTGGCGCGCTGCTCGACCAGCACGCCCGCCAGGTCCGGGATCACGTGACGGCCCTTTCCCGCAAGGACTACGCGAGCCAGTTCGCCGAGGCGCCGGATTTTGTGGTGCTCTTTCTCCCTGGCGAGGCCTTCTTCAGTGCCGCCTGCCTGCGTGATGCGGGGCTCATCGAGTATGCGACATCGCGCGGGGTCATTCCGGCATCACCGACGACGCTCATCACGGTACTCAAGGCCGTTTCGCACGGCTGGCAGCAGGAGCGCGTCGCCCGCAACACCGCACTGATTCGCGACGAGGCCGTGGCGCTGCATGATCGGATGCGCACGGTCGGGGAGCACCTGGACCGCGTGCGTCGCGGGCTGGCGCAGGCGGTCACCGCCTACAATGGCGCGATCGGATCCCTCGAGGCGCGGGTGCTGCCCACTGCAAGGCGCCTGCGCGACCTGGGGGCGGGACAGGGCGACGCAATCGACACGCTCATTCCCGTTGAGGTGCAGCCCCGCAGCGCCGTTGCGGAAGAACTCGCCATCGTGGATCCGGACGCCGAGTCGTCGGATGGGAGAACCGATCGACCGCCGCCGTCGTTGTAGGGGAGCACACCCGTCCGAACCCGATATCCCGCTGGAGGTTGCATGTTCTCCCGAGCTGCCCGAATGACCCTCGCCCTTGGTTCCGCAGTGTTCATCGCAGGGTGTCAGGGCGCCAGGGCGGACGATGCCGTCCCGTTGCCGGATCCCGTTCACGCGTCGCCGCTCGCTGCAGTGGCGGGGCGCGACTCCGTGCTGCTCGGGGGTGGGTGTTTCTGGGGCGTGGAGGCGGTGTTCGAGCGGGTCAACGGTGTCGTCGATGCCGTGTCCGGGTATGCTGGAGGCAACGTCCGCAATCCGTCCTACGAACGGGTCAGCGCCGGGAGCACGGGTCACGCCGAAGTGGTCAAGGTCGTCTTCGATCCGTCGGTCGTGAGCTATGCCGACTTGATGAAGGTGTTCTTCTCGGTGGTGCACGATCCGACGCAGCTCAATCGTCAGGGCCCCGATCGCGGCACGCAGTATCGATCGGCGGTGTACTACGCGTCACCGGCACAACGTGCCATGACCGAGAAGTACATCGACCAATTGACGAAGGCGAAGGCGTTCTCGGCGCCGATTGTCACGGAAGTGGCACCTTGGGCGCAGTTCTTCCAGGCCGAGGCGTACCATCAGGGATACTACGACCTGCATCCCTCGCAACCGTACATCGTGTACAACGACAAGCCGAAGGTCGAGGCGCTGAAGCAGCAGTTTCCGGCCCTCTACCGCAATCGATAGCAGCGTGGCGACGCACCGGGTCCCGGGCGCTTGGCACAGGTGCGGTGGCCGGTGGTAGAGCGAACGATGGTGGGGGGCTTCCCGGTTACGGTGGTCAACACCCGACCCGATATCGGCACCCCCGACGTGCTCGACCGACTCGGTGCCGCGCTCGACCTGCTCACGCGGCACGTTCCGCATCACGCCCGGCGGATGCACCGGGATTTCTCGGGCTTCCTGATCGAGCGTCGCGCCTATCGTGGTGCGTACCTGCCGCAGACCCGGACCTGCCTCGTCGAGCTCACGTTCATCGTCAACCGTGCGTTCTCCCCGGCACAGGTGGCCGCAACCATTCTCCACGAGGCGATGCACGCGCGTCTTTACGCCCGCGGCATCGCGATCAATGACGGCCCCCGCCAGGAGCGGTTCTGCAGGCAAGCTGAGATCGATTTCGGTCGGATGGTCGAAGGTGGCGATGCAATCGTGGCCCGGGCCCTCGCTGCGCTTCAGCTCGACGACCGGGGCATCGCGCCGACGATCGATCCCACGATCGCTGCCGCGCGCATTGCCAGCGAGGACCGCGCTGCAGGGCACTCATGACTTCCTCAGCATCCTGGTCAGTGCGCGGTCGAGCGCCGCCGCGAAGGCGTGTTTGTGGCGGCTGTCCCAGGGCGCCGGCCCCCCGGTGTTGACGCCCGAGGCGCGGAACGACTCCATGAGGTTGCGGATCGAGAGACGCTCGCCGATCGTTTCGGCGGTGTGTTCCTCGCCGCGAGGGTCGAGGACCACGATTCCCCGGGGGACGAGAAGCGCCGCGAGCGGGATATCCTGCGTGACGACGAGGTCGCCGGCGACGGCGTGGTCGACGATGTGTTGATCGGCCACGTCAGGTCCGCCATCGACACGCACCGCCGATACAAGAGGGTTTCCAGGGGGAGTCTCGAGGCGCTGGTTCGCGACCAGGATGGTGGGGAGTTGGAGGCGCGTCGCGGCCCGGTACACGACCTCCTTCACGTCCCGAGGCGTCGCGTCGGCGTCGATCCAGATCGTCATCGTTTCACCGACATGGGCACATGCGCTCCGCGCTGAAGTGACGGCCATGAGGATCAACTAGCTGTGCGCGAAGCCATGCCGGGGACTCGACGCGATCAGGTCACGACGGCGAGCGCGGTCTCGATGTCCGGCAGTTCGAAGCGAAAGCCGGCCGCCTCAAGCCTGGCAGGGGCAACACGCGTGCTCGTCAGCAACGCGGCGTCCGCGAGCTCACCGTAGAGCAGCGTGAGTGCAAAGCGGGGCACAGGGATGATGGCGGGCCGGTTCACGGCGGCGCCGAGGGCAGCGGTGAACTCGCTGTTCCGGACGATGCCCGGCGCCACGACATTGAAGGGACCAGCCAGATCGGTGCGTTCGAGCAGCAACTGTATCGCCCGCACCAGGTCGGTGATGGCCACCCAGGGCATCCAGTGCCGGCCGCCGGCGAGCGGACCGCCCAGTCCAGCCCGGAAGAACGGCAGCATCTTCTCGAGCGCCCCACCATCGGGTGCGAGGACGGTGGCGATGCGCGGATGAACGACGCGAATCCCGGCATCGCGCGCAGGCTGGGCCGCCGCCTCCCAGGCCACGGCCAGCCGTCCGAGGAAGTCGTCGGCAGGTGGGGTCGTTTCGTCGACCATCGCATCGCCGTGTTCGCCGTATATCCCGACCGCCGACGCGCTCACCAGCACCGAGGGCTTCTGCTTCATCCCGGCAATGGTGCGCGCCAGAAGGCCAGTCGGCCCGACCCGGCTGACCCGCAGTTCCTGCTTGCGGTCCGCCGTCCATCGCTCGGCCGCGATGTTTTCGCCGGCGAGGTGCACCACGGCATCCACACCAGCGAGCTCATCAGCATCGAGCTGTCCGCGTGCCGGGTCCCACCGCACGCCACCCGGCGCCGGACTCCGGGAGATCGGGATCACGACGTGGCCGGCCTTCCGCAGGAACGTGCCGAGGGCGGTGCCAACCAGCCCCGTCGCACCGGTGACCGCGATGCGCATCACGTCCCGGTGATCCCGCGCCGGGTGCGCTCCGCGGTGAGCAGCGCGGTCACATGGTGAGCGGTGATCAGGCCAACGAACCGTCCCGCATCGTCGACCACAGGCAGCAGGTCGCGACCGGACTGCTGCAGACGCTGCATCGCCTGGTTGAACGGGGCGTCGGGTGCGATCGCATCGAGATCGTCGCGCGGTTGCAGCGCGACGGCCAGCGTCGCATCGAGGCCGGCGTCGGCAATCCCGCGCAACAGGTCGTCACGGGTCAGGACGCCCAGCAACCGGCGGTCCAGGTCGGTCACCGGGAAGGCGGCCTGATCGGAGCGCACGGCGATTCGCATCGCGCCTTCGAGTGTGATGTCGGGTCGAAGCTCGACGAGATCCGGCGTCAGCAGGTGTGCGGCATCGAGGCGATCCGTGATCACGCTCGCTTGCACCGCCTCCAGTTCGGCCTGTGCGCCAAGGAACACGAAGCCTGCGATGAGAAGGAGGATCGGGCTGTGGGTGATACCAAAGAGCGCGAACCCGGCGGCGATGGCCTGCCCGATCCGGGCGGCGATGCGCGTGCCGCGGACCAGCCCCAGTCGCATCGCGAGCAGTGCCCGCAGCACCCGACCTCCGTCCATCGGGAAAGCGGGGATCAGGTTGAAGAGCAGCAGGATGACGTTTGTATAGAGCAGGGCGCTCCACAACGGCAGGTCGAGGAAGCCGCTGCCGATGCGGAGGCTCCTTTCCCCCCCGACGACAAAGGCACCCGTCAGGGCAAGCACGATCGCGAGCGTGACCAGGGGGCCGGCAAGCGCGATGACCAGCTCCTGTGCGGGCCGCTTCGGCAATGATGCGATGCGCGCGATGCCGCCGATCGGCGTGAGCAGTACGTCGGGGGTGCCAATGCCGTAGTGGCGGGCCGCAAAGATGTGCCCGAACTCGTGAAGAAGGACGGATGCGAACAGGAGGACGATGAACACGACCTCGTCGAGTGCGCCCGACGAGCCCGAGTTCTTCCATCCCATCCACGCGTACCACGCGATCAGGAAGATCATCGTGATGTGCACGCGAATCTGTGTTTCTCCCACCGATCCCACCCGGACCGCCCATCCCTGCCGAATCGCCATTGTTGCTCCGGTGCTGCCGCTGGACCTGTCCGCGTCCCCTGCTGCAGGGTCACGACGATACCTGCAGGATAATCGTCCGGCGGTCGGCTCCGGCTGTCCCCGGCCGGAAACGACCGTTATGCTTGACCCCTTCCCGAACGGGTGATGTCCCCGAGGAGCCGAGGCCGATGCCGACAACCACCGCCCCAGCCGTCCTGCCCCCCGCCGCTGACGCGGCGCGGTGGACCGTGCGCGATGCCGAAAGACTCTACAACGTGAAGGGCTGGGGGCTCGGCTACTTCCGCATCAACGACGAGGGGCATGTCGAGGTTCATCCGCGGGGCGAGGCGGATGGCTCGGGACCGGGTGTCGACCTCTACCACATCGCCATGGACCTGGGCGCACAGGGGGTGGGGATGCCGCTGCTGATGCGCTTCTCCGATGTCCTGCATTCGCGCATCACCGAGCTTGCGGGCCGATTCAGCGACGCGATCAGGGATTTCGGCTACGAGGGGGAATACACCACGGTGTACCCGATCAAGGTCAACCAGCAGCGGCACGTCGTCCAGGAGATCGTCGAGTTCGGCACGCCGCACGGGGTGGGCCTCGAGTGCGGGTCGAAGCCCGAGCTCATGGCGGTGCTCGGCCTCAACGAGACCACGCGACACATCATCGTCTGCAACGGCTACAAGGACGAGGAGTTCATGCGGCTCGCGCTGATCGGCCAGCAACTCGGCCATCAGGTGATGATCGTCCTCGAGCAGGTCAGCGAGCTGGACGTTCTGCTCAAGGTCGCGAGCGAGATGGGAGTCGAGCCGACGGTGGGAGTGCGCATCAAGCTCGCGACCGAGGGGTCGGGGCGCTGGGCCAAGAGTGGCGGTGAACGCTCGAAATTCGGGCTGTCCGCCGTCGAACTGGTCCGCCTGCTCGACACCCTCGAGCGGGAGGGGAAGCAGCACATCCTCAAGCTGGTCCACTTCCACCTGGGTTCCCAGATCACCGACATTCGCCACCTCAAGAAGGGGCTGGAGGAGGTCGGGCGGTACTACGTCGAGCTGCGGAAGATGGGATTCGACATCTCGTACGTCGACGTGGGCGGGGGGCTCGGTGTGGACTATGACGGATCGCGGTCCACGGGCCCGGCATCGGTGAACTACACCATGCGCGAGTACGCCAATGACGTGGTGTACACCGTCGGCGGCATCTGCCGCAATGAATCCGTCCCGATGCCGCACCTGATCTCCGAATCCGGGCGCGCCATCACGGCACATCACGCACTGCTGCTGATCAATGTCATCGATTGCGAGTCGCAGTATGAGCCGCAGCGCGTCACGCTCGCCGAGGACGCACACCCAGCGCTGCTCGAGATGCAGGAAAACCTCGAGACGCTGTCACTCGACCGGGTGGAGGAGGCCTTTCACGACGCCGTCTTTGCCAAGGAGCGAGCCCAGGAATACTTCGCCAGCGGTGTCTACACCCTTCGCGAAAAGGCGAACGCCGAGCAGCTCTACCTGACCACGCTGAATGCGCTGGCGCAGCAGATCGGGCACGAGCGCGCCGCGCATCCCGAGCTGGTTGCCCACCTCGAGACCGCGCTGGTCGACCGTTACTTCTGCAACTTCTCGCTCTTCCAGTCGCTGCCCGACAATTGGGCGATCGACCAGCTATTCCCGATCATGCCGATCCATCGGCTCGACGAGATGCCGAGCCGGCGGGGCACCATCCAGGACGTGACCTGCGATTCGGACGGGAAGATCGATCGATTCGCGGGGAGCCGGAAGGGTAAGCCGTCGCTCGAGCTGCACCGGTGGAGAGAGGACGAGCCGTACATCCTCGGGATCTTCCTCACCGGCGCGTACCAGGAGATACTCGGCGACCTCCATAACCTCTTCGGCGACACCAATGCGGTGCACGTGCGGCTCAAGGAGGGTGGCTACGAGATCACCGATCTGGTCCACGGTGACACCGTGACGGAGGTACTCACCTACGTGCAGTTCCACGCATCCGACCTGCTGGCGACGTTCCGGCGCAAGGTGGCCGCGCGCGCGGGGACGATCTCCCGACAGGACGCGAACGGCTTCATCGCCGATTATGTGGCGGGGCTGGAAGGGTATACGTATCTCGAGGGAGACCTGCCGGAGTAGGCAAGGCGTTAGTTGTTAGTCGTTAGCTGCGCCTGCGCAGCATGAAGGCCGGCGCCCCAACAGGGATGCCGGCCTTCGACGTACGCAGCCAACGACTAACAGCTAACGACTCCGCTCAGCGCTTCTCCATCGACACGAAGTCCCGTTCGTCGGGGCCGGTGTAGATCTCGCGCGGGCGGGCGAACTTCTGCTCCTTGTCGCCATTCATCTCTTCCCACTGCGACAGCCATCCCGGGAGGCGGCCAAGCGCGAACAGCACGGTGAAGAAGTCGGTCGGATACCCCATCGCCTGGTAGATGAGCCCCGAGTAGAAGTCGACGTTGGGGTACAGCTTCCGCTTGATGAAGTATTCATCCTGCAGCGCGATCCGTTCGAGCTCCAGGGCGATCTCCAGCTTCGGGTTGAGGCCGGTCTGCGCGAAGACGTCGTTCGCGACCTTCTTGATCAGCTTGGCGCGCGGGTCGTATGACTTGTAGACCCGGTGCCCGAACCCCATGAGGCGGTCACCGCCGCTCTTGACGTCCTCGATGAACTTCCCGATCCGGTCCTTGGTCCCGATCTCGTCGAGCATCCGCAGTACCGCCTCGTTGGCGCCGCCGTGCAGCGGGCCGTAGAGCGCAGCGATCCCCGCCGACACGGCTGAGAATGGGTCGACGCCCGACGATCCGACGGCGCGCACCGCGCTCGTCGAGCAGTTCTGCTCGTGGTCGGCATGGAGGATGAGCAGGATCTCGAGCGCGCGCTGCAGCACCGGGTTCGGCTCGTGGCGGCCACCGATGCTGAACGTCATGTTCACGAAGTTGCCGATGTAATCGAGGTCGTTTCGCGGGAACTCGTACGGCAGGCCGCGCGAATGCCGGAAGCAGAACGCGGCGATGGTGGGGAGCTTGGCCATCAGGCGGACCCGTTGGATGTAGCGGTTCTGCGGGTCGGTGATGTCCTTGGCGTCGGGGTAGAACGTCGACAGCGCACCGACCACGCCGAGAAGCATGCCCATGGGGTGTGCGTCGTATCGGAAGGCGTCGAGAAACTTGAGGACGTTGGTGTGGACGTACGTGTGGTAGCGAATGTCCTCGGTCCACGCCTCGAGCTGTGCGGCGTTCGGCAGCTCGCCCTCGTTGAGAAGCCACGCGACCTCGAGGAATGACGAGTGCTCGGCCACCTGCTCGATGGGATAGCCGCGATAGCGCAGGATCCCCTTGTCACCATCGATGAAGGTGATGGCGCTGCGACAGGCGGCCGTGTTGAGGAACGCCGGGTCGTAGGTCATCAGGCCGAAATCCTCGGCCGAGGTCTTGATCGCGCGCAGGTCCATGGCGCGAATGGTGCCATCGGTGACCTGCGCCTCGTAGGAGGTGCCGGTGCGATTGTCGGTGATGGTCAGGGTATCGCTCGCCACCGTGGTTCCCTCGCGATCGAAGTGTGCGGAAGATGCGAACTCGCGTTCCCGCAAGATAACGCCGCCCGGATGCCTTGCGCCGCGCCGCGATCGCGGTTTCTTGGGGCGATGGAATCGTCGCATCCCCAGCCCGGTTACCCGGCGCGGCTCGAGGG
>JACDBX010000176.1 GCA_013694695.1 Gemmatimonadales bacterium | reverse complement strand
GTTCGGCGGTGCACCGGTGGTGACGAGTGCAGGTAGGGCCTTCCCGGTGGAGACCAGGTACCGACCCGTGCCTGCCGGGATGGGGACCGTTCCCCACATTGCGCGCGTTGTACGCGACGCGCTGCTCGAAGACACCGGGTCCGTTCTCGTTTTCCTGAGTGGGGCGGGTGAGATCGGCCGCGTGGCCGGCCTGCTGGCGCCGAACGTTCCAGCCGACGTCGACGTGCATCAGTTGTTTGGTGCAATGCCTCCAGCCGCCCAGGACCGCGCCATTGCGCCGGCACCGCACGGTCGCCGCAAGGTGGTGCTCGCGACCAATGTCGCCGAGACTTCGCTGACGATCGATGGGATCAGCGTGGTGGTGGATGGCGGCTGGATGCGGATCCCGCGATTCTCGCCGCGCACCGGGATGACGCGGCTCGAGACCGTTCGGGTGTCGCGCGCCTCCGCCGACCAGCGACGCGGGCGGGCGGGCCGGACGATGCCCGGCACCTGTTATCGCTGCTGGAGCGCGGCCGAGGATTCCGGGCTCCTGCCGTTCACGCGCGCCGAGATGGTGGACGCCGATCTTGCGTCGGTGGTGCTCGACCTCGTGGCAGCGGGTTTTCCCGATCCCACTGCGCTGCGGTGGCTCGACGTGCCGCCTCCGGCCGCAGTCGCGGAGGCGCGCCAGCTTCTCGTGCAACTCGGTGCGCTTGGTGCCGACGGGAGGATCACGGCGCACGGCACCGCGATGGCAGGACTGGGTACGCATCCACGACTGGCGCACATGCTGCTCACCGCGCGTGATCACTCACCCGCCTCTGCCGCAAGGGCGGCGACCATCGCGGCGATTCTCGATGATCGTGACCCGATGCGTGGCGATGGTGGTCCGCCCGAGGTCGACATCGGCCTCCGGGTTGACGCACTCGAGCCACGGGATCACGCTGCTGCCGGTTTTCCGGACAAGGGATTGCTCGCACGGCTGCGTGATGCGAGCAGTGAATGGCGTCGTCGACTCGGTGTTGGCAATCCGTCCGTCGATGCCGCCGATGACACGGGATCGTTGCTCGCGATGGCGTATCCCGACCGGGTGGCCCAGCAGCGGGGCGCACCAGGGCGGTACCTGCTGCGCAATGGCCGCGGTGCATCGATCGATCCGCGCGATCCGATGGCGCGCCAGCCGTGGATCGTCGCCGCTGGGGTGGAGGACGCCGGTGCCGATGCGCGGATCACGCTTGCGGCGAGCTTCGATCCGGCGGATTTCGACACCAACGCCAGGGCGCAGTGCGTAACGGCGACGGTGACCGCATGGGATGGCCAACAGGGTGCGGTGCGAACGCGTCGGCGCATAACCCTCGGCGCGCTCGTGCTTACGGACGTGGCCGTACCCAACGCCGACCCCTCAGCCGTGCAGGCTGAACTCATCAAAGCGATCAGGGACCTGGGACTTCCCGCGCTCCCATGGGCCGGGCCGGCGGAGCGCGCTCGTTCGCGCATCCTGTTTGCGGCGGCGCAGTCTGCCGGATGGCCAGATGTATCCGACGACGCGCTCGCCGCCAACCTGACTGAATGGCTGGGTCCGCGGCTTCATGGTGTGAGCCGCCTGGATGAGATCTCTGCAGCCGACCTGGCGATGGCGCTCATGGATTTGCTGTCGTGGGAGCAACGGCGTGAGCTCGACGAACTCGCCCCGGATCGAATAGCCGTGCCGTCGGGAAGCCGGCTGGAGATCGACTACACCGATACCGCTGTGCCGGTGCTCGCCGTGCGGCTGCAGGAAGTCTTTGGATGGACCGAGACGCCACGGATTGCCAACGGCCGGGTACCGCTGCTCCTGCACCTGTTGTCGCCGGGGTATCGGCCGGTGCAGGTCACCCGCGATCTCGCGAGCTTCTGGGCGAACGGTTACTTCGATGTTCGGAGGGACCTGCGCGGCCGGTATCCGAAGCACGCATGGCCGGATGATCCGCTTACTGCGATTGCGGTGTCTGGACGGCGACGCACCCAGGGATGACGCGGTGGGACAGGCAGGTGCATCGCACCAGCTGGCTTCAGCTCAATCGCCGATGGCGGCCATCAACTCATCTATCGTGAAGGGCTTGGGAACAAATGGCACGTCGAGATCGGGGAGGACGGCTTGCACGGTGCCGTCTCCGGCGAATCCCGACATCAACACGCGCCGTACCTCGGGGAAGCGATCCGCGACCTCTGCGAGCAGTTGGCGTCCGGTGCGTCCGGGCATGGCGTGATCGCTCAGCACCACCTCGATCGCATCGTCCCGGCCGAGCACGTCGAGTGCGGTGTCGGCGTCGTTGGCCTCGACCACAACCAAGCCTCGGCGCTCCAGCAGTCGACGTGTGGCCCTGCGGACTACGTCGTCGTCGTCGACGACCAGGATCCGGCGTGCCCGGTCGCGAGTCACCGTCGGCGCGGCCGGTCGGCCAGGCGCGTCGGCGGGCGTCGTGGCAACGGGTAGGTACAGGGTAAAGGTCGAGCCGCGTCCCGGGGCACTGTGGACACCCACCGCTCCACCGATTCGCTCGACAAAACCCGACACCGTGGGAAGGCCGAGGCCGGTGCCCTTGCCGTGCGGCTTGGTGGTGAAGAATGGCTCGAAGAGCCGCGGTCGCACTGCGGAGTCGATGCCCGTGCCGGTGTCCGTCACTTCCACTGCGACATAGTTGCCGGGCTCGAGTGCGGGGATGGTGTCGGGCGCCTGCGATGCATCCACCGTGACGGTCGACGTCAGCACCGCCACGTCGCCCCCTCCCGGCATGGCGTCGCGGGCATTGGCCACGAGGTTGATCACGGCGAGCTCCAGCTGGCCCGGGTCGAGGCGAACGTGAATGCCCTCCGCTCCGTGTTGGACGTTGAGGTTCTGGCCAGGGGCCAGGACACGTTGCAGCAGCGGCCGGATGTCCTCGATGACGTCGTCGATGGCGATGATCTCGCTGCGCTCGACCTCCTGGCGCGAGAACGACAGGAGCTGGCGGGTCAGCGTCTTCGCCCGGTCACACGCCGCGGCAATGTTGTCGAGATCCTCGCGTCGCGACTCTACTGTGCCATCATCATCGAGGAGGAGCTCGGTCGTGGCACTGATGACCGCGATGAGGTTGTTGAAGTCGTGCGCCACGCCGCCGGCAAGCTTCCCGATCGCCTCCATCTTCTGCGATTGGCGGGACTTCTCCTCCAGGTTCCGCTGCGTGCTCACGTCGGTATGGGTACCGGCCATTCGGAGCGCGTGGCCATCAGCGTCGCGCGCGACGACGCGTCCGCGTGAGCGGATCCAGGCCCAAGTTCCGTCGGCCCTGAGCATCCTAAAGGTCTGGTCGTACGTGCCGTTGTCGCGGCCGAGGCGGTGTGCCTCGTTGGCCTGCCATACCGGGTCGGCATCGTCGGGGTGGATCAGCTTCTTGAACACCGACTCATCACCATGGCATTCCACGGCGGGGTAACCCAGCATGCCGATCCACTGCGGACCGAAGTAGCCGGCGCCGGTCTGGCAGTTCCAGTCCCAGATGCCGTCGTTTGTTGCATCGAGGACCATTTCGAGCCGTTCCTCCATCTGCTCGCGTTCGGTTCTCAGGCGATGACGCTCGGAGATGTCCTCGATCTGGGCGAGGAGGTACTGTGGAATCCCGTTGTCATCGAGCACGGGCGACACGGTGACCTGCACCCATACCGCTGAGCCGTCGCGCTTGATGTACCGGCGCTCCGCGCGGGACGACGGCACCTCCCCTCGGGCCACCCTCGCCAGGCTTGCACCGGCATCGGCACGATCATCGGGATGCAGGACCTCGTTCCACTGCAGTGAGCGCGCCCGCTCGAAGTCATGGTCGAGAATGTCGGCCAGCGCCTGGTTGATCCGCAGCGTTTTCGCGGAGGGCGACAACAGCGCCATGCCCACGGCCGATTGCTCGAAGGCGCTCCGAAAACGCTGCTCACTGTCGCGCAACGCGAGCGCGAGCCTGCGGCGCTCGGAGATGTCCTCCACCTGCGCCAGGAAATAGAGGGCGTCGCCGGCGTGGTCGCGCACCACTGAAAGGATCACCTGGACCCAGATCTCATGACCGTCGTGGTGGTAATATCGCCTCTCGCTGCGCTGGGCGGACGTCTCGCCCCGATCGAACTCGTCCCACACCGTGAGCGCGTGGCCAAGATCATCGGGGTGCACGACGTCCTTCCAGGTGAGCCGCAGCAATTCGTCCTCGGTGTAGCCAAGGATCTCACACAGCGCACGATTGACCCGGAGGTTCTGCCCGTTCCGGAGTACGATCGCCATGCCGGCGCCAGCGTCGTCGAACGCCGCGCGGAATCGTTCCTCGCTCTCTTCCAGCGCGGTGAGATCGCGCACGGTGAGCTGATGGTATCCGTGGGGGAGGGATGCAGCGATGATCTCGACGGCATGCACCACACCGGTCGTCGAGCGCACCTGCATCCGCGATGCGCCAGGCGGGAGCTGGTGCGGCAGGCCAGCGACTTCCTCCAGGGTGCGACCGTAGAGGTCGCCGGGTTGGAGGCCAGTTAGCGCGGCAAATGCCGGGTTCGCGTCGACGATGCGCCCGTCGGGTCCGTGGATGACGATGCCGATGGGGAGCTGATCGAACAGGAGTTCGCGTTGCGACGCCGAGGCGGCAACCCGCACGTCGTGCAGCTTGTCCGCCGTCAGGTCGGTGAGCGTCACGCGGAGCTGGTCACCGTGGGGCACGGCGTGGAGGCCGAGCCATGAGATCGGCAGGACGCCCGTCTGCACCGGGATTTCCCGCACAAGCTCGATGCCGGTCTCGAGCACGATCGCGAACTCCGCGAGCATCGGGCCGGCGCGTTCGGGTGGGAAGACCGATCGAAGGGAGACCCCCGTCAGGAGTGGACTGGCTGGCCCGAGGATCCGTTCCACGTCGCCCTCGGCGCCACTGACCCTGAAATCAGGAGGCTCACCTGGGCCACTGGCGTGGCTCAGGTAGATGACTGCGTCGGGGGATCGGCGATCAGGCGGTGGGTTCATTGCACCCTTCCGGAGCAACCGGCGTGCCTCGCCGGGCACTGTTGCAACGACGCCCCGGCCAAACCGGCCGGGGCGTCGAATCACTGCTGGGCAGTGGCGCGCTAGAAACGGACGCCGATCGTGATTGGAACAATGGTGAGTGACGGGTCGCTGAACTTGTGCATGACCCGGCCCTCCAGGAAGAGCAGTTTGCCCAGCACCAGGCCGAGGCCGCCCGTGGCCGCGATGCCAGCATCGGTATTGGTGAAGATCAGGTTCGAACCCTCGACTGGGAACTCACGGCGGAGCACGCCCACGCCACCGAGGAAGTACAGGTTCGGCGACAGGTCATAGTTGAATCGCGCGAACACCGTCAGGATCTCGCTGCGGCCGAGGCTGGAGGCGGTGTCGGTCGAGTCGAGACCGACCAGGAACTTGTTGTCGGCGCTATGGAAACCGGCGTCGATCATGTACGACAGCCGCGACCCGGCCGGGCGATAGCCAATGGTGGCGTTGCCATGGTAGCCGGTCTTGAAGATGTCGGCCGCATCACCGACCGGCAGCGTAGCACCGCCGCCGAGGGAGACGATCCACGAGCCGCTCATCTTGTAGTCGGCGTCCTGCGCCGCGAGCGGGGCAGCGACGGCGAGGGCAGCGATGATTCCGACGAATAGGGCCTTGCGCATACCGGGTTACTCCTCAAATGGGTTCGGCGATGGCGATCGCAACATCCCGCAGGATGTGATCCGCGACCTCGGCCCTCGCACCGGAGCGCCGCAGGGCGGCTCCATGTCTGAACACGTTAATCCTTTACTGACTTGCACGCCAATCACTTACGGGGTGTAGGCCGCCGTGCCATCGGGCGGGGTCCAGGGCAGTCCTGGCTCGAAACGCCTCCAGAGCAGCGCCGACACTCGCCGGATAAGGGTATACCCCTGATTCGTCGGTGCATAGGTGGTGTCCCGCTGGTTCCGGGTGATCACCGAGAACAGGTAGTCGCCGGAAGGGGCATTGACGAGGGCCACCTCGGAGCGGGAGCGGTCGACCGATCCCTGCTTCGAGGCCACCTGGACCCACGGCGGGATGGCCGAGAGGGCCTCGCCGTTCCAGTGGATCCGGGTCAGGTGCCGGTACATCTGGAAGCTCGCGGGCCGACTCACCGCGCGACCATCGCGGATCCTGGCCAGGAGCTCGGCGATCTCCCTGGGGGTGGTCTGGCCCCATCCATAGACCTCCCAGTTCGGGCGGCGGCCGGGGGTGCGCGAGTTCACCCGGGTCGAGTCGAAGCCGTTCGCGTGGAGCCACTCGTTGACCGCCGCGCCGCCGCCGACCAACGCCTGCAGCCAGAGCGAAGCGGCATTGTCGCTGGTGGTGATCATCATCAGCGTCAGCTGATTCAGCGGCACCGGTGTGCCGGGCTTGAGGTTGTTGACCAACCCATCGTCGTCACCGTATCGCAGCGAGTCGCCCCACACCAGCACCGAGTCGAAGGCCAGCGCCCCGTCATGGATTCGTTGGAACGTTGCGGCGAGGATCGGCAGCTTGACCATCGATGCAGTCGGAAAGAGCTCGTCGGCGCGGATCAGCGCCCCATGGCCTGTCTTGAGGTGCCGGACGTAAATGCCCACGTCGCCGTCGACCTCGCTCGCCAGGCGGGTGAGCTCGGCCTCGAGGGCCGCGTCGCGGCGGAACGGTGCCTGGGCATCCGCGGGAGGGGCGGCAGCCAGGAGTGTGACAAGGCATAGTGAGACGATTCTCATGTTCAAATTCTAACATCACGGGTCGCTACCGCCGAAACCGCGCGGTGGGGGATCGCGTACCGTCTCGCGATCACCTCCCCTCACTGGTGCAACCTGACGATGACGCTCCCGGTACTCCTCCTGGCGATGACACTGGGCGTGGACACGCTGCCAAAGGCCGACCCCACGTTCCATCACGGACGCTCCGGTCTGCTGCAGGTTCCCACGCCCAGACTTGAGGGCGAGGTAACGATCGATGGACAGTTGACCGAGCCAATGTGGCGCGAGGCGGCGATCCTGACCGGTTTCTCGCAGTACACGCCGGTCGATGGGGCGGCGGCCGCTGACTCGACCGAGGTGTACATCTGGTACTCGGCCACGGCGCTGCACATCGGCGTTCGGGCGTTCGCACCGCCGGGAACGATCAATGCCACCCTCGCGGATCGCGACCGGATCGGCTCCGACGACAACATTCAGGTGTTTCTCTCGACGTTCAACGATGGACGTCAGGCGACGTGGTTCGCCGTGAATCCCCTCGGCGTGCAGGCCGACGGAGCGCTCAACGAAAGTGGCCGCGGCGGTGGGTGTGGTGGCTTCAACTGCGCCGAGTCGACCCGTCAGGGGCCCGATCTCTCGCAGGATTTCGTGTGGCAGTCGAAGGGACGGCTGACACCGGAAGGTTACGAGGTGGAAATCCGGATCCCGTTCAAGAGCATCAGGTTCCAGCAGGCGCGGTCGCAGGTCTGGGGGATCAACATCCTGCGGGTCGTACAGCGGTCGGGACAGGAACAGACGTGGACGCCGACAAAGCGGGCCGGCACGTCGTTCCTGACGCAGTCGGGTCAGCTCACCGGGCTGACCGAGCTTGATCCCGGGCTGGTGCTCGACATCGTGCCGACGTTGACCTCGCGCGTCGACGGCGCGGCCGCGGCGGGTGACGGCAGCTGGAACTACGGGGGCGGCAAGCCGGACATCGGCGGGAATGTGCGGTTCGGCGTCACCCCGAACCTCACGCTCAATGCCACGGCAAACCCTGACTTCTCGCAGGTCGAAAGCGACGCGGGTCAGTTTGCCTTCGACCCGCGGCAGGCCATTCGTTTTGCCGAACGCCGTCCGTTTTTCCTCGACGGGATCGAGCAGTTCGATGCGCCCGGCGGCCTGATCTACACCCGCCGGATCGTGCAACCTGTGTTTGCAACGAAGCTGACGGGGCGGGTGTCGGGCACGCAGGTCGGGGTGCTGGCCGCGGTCGACGATGACGCTGTGTCGCGCTCCGGGGAGCATCCGCTCTTCGGCATTCTTCGCGCATCCCGCGAGATCGCGCCGGGGTCACGGATCGGCTTCCTCTGGACTGAGCAGCGCGATGGCGATGAGAACAACCGCGTGCTCGACCTCGACGGGTCGATCGTACTCAACCGGATTCACGCCTTCTCGTTCCAGGGCGCGTGGGCACGCGACGAGCGCGCCGGCGCGACGCTGTCGGCACCGATGTGGAACCTCGGCTATCGCCGCAACGGTCGCGGATTCCGTGCGCGCTACGGGATCGACGGGATCGACGGCGACTTCCGGACGCGGACCGGCCTCATCGGGCGCACAGATTACGCGCACGCGATTGCGGCGCACAGCTATACCTGGTTGCGCGAGAAGAAGACGATGGAATCGATCAGTGCCGAGCTGGTGCTTGACGCGACCTGGCAGTATGCCGACTTCGGCAACTTCAGCGAGATCCAGGACCGGAAGCTGCACTTCAACGTGAATACGCGATGGAAGGGTGGATGGACCGTGGGTGCGTCGATTCTCGACGAGAACTTCGGGTACGATCCGTCCATCTACACGAACTACCGGTTGCTGGCAGGCGACGGCTCGTTGCTGCCGTTCACCGGCACGCCGCGCATCCCCAATCGCGATTACCTGGTCACGGTGGGATCGCCGGCATTCCAGCACGTGTCGTTCAACGTCTTCACCCTCTGGGGCAAGGACGAGAACTTCTTCGAATGGGCGTCGGGTGACATCATCTGGGTCCAGGCGGGGATGCTGCTCCGCCCGACGAACCAGGTGCGCCTCAACCTGTCGTACAACCACCAGCAGGTGAATCGCCCGGGCGATGGCTCGCGCGTGTCACTGCAGATCGTGCCGCGGGCGAGGCTCGAGTACCAGATCTCCCGCGCGTTCCAGGTTCGACTGGTCTCGCAGTACGCACTGGAAACGCGCGACTCGCTGCGCGACGATTCGCGCACCGGGCTCCCGATCGTGTTCGCCGGACAGAACGGCACGTTTACCCGCGCGGCGGCGTTCCGTGACGGACGGCTGCGCACCGACGTCCTCTTCTCGTACCTCCCGAATCCGGGCACAGTGGTCTATTTCGGCTACGGCGCGTCGCACGTCGACCAGGTCGATGAAGTAGACGTGCTGCGGCGCAGTGGCGCCCGTCGGACGAATGACGGGCTGTTCCTGAAGTTGTCGTATTTGTGGAGAGTGAAGTGAGAGAAGAGGGACTAGAGAAGAGAGAAGAGAGAAGAGAGAAGAGAGAAGAGAGAAGAGAGAAGAGAGAACGGAGAACGGAGAACGGTAGGCCGTAGAGCCATAAGCCATAAGCCGTAGGGCACTAGCGTACGGCCTACGGCTTTACGGCTTACGACTCCCTTACGCCAACCGACTCGCCCCGCCCGCTGCGTCCACAAACGCCGTGAACACCCCGATCGATCGATCGCCTTCGGAGAACATTTCCGGGTGCCACTGCACGCCCAGCGCGAAACCACCGCCGGTGACTTCCGCCGCCTCGATCAGGCCATCGGGTGAATAGGCAGTTGGTCGCAGGCGGTAGCCAAGCTCGTGGATGCCCTGATGATGCATCGAATTGACGTGCAGCGCGCCCGCACCGAGTGCCTCGGCGAGGCGGGTGTCGGCGGTGATCTCGACGGGGTGGGCGAGGTGGTCGCGTGCCCAGCCGGCATTGGGGAAGTAGTCGTGCTTGAGCGACTCGGGGCGCTCCTCGCCGAGGTCCTGCCACAGCGTGCCGCCCAACGCGACATTGAGCACCTGCAGGCCGCGGCAGAGGCCGAGGAACGGCTTGCCGTCCTTGACCGCCCAGCGGGTGAGAACGAGTTCGGATGTGTCGCGGGCGGGGTCGAGCTGGCCCAGAAGCTCGTGACGGCCTGCGCGGTAATAGGCCGGGTCGATGTCCACGCCACCGGGCACCAGCACGCCATCGAGCCGGTCATAGATCTCGCGCAGGGTGGCGGGGTCCTCGGCGAGCAGGGGGACGAGCACGGGAACGCCACCCGCCGCCATCACGGCGTGGACGTACCGCTGGTTCATCACCCACGACACCGGCAGCTCGGCGGGGATGCCCTCGATCGCATGAAGGGTCTGCGTTGTCACACCGATGAGCGGACGACGGTGTGGCATCAGATGACTCCCTCGGCGGTCTCGCGCACGAGGAGGTCGACGACGTCCTTGAGGTCGCCGGTTTCCCGGAAGACGGCGAGCTGGCGATCGGCGCTCGTGCCCTCGTTCAGGATGCGGTACGCGTAGTTCACCTGTTCACGACTCCCCAGTTCGTCCACGACATCTCCGATGAACCATTCCAGCAGCTCCACGATCAACTCGCGCGCGGGGAGCTGGGTTCCGCGACCGAAGTCGATGAGGTTGCCATCGAGGCCGTACCGAGTTGCCCGCCACTTGTTCTCCTCGATCAGGGCGGGCGAATACTGCCGGAAGGTCATGTTGTCGCGGCGGAGCTTCCAGAGCTTGGCCACGACGGCCTGGAAGATTGCGGCGATGCAGACCGCCTCGTCAACGCGGGTGCAGACATCGCAGATTCGGAACTCGAGGGTGGGGAACTTGTGGTGCGGTCGGACGTCCCACCAGAGCTTGCTGGCATCGGGCATCGACCCGGTGGCGACCATGACCGCGACATACTCTTCGTAGTCGGCCCACCCAGTCATGGTGCGGGGCATGCCGGTGCGCGGGAACGACTTGAACACCACGCTCCGGTACGACTTGAGCCCGGTGTTGCGTCCCATCCAGAACGGTGACGACGTCGACAGTGCGAGCACGTGCGGCATGAAATAGCGGCAGACATTCATGGCGTCGATGCGGAACTCGGGATCTTCGATGCCGATGTGCACGTGCGTGCCGAAGATCAGGAGCGACTGCGCCAGTTCCTGGAGGTCTTCCTTCACGCCGATGTAGCGCTCGAGCGGCGTGATTTCCTGGTCGATCCAGGAGGAGAATGGGTGCGTGCCGGCCGCCGCGATCACCAGGCCGCGCCGCGCCGCGAGGTTCATCACCAGGGTGCGAAGCCGCACCAGCTCGGCACGCGCCTCGCTCGCCGAATGACAGATGTTGGTGCCAACCTCGACCATCGACTGGTGCAGCTCAGGCTTCACCTCGCCCAGCAGGACCGAGTCCTCCTGGAGGATCTCGGTGATGTAGCTGCGTAGCTCCCGGGTCTCGGGATCGATGATCTGGTACTCCTCCTCGATCCCGATTGTCAGGCTGGGTGGCTTCATCGGGGCTCCACTATGAAGGAGGGGATGGTGGAACCGCCGCCGGCGGTCACGTTGACGAGGGTCGAGGTCGAGATCCGGGTGAGCAGGCCGTCCATGAAGCTCCCCTGCCAGCAGAACGGGGCGGTATCGACGATCCGATCGTCGAACACCATCCGGCCATCCTGGATCGCGGGGAACAACTCCGTCGGGAGCGCGATCCGCTCCTGCACGATGCTTGGTGCGTCGAGGGCGTTCAGTACCGACCGCTCCCACGTTGCGTCATCCACTTCCCAGCCCAGCACGATCCCGGCGCCGCCGTAGTCGTCGTTGGGCTTTAGCACGAGGCGCTCGCGACTGGCGAGGATGTGCGGCACGAGGTCAACGCTGTGCCCGCCAGCCGTCGTGGTGCGTTCCTCGATCACTCGTGTCCAGGGGACATGTGTGGCAATGGCCCGGGTCTCGTCGGCGCTGAACAGGTCGGCATTGCGCTCATCGGAGAGCACGGCGAGCGAGGCCTTCTTGTGGAGTGGCTTGCAGTGGAACGGGTTGACCATGCACACCGCGCCGTCGCGCACCGCGCGAACCATCGGGTGGTCGAGGCCGCCCTCGGCGATCAGTTCGTGAATCAGCACGCGCTTGTAGATCACATCGATGCGCCCGCCGTCGACGTCGCGCAGGACGCCGCCCTCATAGGAGAGTGCACCGGGGGTGGTGATCACGCACGGTACCCCTGCTGCCAGGAAATAATCGCGGCAGAGGGCGAACTCGCTCAGTGTCGGCACGTCGTCCCAGTCGACGATCGCGATGTTCGGGAGGCTTCGCACCCCGCGGAAGCGATGCCATGACTCGAGCAGGACGCCGAGGACGATGTGCAGGGTGGGCAGCGGGCGGACCGTCCAGTCCTCGATGAACCGCCGCATCACCGGGGCATCGAGGAAGATCTCGCTCAGCGCATCGGTGTACCCCGCACCCGCGGGTGTCTCGGCGTTGTACTCGGTGATCCGCGCGATGCCGTCGTCGGGGTCGATGAAGGCATCGAGCCGCGAGAACGGCGACCCAACATGGAGCGCGGGCGAGCCATCGAGGAGTGTCTCCTCCCAGTCAGCGAGCCGGAACTGCGCCCGGAACACAGGGTCGGCGGCAGCGGCAGCGCCGGCGGTGCCGAACGCCCCGAGGAGCGCGCGCGACGCCACGCGCAGGATGTCATAACCGGTGGTGCTGAGGAAGCGCGGACGGGTGACGATCGAGAGTGCGCGGTCCCCGAACGCGAGGCCGCGGGAAAGCTGCCTCGCATTGATCCATTCCGCCGACTCGAGGCCCACGGGGCCGTCGAGCAGCGCGTGCCATGCAGCGACCGGGTCGGTGTGGCTCACTCCTTCTTCCCGTGACCCCGGAAGAGGTTCGGCGCCTTCGGCTTGGGCGCGGTGCGATCCTCGAGGGCCATCTCGATCGAGACATCGGCCATCGTCTGGACGGCCCAGTCGAACCACTTCTGTCCCAGCGAGTTCACGTCGAAGTCGGGGGCCGGGTTCATGAAGTCGATGGCGTACGGGATGCCATCGCGCACCGCCCATTCCACCGAGTTCATGTCGTAGCCCAGTGCGCGGCAGAGCTTTTGGGACTGGGAGATGATGGTTTCGCGCAGCTCGGGCGAGAGGAAGTCCTCGCTGTCATGGTAGCGACGGGTCTTCGGATCGTACTTGATCGGCTGGATGTGGTCGCGGCCGATGCAGATGCAGCGCACGAACTCCTCCCACTCGATGAACTCCTGCACGATCATGGTAAGCAGCGCGGAGCGATCGTACTGGTAGAGCAGTTCTTCGATCGATTCGCAGACGTAGACGTCGCGCCATCCGCCGCCGTGCGCGTCCTTGAGGATGCACGGGAGGCCGACGTGATCGATGACGCCCTGCCAGTCGAGCGGGAAGATGAGGTTGCGGAGCGACTCGTCGTGCTTGATCCCCGGGATGTACTCCTTGTTGGGGAGCACGACGGTGCGCGGCGAGCGGATGTCGTTGGCCTCCGCCAGGGTGGCGCCGAAGAACTTGTCGTCGGCGGTCCACATCAGCGGATTGTTGATCACCTGCACGCCCTGCACCAGCGCATGCTTGAGCCACGCGCGGTAGAACGGCACCTCGTGGGAGATCCGGTCGATCACCACGTCGTAGCGGATCTCGTCGTCGAGGCGGGGCGCGCCCAATTGCACGAACTCCGCCACCACGCCCATATCGCGGCGTGCGACTTCCTCGATGAACGCCGGGGGCCAGGACCACTCGCGGCCCACCATCAGCCCAATGCGTCGTGTGCTCTTGTCGCTCTTGCTCATGTCATCCTCAGTCGTGTCCGGCAGTGTAGAGCCGCACCATGTCTTCCCAGTACGGCCAGTCGTGGGACCAGCCCTTCCACACTCGCAGCGCGTTGCCGATGCCGCGTTGCCAGAGCATGGCAGAGAAGTCGCGATTGCTCTGGCATAGTGGATCATCTTCGCCGATCGCGAGGATGATGTCCATGCGGCGAAACGCCTCGAGCCTGACTGGGTCGTGCTCGCTGCGCATGAACTCCGCCGGATTGTGGCGGTATGTCAACTCGTCGGACCAGCCGCAGGTCAGTCGCCTGACGTCGACCATGGCGCTCATCGCGAGCACGCGCCCCACTTCCTCGGGGTGCCGCAGGGCAAAGTTGAGGGCGTGGTATCCGCCGAACGACGCACCCGCGGTGATCAGGAAGGGATTGTCGTTCCGCTCCCTCATGAACGGCAGAACTTCGTGGTACAGGTACTGGTCGTACCGGTCCTGCCATACCGCTCGCCGGGGCATGGGGGCGTGGTCGTCATACCAGCCCAGGTCCGACGCGCTGGTGACACAGTACATCTGCAGCCATCCCTGCCGGATCGACTCGCCGAGCATCTCGGGCATCCGCCGGTCATCCCACTCGGTGCAACTCCCCATCGAAGTCGGGAAGACCAGCATTCGCGCCCCGGCGTGGCCGAGGACGAGCAGATCCATCTTGCGACCGAGGAGGTTGGGGCTCTCCCAGGCGTGAACTTCGCGCTGCCACATGGAATGGGGTCCGGGCGGATGTGAGCGGGTAAAGTAGGGGCGAGCACCGCGTTACGGGAGCATCGAGGCGCAGCTCGCGAATCCCCACCGAAGTCGCCAGTCCGACCGCTCCGTTGCTGAATGTAACAGTTTGCAAGTACCTGCTTGCATCTTTTTGCGTGATGAAGTAGAGTGTGCCCCCATGTCCACACGCGAATCCCTCCTCGACGTCACTGCCCGCCTCTACGCGGAGCACGGGTGGCGGGGGACCACCACCCGGCGGATCGCCGAGGCGGCGGGTGTCAACGAGGTCACGATCTTCCGGCAGTTCGGTTCGAAGGAAGCGCTGCTCCTCGAGGCGATTCACGCGACGTCGAGCGATACCCCGGTTTCGCCGCTCCCCGCAGAGCCTCGCCTGCTGCGCGCGGAACTCACCGCCTGGGCGCTGGCGCAGCATGCCTCCATTTCCGCTCGCCGCGGGGTGATGCGATCGTGCCTGGCCGAACTCGACGAACGCCCCGAACTGGCGCCGACGCTTTG
Organism: Gemmatimonadales bacterium; assembly: GCA_013694695.1. GTDB lineage: Bacteria > Gemmatimonadota > Gemmatimonadetes > Gemmatimonadales > GWC2-71-9 > Palsa-1233. The sequence continues at coordinate 6,828 of JACDBX010000176.1, read as the reverse complement.
CGAGGGAGGCGTGGCGGCGTTTGCCGATGGCACTCGCTACCTCACCGTTGCCCGCACCGCCGGCCTGATCGGCACCCGTGGCTCGATCGAGGCGGCGATGGTGATGCTGATGAACGCGGTGTTCATGGATGCGATGACACGCGACATCATGCCGCCGCATCACCCCCTGACCGTGCCCGAGGTGATCGAGATGTTCGTCGACCTGATCCTTCGCGCGCTTGGCGCGCCGGAGTCCACCTGATGCGTGCGTTGCGATGTGTCGCGCTGTTCGCCCTGCTGCTCACCGGCGGCCTCCCCGCCCAGGGGCCGACGCCGATCCGACTGACCCTTGGCGCAGCTCTGGCTCGCGCCGATTCGGCGAGCGAGACCGTCGGGATTGCCCGGGCCGGCGTGTTGCGGGCGCGCTCGGATGAGATCCGAGCGCGGAGCAGTTACCTGCCGCAGTTGAACGGTGCTGCGACCTACACCCGCACGCTGGCGAGTCAGTTCTCGGCGTTCGATGGCGGCACCACCGATTCGATTCCCGCGCCGACGGGATGTGGTCGCTTCCTGCCGAACCCCTCGCTGCCGTTGGGGGAGCGACTCGACTCGCTGGAGCGCGGGCTGGACTGCGCCGCCAACGGAAGCGGATTCGACTTCTCAAATCTTCCGTTCGGTCGGCCCAATACCTACAACCTGATGGTGTCGGGTTCGCAGGTGCTGTTCAATGCACGGCTCGGTGGGCAGCGTCGCGCCGCAGCCGCTGCGCGCCAACGCGCCGAGATCGCGCTTGATGCGGCGCGCACTGCGGCGGTGGTCGAGATGACCCAGGCGTACTTCGATGCGCAGCTGGCCGCACGGCTGCTCGAGATCGCCGACTCGACCCTCGCGCAGTCAGGGCGCGCGTTCGAAGACACCCGTCTCGCCCGTGAGGTCGGCAACGCGGCGGAGTTCGACCTGCTGCGTGCCACGGTGACTCGCGACAACCAGCGCCCGGTCGTGATCCAGCGCCGCGCTTCGCGCACTCTGGCCTTGCTTCGGTTGCGCCAGCTTCTCGATCTCCCGGCCGGCACGGACATCGAACTCGTCACGCCGCTCAGCGACACCAGCGCCGTGCCGTTGCCGCCGTTCGCGGTGGCGGCGGCGGGTTCCGACACGGCGATCGACCAGCGCGCACCGGTCCGCGAGGCTGACGCGGCGCTGCGCGCAGCCGATGCGCTCCTCTCCTCGGCGCGGGGCGGGCGTCTGCCCACGCTCAATGTGTCCGGCAACTACGCCCGCATCGCCTTTCCGGAGCGCGTCTTCTCGTTCGACAACTTCGTGACCGACGCCGCGGTCAGCGTGCGACTCGATGTGCCGATCTACACCGGCGGCCGCACCCGGGCCGACGTGATGGCGGCAGAGGCGGTACGTGACGAAGCCGCGCTCCGACTCCGCCAGGCGCGGGAACTCGCGACCCGCGAATCGGTCGACTCGCGCACCGTGCTGGAGGCGGCTGAAGCTGCATGGGAAGCGAGCAGCGGCACGGCCGAGCAGGCCGCGCGCGCATTCGCGATTGCCGAAGTGCGGTATCGCGAGGGGATCTCGACCCAGACCGAGTTGTCCGATTCGCGGCTGCTGCTTCAGCAGGCCGAGGCCAACCGGGCGCAGGCCGCTCGCGATCTGCAGGTCGCGAGGATCCGCGCGGCATTGCTGCGGGACCTTCCGTTTGCCGGTGTGACCGTACCCGGAGCCTACTGAACAAATGCAACCACCAATCACGCGACACGACGAGCGCTCGATGCCCAAGCTGCAATCCCCATGCACCACAACCATCGCGATGTTTTTTCTGGTGCTCCTGGCAGGGTGTGGCGGCGGTGGGGCCGACTCCGAGCCCGATTCCACCGCGGCGGTGGTAGCCATCAGCCTGACCGCTGATCACATCACGGTGGTCGATTCTGGTTTGGTCGAGAACGGGCCCTCGCTTTCCGGCACGCTTGACGCCACGCGGGTGGCGCAGCTCCGCGCGCAGGTTGCGGGCACGGTGGTGCAGATGCAGGTCGACGAGGGTGCGGCGGTGAGCGCCGGCCAGGCGCTGGCGCGCATCGATGCAACGGTGCTCACCGACCAGGCACGGAGCGCCGCGGCCCAACTCCAGAGCGCGGACGCGGCAGCAACCGTGGCCACCCGCAACGCCGAGCGTGCAACCACGCTGCATGGTGCCGGTGCGATAGCGCAGCGCGACCTCGAGGCGGCACGCAGTCAGGCGATCGCGGCAGACGCGATGGCGGCCGATGCGCGGAGCCGGCTGGCATCGGCGCGGAAGCAGCTTGCGAACGCCACCATCCGTGCGCCATTTGCCGGCGTGGTGAGCGAGCGACCGGCGAGCGCAGGGGATGTCGTGCAGATGGGCACGCCGATCGTGACGGTGGTGGATGCCAGCGCGCTCGAGCTTGCGGCCAGCGTGCCGGCCTCTGCGCTCGGCAGCCTGCGGCGCGGCGCAAAGGTGGAGTTCACGGTGACGGGATATCCTGACCGGCGATTCACCGGGACGATCGCGCGGGTCAACCCGGCGGTCGATCCGGTCACGCGCCAGGTGCGGATCTACGCCGCGGTTCCGAACGGCGATCGTTCGCTGGCGGCGGGAGTGTTCGCGGAGGGTCGCGTCGCATTCACGCAGGCGCGCGGCCTGACCATCCCTCTCTCGGCGCTCGTTCCGCAGGCACTCACGCCATCCGTCAAGCGAATCCGCGGCGGTGTGGTCGAGGAGGTCCCCGTGTCGCTCGGGCTGCGCGATGACGTGGCCGAGCGGGTCGAGGTGAAGTCGGGTGTGCAACGGGGTGACACGCTGCTGGTGGGTGGTGCGCTGGGCACGCCGGTGGGTTCGGCGCTGCGTGTCGCCCGCCCCGATCGCTGAACCGAGGAAGCGACGATGTGGATCTCCGATTTCGCCATTCGCCGCCCGATCATCACCATCACCGCGATGCTTGCGCTGGTGGCGTTCGGGCTGGCCGCGCTTGCCAACCTGCAGGTGGACGAGTTCCCGGATCTCGACCAGCCGGTCGTCATGGTCCAGATCGCCTATCCCGGTGCGTCACCGGATGCGGTCGAGCGGGAGCTGGTCGAGCCGATCGAGGAAGCGATATTTGCGCTCTCGGGCGTCGAGCGCGGAAAGACCACCTCGAACGCCGTTGATGGCTTCGCGCAGTTCGTGATCACGTTCGCGTTCACCAAACCGGTGGCCGAAGCATCGCAGGACGTCCGCGACGCGATCTCGACGATTCGCGGGGACCTGCCGACCGAGATCGAGGAGCCGGTGATCACGCGGTTCGACTGGAGTGATCAGCCGATCGTCTCCCTCACGGTGAGTTCGAACACCGTCGATCCGCGCGGACTCACCACCATCACCGATCCGGGGATCGTGAGCTCCCTGCGATCGGTCCCCGGTGTCGCGCAGGCGTCAGTCGTGGGGGCGAGCTATCCGGAGATGACGGTGCAGCTCCGGCCTGACGCGATGCAGGCGGCGGGTGTGGGAATCGAGGAGATCGCGCGGGCGGTGGGTACGCAGAACCTCGCGGCACCGGTTGGCCGGCTCAACGGTGCGCAGGAGGAGCGTGCGATCCGGCTCAAGGGCCGGATCGAGGGACCCGACGGATTCCGGCAGCTCGTCGTGGCGCAGCGCGGCGGCGCGATCATCCGTCTGGGTGATGTCGCGGATGTGTTCGCGGGCGTTGAGGAGTCACGCACGGCTTCGTCATACAATGGTGTTCGCGCCGTGGGCATCAACATCATCAAGGCGAAGGGATACTCGACCAACGAGGTGGTGTTCAAGCTGCGCGACGAGATCGCGCGGTTGCAGGCAACGATGCCACAGGGCACCAAGCTCACGATCGTCAAGGATGCCGGGATCCGGGTCACCGGCTCGGTCAATCACGTCAAGACCACGCTGCTCGAGGGCGCGGCACTCACGATTTTGGTGGTATTCCTCTTCCTGAACTCCTGGCGGTCCACGGTGATCACCGGCCTGGCGCTGCCGGTGTCGGTGCTCGCCGGCTTCATCGGCGTGTGGGCCTTCGGCTTCACGCTCAACTCGATGTCGCTGCTCGGCCTGTCGCTCGCGATCGGCATCCTGATCGACGATGCGATCGTGGTGCGCGAGAACATCGTGCGACACGTGGGGATGGGGAAGGATCACTATACCGCTGCGCAGGAAGGCACTGCCGAGATCGGGCTGGCCGTCGCGGCCACCACGTTCTCGATCATTGCGGTGTTCGTGCCGATCGCATTCGTGACCGGGCAATCGGGGCAGTGGCTCAAACCCTTCGCGCTCTCGATTTCGGGTGCCGTGGTCGCGTCGCTGTTCGTGTCGTTCTCCCTCGACCCGATGCTATCGGCTTATTGGCCCGATCCGCATCGGGAAGAGCATGAGAAGAGCTGGCTCACCAAGCTGCTCGACCGATTCGATCGCTGGTTCCAGCGGATGACCGATCGGTACGCGCGCGTCGTGGCGTGGGCGCTCGATCATCGCTGGTCGATGGTGGGCCTGGCACTGGCGAGCTTCGCGGGCGCGATCATGCTGCAGGGCGCGTATGGCGGTGCCGGGTTCGTGCCGCTGTCGGACCGCGCCGAAATCGAGGTGATCGTCGAGGCGCCGGCGAGCTCGAACCTCGAGTACACAATGGAGCGGACCGAGGCGGTGGCGGCGATCGCACGGCGTCATCCGGAGGTGCTCTACACCTATGTGTCGGCGGGAACCCCGCTCCCGATGCGGACGCCGGGCGTCGACCAGTCGCACATCTACATGAAACTGTCGCCCGCCGCTGACCGGAAGATCTCGGCCAGCGAGCTCGGCGTGCAGTTGCGCAAGGAGATGCAGGCAGTGGGTGGCGTGAACGTCTCGGTATTCAGCGGCGGGTTCGGCGGCGCGTTCAAGGAACTGCAGCTCCAGCTCCGCGGCCCCGATGCCGGCACGCTGGCGCAACTTGGCGAGGAGGTCCTCGCGGTGGCGCGCACCGTGCCTGGAGCGGTCGACGTGAGTCTCTCTGCGCGCGGACCGCGTGACGAGCTCACCGTCGAGGTCGATCGCAGCCTGGCCGGTGCGCTCGGACTCACGGTGGGCCAGGTGGGACAGGCGATGCGAGTGGCCTTTGCGGGTATCGATGCCGGCGATTGGGTTGATGCCTCCGGAAAGACTCGCGATGTCCGGTTACGGCTTGCCCCCGAAGCGCGCCAGCGCGCGGTGGACCTTGAGCGCCTGCCCCTCACGGTATTCGGGACCGATGGCTCGGCGCATGTCGTGCCGCTGGGGCAGGTGGCCCGGATCGGGACCGATCGTGCACCGGCGCAGGTCGATCACCTCGATCGCTCGCGGGTGATCACGCTCGAGGCGAACACCGACGGGCGGCCACTCAGCGAGGTGACGGCAGCGATGAAGGAGAAGATCTCCGCGATCACCTTCCCGCCGGGCTATGTGATGACGGAGGGTGGCTGGAACCAGGAACAGAACGACACCTTCACCAGCATCTTCACCGCGCTGGGCATCGCCGTGCTGCTGATGTACCTGATCCTGGTGGTGCAGTTCGGTTCATTCCTGGACCCGATCGCGATCCTGATCTCGCTGCCGCTCTCGCTGATCGGAGTGGTGATCGCGCTGATCGTTACCGGCGACACCCTCAACATCATGAGCCTGATGGGCGTGATGCTGCTGATGGGCATCGTCGCGAAGAACTCGATCCTGCTGATCGACTTTGCCAAGTGGGCACGGGAGGAACGCGGTGTCCCGGTACGAGAGGCGTTGATCGAGGCGGGTCGGATCCGGCTCCGCCCGATCCTGATGACGACCTTTGCCCTCATCGCCGGGATGCTGCCGGTCTCGATCGGCGGGACCGAGGGGGCAGACTTCTACGCCCCGATCGGCCGTGCCGTGATCGGGGGCGTGATCACCTCCACGTTCCTGACGCTGCTTGTGATCCCCACGTTCTACGAGATCATCGATGGCTTGCGCGAGCGGTCGCTGGCCTTTGCCGGACGGTGGAGAACGAAAAACGGAGAACGGAGAACGGAGAACGGAGAACGGATGGCGGAGAGCGGATGACGGAGGAACAGGTGGGTTCAGGTCAGCCCGCCCGTTCTCCGTTCTCCGTCATCCGTCATCCGTAGCGAGCGAGTCGACCAATCTACCGCGTGGTGCGGCGGCCGGGGGTCCGGCGAGCCGAGTCGGTCCCCCGGCCGCGCCCGGGCGACGATGCAACGCGGGCCAGGGTATCCCAGTTCTCGCGAATCCGCCGCCCCCACGATGCCTCGTCGTGGTCGCCCAGGGGATCCTCCAGGTAGCGCAACTGGTTGCCCTCCTCCCAACCGCGAGCCACGAGCAGGTCGCGCATCCGCTGTACATCGTGAACCTCGCCGATCCCCTCCTCCACACCGACGTCGAGCCACAGTCGCCCAACCGGACCTGGCTGGTGCGCCAGCCAGTCGTATATCGCGCCGTCGGCATACCAGAGTGCGGGGCTGAGCACCCAGGCACTCCCGAATGTCCCGGCACCCGCAATCAGGGCATAGAGCGAGAACAACCCTCCCATTGAGGATCCCGCGATGGTCGTGAATCCACGTTCCGGCCGGGTACAGAAGTTGGCGTCGATGAGCGGCTTCACGACACCGCGCAGGAAGGCGAGGTACTCATCACCATCGCCCTCGCCGTGGACCACGTCGTCGAACGGGGAGTACTCGCGGAGCCGATCGGGGCCGAGGTTGGGCACGCCCACGAGAATCGGTGCGAAGTCGCCCGTTTGCAGCGCGAGGGTTTCCAGCAAGCTCCAGTGCCCCGCGAACGATCGAGCGGGATCGAAGAGATTCTGGCCGTCCTGGAAG
>JACDBX010000141.1 GCA_013694695.1 Gemmatimonadales bacterium | reverse complement strand
TGAAGTACTCGAGCACCGTGAGCCCTTCCCGGAAGTTCGACTTGATCGGGCTCTCGATGATCTCGCCGATGCCGCCGGTGAGCTTCTTCTGCGGCTTGGCCATCAGGCCGCGCATGCCGGCGAGCTGACGGATCTGGTCGCGTGAACCGCGGGATCCCGAGTCGTACATCATGTAGACCGGGTTGTACCCGCCGCGCGACTTCCGCATGTGGGTGAGCATCGCCTCGGCCACGTCGTTGTTGGCGTGGGTCCAGGCATCGATGACCTTGTTGTATCGCTCACCGAACGTGATCTGTCCGGTGTTGTACGCCTTCTGGAATCGCTCGACACGCTTCTGCGCCTCGGCCAGCAGCTCGAACTTCTCGGTCGGGATCTCTAGATCCTCGATGCCGATCGAGATGCCCCCGCCGGTCGCGAACTCGAACCCGAATCGCTTCAGGCGGTCGAGGAATTCGACCGTGTCGCGCAGCCCCGCGCGACGGTAGCTCTGCAGCACCATCTCGGAGAGCTGCTTCTTCTTCATCAGCTCGTCGCGGAAGCCGAGTTCGGCCACCACGCGCCGTGGCAGGATGTTGTTGAACAGCACCCGGCCAGCCGTCGTGCGAATCCAGCGCGGGCGGGTATCCTCCGACTCTGCGGGCGGGACGAACCAGAACTGGATGGCAGTCTGGTGCTGCACTTTCCCGTGCAGCAGCACCATCTCGAGCTCGGCGATCGACGAGAAGTGCGGTGCGCCGACCCACAGACGCTCCTTGACCTCGTCCACCTTGCCGGGGGGTACGCGCAGCGCATCCTCGAACCCGGCCGGCAACTTGGTAAGGAAGTACGATCCCAGCACCATGTCCTGCGACGGCTCGGCCACCGGACGACCGTCCGACGGCTTGAGGATGTTGTTCGACGACACCATCAGCACCCGCGCCTCGAGCTGCGCCTCGAACGACAGCGGCACGTGCACCGCCATCTGGTCGCCGTCGAAGTCGGCATTGAACGCCGCGCAGACCAGCGGGTGGATGCGGATCGCCTTGCCCTCGACCAGCTTCGGCTCGAACGCCTGGATGCCCAGTCGGTGCAGCGTCGGCGCGCGGTTGAGCAGAACCGGGTGGTCCTGGATGATCTCCTCGAGGATCTCGTACACCTCGGGGCTCTCGCGCTCCACGATCTTCTTGGCGCGCTTGACCGTCTCGGCGATGCCCTTCTCGACCAGCTTGTGGATGATGAACGGCTTGAAGAGCTCCACCGCCATCGTCTTCGGCAGGCCGCACTGGTGCAGGCGCAGCTCCGGTCCGACCACGATCACCGACCGACCCGAGTAGTCGACGCGCTTGCCCAGCAGGTTCTGCCGGAACCGACCCTGCTTGCCCTTGAGCATGTCGGACAAGGACTTGAGCGGGCGCTTGCCGCGACCGCGGATCGCCTTGGAGCGGCGGCCGTTGTCGAACAGCGCGTCCACCGCCTCCTGCAGCATCCGCTTCTCGTTGCGCAGGATCACCTCCGGCGCCCGGTGCTGGATCAGCTTCTGGAGCCGGTTGTTCCGGTTGATCACGCGCCGGTACAGGTCGTTCAGGTCGGAGGTCGCGAAGCGCCCGCCATCGAGCGGCACCAGCGGCCGGAGATCGGGTGGGATCACCGGGATCACGTCCATGATCATCCACGTCGGATCGTTCGGATCCTGCCCACTGTCGCCGGACGACAGGAATGCGTCGACGATCTTGAGGCGCTTGAGCATCTGCTTCTTGCGATGCTGCGACGTCTCGACCGCGACCGACGCGCGGAGCTGCTCGGCGAGCTGCTTGATGTCGAGCTTGCGGAGCAGCTCGCGTACGGCCGGCGCGCCGATCTCGGCGCGGAACGCGGTGTCATTGTCGTCGCGCGCCTTGACGCGCAGCGCCAGATACTCGTCCTCGTCGAGAAGCTGCTTCTCCTCGACTTCCTGCGAGCCCGGGTCGAGCACGATGTAGCTCGAGTAGTACAGCACACGCTCGAGTTCCTTGAGCGTGATGTCAATCAGGTTGCCCATCGGCGAGGGCAGCGTCTTGAAGAACCAGATGTGCGCCACCGGCACCGAGAGCTCGATGTGTCCCATCCGCTCACGACGCACCTTCGACAGCGTCACCTCGACGCCGCAGCGGTCGCAGATCACGCCGCGATAGCGGATCCGCTTGTACTTCCCGCAATGGCACTCCCAGTCCTTGACCGGACCGAAGATCCGCTCGCAGAAGAGGCCGTCCTTCTCGGGCTTGAATGAACGGTAGTTGATGGTCTCGGGCTTGGTGACCTCGCCCCAGCTCCACCAGTACCGCGAGCCCTGCACCTCGAGGCGCTCGCGTTCCTTCGGATCGCGCGGGCCCCGCATTTCGTCGGGGCTCGCGATCCGGATGGCGATGTGATCGAATGTCGAGCTCTTCGGCTCGCGACCGCTGCGGAAGTCAATCATGCCTTACTCCTCCCCTTCGACCGTGGTGCCAAGCGTGACCTTCAGGCCGAGGGCCTGGAGCTCCTTGACGAGCACGTTGAAGGATTCTGGAATTCCCGGTTCCGGCAGGTTCTGGCCCTTGACGATGGCCTCGTACACCCGGCTCCGGCCGTTCACGTCGTCCGACTTCACCGTGAGCATCTCCTGGAGCACGTGCGCTGCGCCGTACGCTTCGAGAGCCCACACTTCCATCTCGCCGAACCGCTGGCCGCCGAACTGCGCCTTGCCGGCGAGTGGCTGCTGCGTGACCAGCGAGTACGGCCCGATCGAGCGCGCGTGGATCTTGTCGTCGACCAGGTGGCTCAGCTTGAGCATGTAAATCGTGCCAACGGTCACGTCGCCCTTGAACTCCTGCCCCGTACGACCGTCGCGCAGCCGCGCCTTGCCGCTCGGCGTGAGCCCCGCATGACGGATCAGCTGGTCGGCCGCCTCACCGGCGGTGCCAGCGTCGAGCTTGCCCGCCAGCGCCACGGCGAGTGAGCCGAGTCCGAGCGACTCCAGCAGTTCCTTGTCGTCGGCCTTTGCCGCCGCGGCGAGCGCCTTGCGCCCGATCGCGAGCGATGCCTTCGACTGCCCCTCGGCCTCTGCCAGCACGCCGTCGTGCGCCGCGACCTCGGTGGCGCGCTGCTCGCGTTCCCGCTGGGCGATCTCACGTGCGGCAGCACCGAGGAACGAGAGTGCCGACTGGGTCAACGCCTTCGTCGACGCCGACGGACTCTTCATGAAGAGCGCCTCGATGCCGGTGCCGTCGAGGGTCGCACCCTCTGCAGCCGAGACCTTGATGTCCTGTACCAACGCAGAGACCGTGACCTCGTCGGGATTCGTGAGCTGCTCGGTGAGACGCAGCGCCTGACCGGCCCAGCGCAGCCCGGCCACGCGCAGCAGCACGCCGATCTCGCTCTCCTCGGCACCGCGGAACACCGGGGTCTTCGCCTTGAATCCGAGGATCGTGGCACACCACCCGAGATGCGTCTCGAGGATCTGCCCCACATTCATGCGGCTCGGCACACCCAGCGGGTTGAGCACGATGTCGACCGGCGACCCGTCCGGGAGGAACGGCATGTCCTCCTCAGGAACGATGCGCGCCACGATGCCCTTGTTGCCGTGACGACCGGCCATCTTGTCGCCCACCGAGATCTTCCGCTTCTCGGCGATGTAAACCTTGACCAGCTGGATCACACCCGGCGGCAGCTCATCAGGCTGCAGGATCTTGTCGATCTGGTCCTCGGCCTTCTCCTCGACGCGCGCCCGCTCACTCGCGGCGGCGTCGACCGTCGCGCGGAGGCGCTCGTTGGCATCCTTGTTCACCACACGGAGCGTCTTGAGGTCGACCTCGCCGAGGTCGAACTCGCGCAGCGCCGCGCGGGTGAGCTTCTCGCCTTGCGGCTTGAGCTCCTCCACGGTGCCGGAGCGGAGCATCAGCCCGACTTCCTGGCCCTCGAGCAATTCGCCGACTTCCTCGAACATCGCGCCGTTGATCCGTGCCTTCTCTTCGGTTTCGCGCCGGCGCACATCGCCAATCCGCTCGCCGCGGTCCTTGTCGACCACCGGACCCTCGACCCGCGAAAAGATCTTGACGTCGATCACGGTGCCCTTCATGCCCGGCGACACCTTGAGCGACGAGTCCTTCACGTCCTTGGCCTTCTCGCCGAAGATCGCGGTGAGCAGCTTCTCCTCGGGGGACAGCTCGGTCTCGCCCTTCGGCGTGATCTTGCCCACGAGGATGTCGCCCGGCTTGACGTGGGCACCGATCCGCACGATCCCGCGCTCGTCGAGATCGACCAGCGACTCGTCGGAGACGTTCGGGATCTCGCGGGTGATCTCTTCCTGGCCGCGCTTGGTGTCGCGGACGTGCAGCTCCAGCTCCTGAATGTGAATCGACGAGTACACGTCGTCCTTCACCAGGCGCTCGGAGAGCACGATCGCATCCTCGAAGTTGTGCCCGTACCACGGCATGAACGCCACCGTGACGTTGCTGCCGAGGGCGAGTTCGCCGTGCTCGGTCGCGGCGCCATCGGCCACGATCACACCGGCCTCGACCCGCTGCCCCTGCTCCACCAGCGGCCGCTGGTTGATCGCGGTGTCCTGGTTGGTGCGCCAGAACTTCTTGACCCGGTAGCGGTCGATCCGTGCGAGCCGGCCGAGCGGGCGCGCCTTGTCGGTTGCATCGGCACCGGCGTCGATGATGATCTCGTCGGCGGTGACGCGGGTGACGGTGCCGGCCCGGCGCGTCATGATCACGGCGCCGGAGTCGGTGGCGACCTTCTCCTCCAGCCCCGTGCCCACGACGGGCGCCTGCGGGAAGAGCAGCGGCACCGACTGGCGCTGCATGTTCGAGCCCATGAGCGCGCGGTTGGCGTCATCATGCTCAAGGAACGGAATGAGGGCGGCCGCGATCGAGACGAGCTGCTCGGGGGCGACGTCCATGTAGTCGATCCGGTTCGGCGCGAGCAGCGGATAGTCGTCGCCCTTGCGGGTGAGGACCAGCGAGTCGACGAACGAACCATCCGGGTTGAGGAGCGCGTTGGCCTGCGCCACCGCGAAGTCCTCTTCCTCGCTCGCCGAGAGCCATTCAAGCTCGCTCGTTGCCTTGCCACCACGGACCACGCGGTACGGCGTCTCGATGAAACCCAGATCATTGATGCGCGCGAACGTCGAGAGCGACGTGATCAGGCCGATGTTCGGACCTTCCGGCGTCTCGATCGGGCACATGCGGCCGTACTGCGAGTAGTGCACGTCGCGCACCTCGAATCCGGCGCGCTCGCGGGTGAGGCCGCCGGGCCCGAGCGCCGAAAGGCGGCGCTTGTTGGTCAGCTCCGCCAACGGGTTCGTCTGGTCCATGAACTGCGAAAGCTGCGAGGATCCGAAGAAGGCCTGGATCACCGCCGACACCGTGCGGGCGTTGACCAGGTCGTCGAGCGAGATCTTCTCCGGGTCGGAGTTGATGCTCATCCGCTCGCGCACCAGGCGTCCCATGCGGGAGAGGCCGGTGGAGAACTGGTTTGCGATCAGCTCGCCCACCGATCGGATCCGGCGGTTGCCGAGGTGGTCGATGTCGTCGGTATTGCCGCGCCCGTCGTGCAGGTCGATCAGGTAGCGGATGATCGCGACGAAATCGTCCTCGGTGAGAACGGTGTGGTTCGGGTCGATCTTGACCTTGAGGCGCTGGTTGATCTTGTAGCGTCCCACCCGGCCGAGGTCGTACCGCTTCGGGTTGAAGAACAGTTTCTGGAGCTGCTGCCGCGCGGTCTCGAGGTTCGGGGCGTCGCCCGGACGCAGCAGCGCGTAGATCTGCTCCAGCGCTTCCTGCTCCGAGTGGGTCGGATCCTTGGAGAGCGTGTTGCGGATCAGCGGGGACTCGCCGCGGGCGGCCGGAAGGAGCACCTCGAGCTTGATGACGCCGGCCTTCTCCAGCTTGGCGCGCAGCTTGTCGGTGAGCTCGGCCCCCGACTGGGCGATGACCTCGCCAGTCTCCGGGTCGGCGGCGTCAAACGCCAGCACGTGGTTGGCCCGGTCGCGGTTCGACGTCGGCAGCTCGTCATCGCGCAGGTCGATCACGGTGTAGCCGGCGAACACCCGCACTTCCTTGACGCCCACGTGGCGCATCGCGCTGAGGCGTTCCGGGGTCAGCTCCTCGCCGGTGAGCCCGAGGGCGTCGCCCGACGGATCCTCGGGGTTCGCGACATCGGCCGCCAGCATCGCGCCCACGATCTCGCGCCGCTCCTGACGGGAGTCGGCACGGCCGGTGATGTCGAGGTCCTTCTCGGCGAAGAACAACTTCAGGATCTCGGCGTTGGAGCCGTGCCCGAAGGCGCGCAGCAACGCCGTCGCCGGGAACTTCTTCTTCTTGTCGATGTGCACGTAAACGACATCGTGGATGTCGATCGTGAATTCGACCCAGGAGCCGCGGAACGGGATGATGCGCGCGGAGAAGAGCCGCTGGCCGTTCGGGTGGGTGTTCTCCTCGAACACCACGCCGGGCGAGCGGTGGAGCTGCGACACCACGACGCGCTCGGCGCCGTTGATCACGAACGTCCCGAGTGGCGTCATCAGCGGCATCTCGCCGAGATAGACTTCCTTCTCGATGGCGTTCTTGAGCCGCCGCTGGCCGTCGACTTCCTCGAAGACATCCAGTCGCAGCTTGGTGCGGAGCGGCGACGCGTAGGTCATGTCGCGCTCGATGCACTCCTCGACCGTGTACTTCGGCTCGCCGAGAGAGTACTCGATGAACTCCAGCGAGTACTTCCCGTTCACGTCGGAGATCGGGAAGAGGTCGCGGAAGACGCGCTCGAGCGAAACGTCCTGGCGCTCGCCATCGACGTCGTCCGGGACCAGGAGCGATTCGAACGCCCGGGTCTGGATGTCGAGCAGGTGGGGCATCGGCATCGTCCCGACCTGCGGCTTGGCGAACGAGATCTTGGGCAGCATTTCAGCAGTCATCAGCACATCCCGGGCAAATGGAGACGGCAGCGCCGAGACCCCCACCATGGGTGGGGGCCGGCACTGTCGCATTCCGGATTTCGAGGTCGCGTTCGGTTGTCATTGCGTCTCGCTGAAAGTGACCGATGAAGGGAGGACGCCGGCCGATGGCAATCGCCACCGACCGGGGCGGACCCCCTTCGGGTCACTTCAGCTCGGCGCTGGCACCCTGGTCCTCGAGCTTCTTCTTCATCTCCTCGGCTTCGGCCTTGCTGACGCCGTCCTTGATCGTGCTGGGGGCGCTGTCAACCAGGTCCTTCGCTTCCTTCAGGCCGAGCGACGTGAGTTCACGGACCACCTTGATCACGTTGATCTTCTTGTCGCCACTGGAATTGAGGATGACGGCGAACTCCGTCTGCTCCTCGACCGCCGCAGCGGCCGCACCAGCGCCTGCGCCGCCGGCGGCCGGGGCCGCTGCGATCGAGACGTTGAACTTGCTGGTGAACGCCTCGATGAGGTCGGCCAGCTCGAGGACGGTCTTGCCGCCGATCGCCTCGATGATTTCGTCATTGCTGAGCATCGTTGCCATGGTGTCTTTCTCCGTATGTTACTTGGCCTGGTCGGCCGAACGCTGTTCGTGGAGCGCCTGAAGGGCACCAACCACCTGATAGAGGATCCCGTTGAGCGCGCCGGCGAACTGACCGAGCAACACCTCCCGCGGGGGGATTTCGCCGAGCCGCTTCACGTAGGCAGGAGCAACGGCCCGTCCATCGAGCCATCCTGCCTTCACGGTCGGCCTCTCGTGCTCCTTCACGAATTCGCCGAGCACCTTCGCGGCGGCCATCGGATCGCTTCCTGCGAAGACGAATCCGGTGGCGCCGGCGAGATGCTCGTCGAGCTCCGCAATGCTGTGCGCCGCCAGCGCCCGCTGGGCAAGCGTGTTCTTCACCACCACGTACTTGGCGCCGGCAGCCCGGAGGCGGCGGCGGAAGTCCGTCATCTTCAGAACGTTGAGGCCGCTGAAGTCGGTGACGAAGACGTTGGGCGACGCCTTGAGTTCCGCGGTCAGCGCATCGACCTCGGACTGGCGTTCAGTCTTGCTCATTTGTACCCCGCTGTTTCGAGCTTGATCCCCGGGCCCATCGTGCTCGACACCGTGGCCGACCGGATGTAGGTCCCCTTCGATGCCGACGGGCGTGCCTTCACGATGGTGTCCATGAACGCCTGCAGGTTTTCCGCAAGCTGCTCGGCGGAGAACGACACCTTGCCGATCGGGGCGTGCACGTTCCCCGTCTTGTCGACACGGAACTCGATCTTGCCCGCCTTGATCTCCTTCACGGCCTTCGCCACGTCCATCGTGACGGTGCCGGCCTTCGGGTTGGGCATCAGGCCGCGCGGACCGAGGATCCGGCCGAGCGCGCCGAGCTGGCCCATCACGTCGGGCGTCGCGACGATCACGTCGCACTCCAGCCAGCCTTCCTTCAGCTTGGCCAGGTATTCGATACCGACGAAGTCGGCGCCTGCTGCCTCTGCGTCACGCGCCCGGTCTCCCTGGGCGATGACCAGCACGCGGACGGTCTTGCCGGTGCCGTGCGGGAGGATGACGGTGCCACGCACGACCTGGTCGGCGTGCCGGGGATCAACCCCGAGGCGCACGGCCACGTCGACGGTGGCGTCGAACTTCGTGTAGGAGGTCTGCTTCACCAGGGACACGGCATCGGATCCGTCGTACTGACGGGTGGCCTCGACCTTGGTGGCAGCCTCACGGTACTTCTTGCCGAGGGCTGGCATCAGTCGATCACCTCCAGGCCCATCGAGCGGGCCGTCCCGGCGACCATGCGCATCGCCGAATCGATGTCGGACGCGTTGAGGTCCACCATCTTGATCTCGGCGATCTTTCGCACCTGGGCACTGGTCACCTTGCCCACCTTGGTGCGGTTCGGCGCGGCGCTACCCTTGTCGATACCGGCTTCCTTGAGGAGCAGGTTCGGGGCGGGCGGCGTCTTGGTGATGAAGGTGAAGGTGCGATCACCGAAGATCGTCACCACCACCGGAATCACCATGCCGGACTGCGCCTGGGTGCGCGCGTTGAACTGCTTGCAGAACTCCATGATGTTGACCCCATGGGGGCCCAGCGCGGTGCCGACCGGCGGCGCGGGGTTGGCCGCTCCAGCCGGGCACTGCAGCTTCACCATGGCAGTGATCTTCTTGGCCATGTCGCTCCTTTCACGACGACCGCTGGCGAAGCGGTGGCGCCGAATGACGGAACGGCTAAATGCCGAACCTGCCGCCGATGTTCCCGGGCGGTCGCGGGGAAGGAGAAGATCTCCTCGTGGTACTGATTCGCAGCATACCGCTTAAGCCTCACAGCCATCATCCATCATCCATCATCCATCATCCATCAACCATCAACCATCAACCATCACCTTCCTCAATGTCCCCGAAGCTGCAAATAATCCAGCTCCACCGTCGTTGGCCGCCCGAAGAGCGACACCGAAACCTTGACCTTCCCCTTATCGGCGAGCACTTCCTCGACGACGCCGTTGAAGTCGGAGAACGGCCCCTCGGTGATCTCGACCGCCTGACCAACCAGGAACGGGATCTCCTCCTTGGGCGCCGACTCGGCTTCCGGCTCGACCTGGCCCAGCAGGCGGCTCACCTCGTCGGCCCGAAGCGCCAGCGGCTGCTTCGACGTGCCGACGAACTTGATCACGCCCTGGAGCGAGTTGACCACGTGCTGCGCTTCCTGGCTCATCCCCATCTCGACAATGACGTAGCCGGGATAGAGCTTCCGCTCGACCGTGACCTTCTTGCCGTTCTTGATCTCGACCACTTCCTGGGTCGGGACCAGCGCGGTGGCCACGAGCTTCTGCCCCTCGGGCCGCGGGTCGTCCTTGATGCGCTGTTCCAGCAGCATCCGGACCTTGTTCTCGTGTCCCGCGGTGGTCTGGATCGCGTACCAACGGTACTCGGTGTCGATGGTGGTCACCGGGCAATCGCCGCAACACCGTCGACAAGGATCAGCGTCAGCACCTTGTCGACCAAGCCGATGACGACGCCGATCACCAGCGAGCCGATCAGGACCGCGCGGGTCGCCTTGGTGAGTTCGTCACGTGACGGCCAGCTGACCTTGTCCATCTCGCCACGCGTCGACACGAGGAAGTCGCGGGCTCCCGCAACCTTCCCGCCGTCCGACTGCGCGACCTGTGCCTCGAGCTGGGTGTCCGTCACGCCGTCTCCCGTTCAATGCAGTGTAGCAGCAAGTCAATGGTCGATGGTCGATGGATGATGGACCATCATCCATCATCCATCAGCCTACTTCAGGATCTTCGTCACCACGCCGGCGCCCACCGTGCGGCCGCCCTCGCGAATCGCGAACCGGATCCCCTCGTCCATCGCCACCGGGATGATCAGCTCGATCGTCATCTGGATGTTGTCGCCCGGCATCACCATCTCCACCCCGGCCGGCAACTCCACGCTGCCCGTCACGTCCGTCGTCCGGAAGTAGAACTGCGGCCGGTACCCCTTGAAGAACGGCGTGTGCCGCCCCCCCTCTTCCTTCCGCAGCACATACACCTCGGCCTCGAACGTCGTGTGCGGCTTGACCGAGTTCGGCTTCGCCAGCACCATCCCGCGCTCGATCGACTCCTTCTCGATCCCCCGCAGCAACAGCCCGACATTGTCCCCCGCCGTCCCCTCGTCCAGGAGCTTGCGGAACATCTCGACGCCCGTCACCACCGCCTTCTTCTCGGCATTGAAGCCCACCAACTGGACTTCCTCGCCCACCTTGATGATCCCGCGCTCGATCCGGCCCGTCGCCACCGTCCCACGACCCGTGATCGAGAACACGTCCTCGACCGGCATCAGGAATGGCTTGTCCGTCACCCGCTCCGGGATCGGGATGTACGTGTCCAGGGCGTCGTACAGCTCCTCGATCTTCGCCACCCACGCCGCGTCCCCCTCGATCGCCTTCATCGCGCTCCCGCGAATCACCGGCGCATCGTCCCCCTCGAACTGGTACTGCGTCAACAGCTCGCGCACCTCCAGCTCGACCAGGTCCAGCAGCTCCTCGTCGTCCACCAGGTCGCACTTGTTCAGGAACACCACCACCTTCGGCACGTTCACCTGGCGCGCCAGCAGGATGTGCTCGCGCGTCTGCGGCATCGGGCCGTCCACCGCCGACACCACCAGGATCGCCCCGTCCATCTGCGCCGCACCCGTGATCATGTTCTTCACGTAGTCGGCGTGCCCCGGGCAGTCCACGTGCGCGTAGTGGCGATTCGCCGTCTCGTACTCCACGTGCGACGTCGCGATCGTCATGATCTTCGTCGAGTCACGACGACCCTGCGACTCCGACGCCTTCGCGACCTCGTCATACGCGATGTATTTCGTCCCAAAGCCCTTGTCGGCCGAGACCTTCGTCAGCGCTGCCGTCGTCGTCGTCTTGCCGTGGTCCACGTGGCCGATCGTGCCCACGTTCACGTGCGGCTTCGACCGATCGAATTTCGCCTTCGCCATGTCTCGCTCCTCAATCCGTCAAGTGTCCAGTTCGTTGATGGATGATGGATG
>JACDBX010000138.1 GCA_013694695.1 Gemmatimonadales bacterium | reverse complement strand
GTCGATGGCCGCGCCGGGTCGGGTGGCCCGGGCGCTCGACCTTGGCAGGGCGGGGAGCCTCGCACGGCGGTGGCTCCTGGCCGACCTTCGGGTGGCCGACGGACAGCCGCGGTGCGAGCTGACCGATTCCCTCACCGCACGCGCCGCCGAGGGCGGGGCGGCGTGCGTCTTCTACACTGCGGCGCTCGCCGAACTCCTCAGGCTGGTGGCGGGGATCGAGGGCGCGGTGGTACATCACTCCTGCAGGGGGCAGGGCGAGCGCAGCTGCATCTGGCTCACCGCCCCCACGGAAGGGCTCGAATGAACGGATTGGCCACGATCGATCGCGCCGTGATGCGCGAGACACTGGAACGCATGGGCGCTGACGGCTGGCTGCTCTTCGACTTCCACGGTTGCAACCCGGTGGCGCAGCAGATCCTCCCGGGTGGCGCAATGGCCACCCGGCGCGTCTTTGTCTGGGTTCCCCGGGAGGGTCCGATCACGGCGATCGTGCACCGGATCGAGATGCAGCCGTTTTCCGACTTCGAGGGGCGGATCATCCCGTTCTCCCGCCACGCGGAGCTACATGCGGCGCTACGGCAGACGGTGGGCGGGAAAGTGGCGGCGATGGAAATCTCGCCCCGGGACGCCGTGCCTTACCTGGACCGGATCCCTTGGGGGGTGATCGACCTGCTGCACTCGCTCGACGTGCGGACCGTGCCCAGTGACGAACTTGTGACGCGGTTCGCCGCGACGTGGTCTATGGAGGAAGCGGCGGAACATCGCCGTGCGGCGGAGATCATCCGTACGATTGCCCTCGAGGCACTCGCCGGGGCAAACCGCCGGGCAGGGACCGGGCTCAGCGAAAGTGCGCTGCAGCGCGAGGTGATCACGGCGATGGAACAGGCGGGGCTTTTTCTGGATACCCACCCCATCGTCGGCTTCGGTCCCAATGCCGCGAATCCCCATTATGAGCCCCGGAGCGGTGCGGATCGCACCCTCGGCCACGATGAGGTGGTGTTGCTCGATCTCTGGGGGGGGGTCCGGGAGGGGGCGATTTTCGCCGACCAGACCTGGATGGGATTTTCCGGCACCGATGTGCCGGCGCGAGTCCAGGAGGTGTGGACCGCGGTGCGGGATGCGCGTGACGCGGCGGTCGCCAAGGTAGTGGAACTGGCGGGTGCGGGGGGCCCGGTCCCCGGCTTCGAGGGTGACAGGGCTGCGCGCCAAGTCATTGAGGCAGCAGGGTTTGGAGAGTTCTTCGTGCATCGGACCGGTCATTCCATCGACCGCGACCTTCACGGCTCCGGCCCGCACCTGGATGACTACGAGACCCACGACGACCGGTCGTTGATGCCGGGAACGGGGTGCTCGGTGGAGCCGGGGGTTTATCTCCCCGGGGAGTTCGGGGTTCGCAGTGAGGTCAACCTCTTCTGGGGCCCTGGTGGTCCCGAGGTGACCCCGGGAGAACCCCAACGCGAACTTGTGACAATTGCTTGACACGGGTTGGGGGAGCGGGCATATTCTCCCGGCCCGACAAACCGTCGGGACATTCCGATCGCCAGAGAAACAAAAAGTCCCGATCGACCGGAACGTGCGTTTTTTTCGCACGGCCGCTGCATATATGCAGCGAGTCGCGCACCCCGGATGCCACCCGCGGCATCCGGCCGTGTCCGCCGCCTCCTCCCGGGGGCCGAAAGACACGATGCATTGAAGAGCGTTGATCGTCGCCGCGCCATGTTGCGCGGCACAGCAGGAAACGGTGGACGGCCGCCCGGTCGGACATCGAGCATCGAAGGAGCGGCTTTTCCCGTGCACTCGCCTTCGGAGGGTGGTTCCATGAAGCAAAGTGGTTTGAGTTCCCTCGCACGTCTCGCGCGTTCAGTCGCGCTGGCGGCCGTGGTCACCGGCTTTGGCGCTTCGGCGCTCGCAGCCCAGGGTGCCACCGGCAAACTCGAGGGTCGCATTCGTGACCAGGGCGGTACGCCCGTCGCCAATGCGCGCGTCATCATCGTCGGCACCGCGTTCAGCGCCGTTGCCAACCCCCAGGGGTACTACTTCTTCAACAGCGTGCCGGCGGGTACCATCAACATCCGCGTCCAGTACGTCGGCTACAAGCCGACCGAGCTGGCCGGCATTCGCATCACGTCGGGCCAGACGATCACGCAGGACGTGTCGCTCGAGGCCACGGCGGTGGTGGTGACGGAAATCGTCGTCATCGAGGCGAAGAACGCACTGGTCCCGCGCGACCAGGTCACGACCAAGCAGGGCGTCGACGGCAACTTCGCCGACAAGCTCCCGATCGACCGGATCGGCAACATTCTGGCTCTCCAGCCGGGCGTGCAGGCTTCGCCGGGCGGCGGTACGCTCTCGGTGCGCGGCAGCCGCGCTGACGAGAACAGCACCTACGTCGACGGCGTCCCGGTCACCGCGGGCAACCGCGGCACTGGTGCCAGCTCGCGTGGTGTCGGTGGTCTCTCGATCGGCACCAACGCCTTCGAGGATGCCTCGATCACCACCGGCGCCTCGTCGGCAGAATACGGCAACGCGCAGGGCGGCGTGATCGCGATCACGACCCGTACCGGCGGCAACCGTTTCGCCGGCAATGTCGGCTACGAGACCGACGAGTTCTCAGGCCTGAACCAGTCGGCCGGTTTCAACCGCGTGCAGGCGTCACTCGGCGGCCCGATCATGAAGAACCTGACGTTCTTCTTCGGTGGCGTGCTCGAGGGCACCCGCGCTGGCCAGTACGGCTTCCGCGGTCATGAAGTGCCGAGCTGGACGGCGGTGAGCGTCGACACCACGTACGCGGTGCCGCGCAGCACCAGCGCCACGGCCGACACGAACTTCGTCGACGTTTACAACTACGCGGTGGTGCGTGGTGAGTGCGACGCCGATTATGTGACTGGCTCCAGCGACCCGGGCATTTCCAGCAACTACGGCTTCGACTGCCTCGGCGGCCGTAATGCCTACTCGCCGTCGACCACCTACCAACTGACCGGCAAGCTGAACTACTCGTTCGGCCAGGGTTCGCGGGTGGTGCTGTCGTACATCACCAACCGCGGCCAGAACCGCAACGCCACCGGCCGCGCCAGCGACCTGATCGGTGCGGCGCTGACCAAGAACAACGTGCTGACGGCGAACTGGAATCAGCAGCTCTCGAAGAGCAGCAGCCGTGCACTGGCCCTCGATGCGTACTTCTCGTATCAGTGGGACCGGTCGATCGGCGGCTTCCTCACGCCGGAGTCGGAGGCCGACACCCGTGATCCGTTCAATAGCTGGCTGATCAAGGATCTCGACTTCCTCTACGACTTCGACAACTTCCCGGTGACCGACCAGCTGGTCAACAACTACCGGACCCAGGCAGAAGGGACCGCGATCACCGTGCTTGACCGTCGTAACTCCGGCCAGTACGGCGGCCAGAACGGCTTCGGTGGGCCGAGCGGCAACCCGGGTGCAGCGGGAGGCGGCGGCAGCGTCGCCGGCTCGCTCAACACTGCACGGGAGACCCGCCTGATCGGCAAGGCGAACCTCGACTGGCAAGTCGACCGCTACAACCGCATGAAGATCGGCGGCGAGTACACCAAGTATGACATGAGCAACTACGCGGTGGCTTCCAGCACCCAGGCCTTCTCGGATCTCTGGCTGGCCAAGCCGGTTCGCTACAACGCCTTCGTCGAGGATCGGCTCGACCTTGGCGACGTGGTGCTCGTCGGCGGCCTGCGGTACGACTTCTTCGACGTGAACGCGAGCAAGTGGCGGGGCTTCCCGCGCATCTCCTCGCGCCCGGGCTTCACGGCCGACTCACTGGCCGCGAATCCTGACGCGTTCCTCGAGCCGTACAAGAGCCACGACTACATATCACCGCACATCCAGGTGGCGTTCCCGGTGACCGAGCGGACCAACTTCCGCCTCTCGTACGCCCAGCAGGTGCAGACCCCGGACTTCTCGGTGGTGCTGCAGGGCTCGAACACCGACCTGTCGATCACGAACACGAACAACAACTACGGTTCCGATCTCGACTTCGGAAAGTCGATCATCTTCGAGTTCGGTGTCCGTCACGCGTTCAGTGACGACATGGTGCTTGACGTGACCGTGTACAACAAGGACAACTTGGCCAACCCGGCCGGTCGTCTCGTGCCGCTCATCGATCCGCTCGGTGGCGACCGCAACGACATCCGGCTCACGGTCAACCAGGACTTCGGCAACACCCGCGGAATGGACCTCCGTCTTGACCGCCGGTTCGGCAACCTCTTCAACGGCTTCCTGAACTACTCGTACCAGGACGCCAAGAACACCGGTACCGATCCGTACTCGTACATCAACTTCGGCTCCCGCATCCTCAGCGGCCTTTCCGGCACGAACGCGCCACCGCCGCAGGCCGCGCAGCCGACCAACATCTCGCGTCCGCATTCGATCAGCGGCGCGTTCGCGCTCAATTTCCCGGGCGACTTCCGTCAGGGAACCGTGGTCGGTGCGGTGCTCAACCGCCTCGGCGCCAACGCGACGTTCCGTTACGCCTCGGGTACGCCGTACACCCGCTGCGATCCGCTGGACGCCGCCTCGAACAACGTCCGCAGCGGCACGCCCTGCGGAAATACGTCAGGTGGTGACTTCAACGCTGCACGGCTCCCGGCCTACAAGGAGTTCAACCTCCGCGTGACCAAGGGCTTCCAGCTCGGCTCGCTCGACCTCACGGCGTATGCCGATGCCCGCAACCTGTTAAACTTCAGGAACATTTCGCGGGTCTACACCCAGACCGGCGACGTCAAGAACCAGACAGTCGTCGACCTGGCCTACACGACGGACTCGATCAACTACCGTCAGTTCGCCGCGGCCAACAATGCGGTGAACCCAGACGGATCGTTCAACCTGCCGACCCAGGCAGGCTGTGGCACCTGGGTCTCGGCGGGCAACGTGCCGTCGGCCCCGAGCTGCTACTACTATGTCAAGGCGGAACAGCGCTTCGGCAACGGCGACGGGGTCTACACCCTCGCCGAGCAGCGCCGGACGTCGGATCAGGGCAACCTGGCCACCTTCCACATCTCGAACTTCGCGTTCGGTGGTCGGCAGCTCCGCTTCGGTATGGAATTGAATTTCTAAGTACCACTCGCCCTTCGTCACGGGTCAGCCAAGTGCTGGCCCGTGTCGGGGGACGTCGGCATCCATTGACGAGAGGTAAGCAATGCACTCAATGCGTAGTAAGCGTGGACTCATCGCGGCGGTGGCGCTCGCCCTGGGTATCGCGCTTGCGCTCCCCAGCACTGCGTCTGCCGGTCCGGAGACAGGAGCCAAGCGTGGCCAGGGCCGTGGTTTCCGGCTCTTCGCCCGCCCCCTCGGCGCGATCACGATCAACCGTGTCTACCTGGGCCTGAGCAATCAGGGCCTCGTCGGCGTCGACTCGACCAATTCGTCGACGATCGGTGGCGGTTTCTGGCCGAAGGGCACCCCGAACCAGTACGTCTTCAACTCCGGCCTGCAGATCGCCGGCATCATCCAGGGCAGCAAGCCCGCGAACCCGTGGGGCGGCGACACCACCGGTGGCTTCTTCTTCGATCCGAAGGGCACCACCGAGCACGGCGTCGGCCTCACCGACATCTACAACGCGACCAACCCGGCCGATGTGGCCAACTGGCCTCAGGGCGCGTTCGTCCCGCAGGGTGACGAGAGCGAGGAGCTCTTCGACCCGCTCCTCCGTGGCCGCGTCTCGGCGTCGCAGGGTGACGTCTGGTTCGTGGCATGGGAAGGCGATCCGGGCCTCAACGCCGGCCGCTCGCACCCACTCGGCATCGTGGCGGAGTACCGTGGCCTCGGCTGGAACTATCCGGCCGGCAACGAGGACATTGTCTACTTCATCGTCACGTTCTACAACATCACCTCGAACAACGCGGCCGACTACGCACAGTACCGGCCCGGCATCCGCGAGATCCTGGTCGACGCGGCCCGCCAGTTCCAGAGCCTCAACAACGCGCGATTCGGGATCACGCTGCCGGTTGGCGGCTACACCATCGGCCCGATGTACAGCGCCTTCGCGGCTGACATGGACGTGGCCAACGCTGGCGCCAACTTCGCCAGTGTCAACCTGCCGTTCGCCATCGGCTACACCTACGAGTCGGATTTCACCCGGCCCAACGGCTGGCAGTTCGACCCGGCGATCTTCGGCGCGCCGTTCTTCAGCGGCTCCGGCTTCGTCGGCATCAAGTACCTCAAGGGCCCCGATGGCCCGGGCGAGATCCAGCTCTACGGCAACACCACCAACGGTGGTGCGTTCTCTGACGCTGCCAACGTGACGCGCCTCTTCCGCTTCCTGAAGGGCGACGTGCAGCCGGCCGCTGGCGACCCGCAGTGCAACAACGGTGACCCGCGCGTCACTCGCGTCTGTTATATCGCGCCGGCCACCCCGTTCGACGTCCGCCACTTCCAGTCGTCAACGGAGCTCGAGCTTGAGCCAGGTGGGTCCGGCTCGATCGTGGTGGCGTACGTTCATGCCGCTCCGGTGGCGATTACGGGGTACGTCCCCGGCACTCGCGTGGTCCCGGGCAATCCTCTTCGCCTGACTGATCCAGCTCTTCTTGCGCTTGGCGCCAACCGAATCGATTCACTGACCGGCTTCCGCGGCTGGACCGACCAGAACGGCAACGGCGTGGTCGAACAGAACGAATTCGCCGTGGTCCCCCGCTCTCTCCTGGGCAAGTCGCTTGTGGCGCAGTCGGTGTTCGACGGCAAGTTCCTTCTGCCGTTCTCACCGGAGTCGCCAGAGTTCTTCCTCATCCCAGGCGACAACCAGGTCACGATCCTCTGGAAGCCGTCGGTCACCGAGACCGAAGGCGACGCGTTCTTCGAGCTGGCCCGTGCCGCCACGATCACCCCTCCGGGTGGTGGCGCGCCGGTCGTCAACCCGCTGTACGACGCGAACTATCGTCAGTTCGACGTCGAGGGCTACAGGATCTATCGCGGCCGGATCGACTCGCCGTCGTCGCTGCGCCTGATCGCGCAGTTCGACTACTCGGGCACCCAGTTCCGCGACTTCACCGGTCAGGTGGTGGTCGCCGTCGACCAGGCGCATCCAGGTGAGCCGTTCACACTCGGCAACTGCGCTCCCGACCTCGGCCTGTTCACCGGCTGCCCGGTGCCATTCGAGAATGTCGGCCCGGGGACGCCGCGGACTGTCTTCATCAATCGTGAAATCAGCGATCCACTGGTGCAGGTTCCGGTCGGTGGCCGGACCCGGCTCTTCAGCGGCGACGTGCTCATCACGCGGGCCGATACGGCGGTCATCGGTGGCAACAGCGGCTTCCCGCCGCTCAGCAACACCGGCGTCCCGTTCGTGTACATCGACAACGATGTCCGCAACGGCCTGATCTACTACTACGCGGTCACCGCATTCGACGTGAACTCGATTTCCTCGGGTCCAACGTCGCTCGAGTCGCCACGCACCACCCAGCGCGTGACGCCGGGCACCACCGCCGGCAACTACGAGAACACTGCCACGATCACGACGGGCGTCATCGGCCGCAATGGGCTCCGCACCGACAGGGTGGTTCCGACCATCGATCCGGCCACCGGCAAGTTCAGCAAGCGCTTCCCGATTGCGACCGGTCTGTCGGTCGGCCTCGCCGGGTTTGTGCGGGAACTGCTGAGCGCACCGGGCGAAGTGAGCCTCAGGCTCGACTCGATCGGGCTGGGTACGCAGGCAGCGGCATCGTCGCAGAACGTGATTCGGTACTTCACCGTGACCACGCCGACCGGGACATCGAATCTCTCAATCCCGGCGACGATGTCGGCGACCGCCGGCACGACCACCAGCGCCGGGTCGTTCACGGCGATTACCGCCGACCCTGCGCTTGCCGCACGGTACGGCGGCTCCGCGGGCTACACCATCGCCGGGTCATATGAGGATGTGCTCAACGGTGGGTACTACACCGGTGTACTGCCTCGCGGTTGCGTCAACGGCGCACCCGGGTTCGCTCCGTCGCCGGGCTGCTACTTCAACGGGCCGCGGTGGTTTGTTGGCGACAACGAAACCAAGGACAACCCGAACTCAGCCAACGCTGGTACTTTCAGTACCGGGTTGACCACGCTCGACTTCAACAACTCCGGTGAGCTCACCGGGGTCGTGACGGTGCATCGCCCGGTCTCGTACCAGGACCGCGGGTCGCTGTGGCGTAACACCGAAGCGGCAATGTCGCCCTTCATTGGTGCGGCCGATTACCGCGTGTACTGGGGGGCGGCCGGCAAGATCGACTCGGTCATCGACCTCACGCACGACGTCGTCGTACCGTTCCGGGGCCGTGCCGGGGCGAGCTGGGGCATCCTGAATGGATCGGACGTTCCCGCAGCCCAGAGCAGGGACGCGCGGGCAGCCCTCACGGCCAGCGACATCGGCTGCGTTGCGCCGTTCAAGACCCTGGCCGAGGTCCAGACCACCTCGAACGGGCTTTGCAGTGGCGCCGCGGTGTCGTTCGTCCAGACCGCGGTACCGGGTCCGATCGTGCTGAATCACACCAACGCCAACGGCGATACGGGTCCCAATTCCGACCTGAACGCGCCGGTTGCCGCGAACAACGGCTTCGGGCTCTACCTGAAGGGCCGGTGGTTCATCATCGAGCTGGCTGGCGGGGCAGTGCCGGCGGCGGGGGCGCAGTGGACGATGCGCGACTACATCGGCGCAATCCGCGGCGGCACCGGCAGGGCTGGAAGCTTCGGCAACTACATCTTCACGCCGCAGAACTTCATCCCAGCCGGTACCGAGCAGGCGATCGCGCTCTTCCAGTTCACGGCGGTTGGTGCGAAGGTGTCGTACCAGTTCGACGTCGTGAACCGTGTGAATCCCTCGTCCCAGGAAACGCTGGCGAGGATCCACACCGTTCCTGACCCGTACTACGTCACGAGTGCCTTCGAGACGACCACGAACAGCAAGATCATCAAGTTCGTGAACCTCCCGGAGGTTGCGACGGTCCGGATCTACACGGCGAGCGGCGTGCTGGTGCGCGTCCTCAAGCAGGCCACCACCTCATTCTCCGGCGAGATCACTTGGGATGTCCGGAACCGGAACAACCAGTTCGTCGCGAGTGGTGTGTACTTCTATCACGTCGAAGCGGAAAACGGTGAGACCACCGTCGGCCGCATGACCATTGTCAACTACGTCCAGTAGCCCACAGAGCAGGGGCGGTGTGCCGACAACGGTGCACCGCTCCACCTCAGGAGAGCGACGCATGAATCGCAGCACTACACTTCGGTGGCTCCTCGCGGCTGCTCTGGTCGGCTTCGTCCCGGCCGTTGCCACGGCGCAGGACGAGGCCAACAACGACCAGACGGGATTCGGCACGACGGCCGCGGAGTTCCTCCTCCTCGGTGCCAACGCGCGCGGCACGGCGCTTGGCGGGTCGTATATCACCGTGGCATCCGACGTTGGCGGCACCAACGGGAACCCGGCAGCACTGGCGCTGATGACGCGTCCGGGCGCCCAGTTTTCGCAGTTCGACTATGTGGCCGACACGAAGCTGAACTGGGGCGCGGTCGCGTTCCCGTTCGGCGGTGGCGCCCGCGCGTTCGGCGTCCAGTTCGGGACGTTCGGCTTCCGTGACCAGCCGGTATACACCGCCGACTCGCCAGAAGGCACGGGCGAGGTGTACAACGTGAGCGAGTCGTTCGTGGGCCTCACCCTGGCTCAGAACTTCTCCGATCGTTTCTCGGTCGGCATCACGGTCAAGGGCATCTTCGACCAGCTCGGCCAGACCAACGGCTCGGCGTTCGCCATGGACTTCGGGACGCACTTCCACTCGAACCTCAATGGCCGCCCGATCCGCTTCGCGTTCGCACTCACCAACCTGGGCACCACGCTCAAGTACGACGGTGACGCGATCCGCATCGGTACCCCGCGCGACTCAATCGCCGGCGAGGATCCGGTGCCGAACCTCAACCAGCCGAGCCTCTACCGGACCACCGGCTTTGCGTTGCCGACGATGTTCCGGGTCGGCCTCGCATATGACGCCCTTTCGTCGGGCAACAGCCGCGTGACTCTGATGGGCGAGTTCAACCAGGCCCGCTCGAACAAGGCGGCCTTCGGCTTCGGTGCCGAGCTTGCCTCGGCCAAGCTGGGTGGCAGCGGGTTCGGCGTCGCGCTTCGCGGGTCGTACTCGTCGCAGCCGGCGAATAGCTACTCCCTCGACTCGTTCGGCGTGGGCATCGACGACAAGCTCAGCGACGAGAAGAAGCAGGGCCTCGCCCTCGGCGCCGGCCTGATGTATGACACCTCTGGCTTCCAGGTCGGGTTCGACTATGCCTGGAAGAACATGGGGCTGCTCGGCGACGTTTCCTTCTTCACGGTGTCGCTGGGCTGGTAAGCACGTGGCTGGGTCGGGGGTGGCTTGCC
>JACDBX010000125.1 GCA_013694695.1 Gemmatimonadales bacterium | reverse complement strand
CGATGAAAGCTATCGGGAGGGGTGCCCGGTGTCAAAAGTCGTGCCGTGGGTCGCGGGGTTCACGTAAGCTGTTGCGGGAGGGGCAATTGCGGATGCGGCCGGTCTGCCCCACCGCTGGTCACTTGACGTATTCTTCGATTCGGGGGTTGGTCTTCGTGACCCGTGATACCCCATGTACGTAGCCGCCTAGACAACGACTTGAACGCGCGATTGCGGAGGTTCGTGATGATTTCGCTACCCGGCTGCACATCGACCGCGAACCTTCGGCTGGGCGTACTCGCGATGCTGATCGCGCTCCAGAGTGCTGAGGAGTTTTCTCGCGACTTGGACACCATGGTGGACTGGATCTGTTCGGATACAGGCGGTCAAGCGGAGGCGAGCCGGCGGGGGCCGCATCACCCCTTTGGCACCAGACCTCCCACGATCCTCAGAAAGTTCTCCAGCAACCGCTTCCCATCCGGCGTCGCGATCGACTCCGGGTGGAATTGCACCCCCCACACCGGGTGGTGCCGGTGCCGCACCGCCATGATCTCCGTTCCGCGGTCGCGGTCGCCCGACCACGCGGTGACTTCCAGCTCCGCCGGCACCGTGGCCGGATCGATCACCAGGGAGTGGTACCGCATCACCGGCATCGGCGAGGGGATCCCGTCGAAGAGGCCGTCACCGTCGTGGATCACCCCGGTCGTCTTGCCGTGCATCTGCCGATCGGCGCGTACCACTGTGGCGCCGAACGCCTCGCCGATCGCCTGGTGCCCGAGGCACACCCCCAGCACCGGTATCCCTTGCTCGGCCGCGGCACGGATCAGCTGCACCGAGATCCCCGCCTCCGACGGCGTGCACGGGCCGGGCGATACCACGATGGCCGCTGGCGCCTGCTCCAGCACGCCCTCCACCGAGATCCGGTCGTTGCGCACCACCTGCGGCTCGGCACCGAGCTCGCCGAGGGCCTGCACGAGGTTGTACGTGAACGAGTCGTAGTTGTCGAGGACGAGAAGCATGGCGCAGTATCTCCGGGCCCGAACGTGGGGTCAACCGGCAGGACTACCTTGCAGGCCGGATCCACTGGAGAATCATCTGGCACTCACCGCCACGATCTACAACTTCGATATTGAGCTCGCCGACGTCGATCGTGGGGTCTACGAGACCTTTGCCCTGCGGGTTGCCTGGCATCCGTCGGAGTCGCCCCAGTATCTGGCGACGCGGGTGCTGGCCTACTGCCTCGAGTTCGCCGAAGGCATCACCTTCGGCCGCGGGATCTCAGAGCCCGACGATCCCCCGATCGCGGTGCGCGATCTCACTGGCACAATCCAGACCTGGATCGAGATCGGATCGCCCGACGCAGCCCGGCTGCACAAGGTGAGCAAGGCGACACCGCGGGTCGCGGTCTACACCCACAAGGACCCGCGCATCCTGCTCGGACAGCTGGAGGGGGAACGGATCCATCGGGCGGACGCCCTCGAGATCTACAGCTTCGATCGCGAGTTCATCGACGCCGTGGTCGAGTTGGTCGAGCGCCGGACACGAATGGCGGTGTCGGTGTCCGACCGGCAACTCTACGTCGTCGTCGGAGACCGTACCGCCTCGGGAGAAGTGCACCGGCACTCGCTCGCCTGACCAACCGTCAGCGCGCGATCGTGAACCGCACCACTTGTCGTACCAGCTGCCGTACCGGTCGGCCGCGGATTCTCGCAGGCCGGAATCGCGAGCCCCGTACCGCCTCAATGGACGCTGCGTCGAAGTTCGCGTTCGTGGTGATCATAACTCTGACGCCCGACGCCTCAACCCTGCCGTCGGTGCCGACCACAAACTCCAGCGTCACACGCCCCTCGACACCAGCCAACCTGAGCACCTCCGGGTAGCGCGGCTCGGCGCCACCGAGGTAGATGGCCTGGTCATCGACCTGGTCGATCGTAAAGCGGTGACCGCCAAGCACGCTGTCCGGCGCCGGAAACTGGGGCACGCCCTCTGGTACGCGGCCCTCGATGCTGCGACCCCTCAATCGCGATGCGTCGAAGCGCTCCGACAGTTTGACGGGCGGGATGTCAGTCGGAATGCGATCGGGTGGAACGATTGTCCGGAATCCTTGTGGCTGCACGTCAGCGATCGGTGCGGCATGAGGTTGCCGCACAGGCACTGCTGCCAGCGGTGGCGTTCGCATCACGAACAATGTCGTATCGCGTGCAGAAGTCGAAGGCGGATCGGCTGCACTGCTGGTGGCGATGGCCGCGCCAGTGATCAGCACGCCATGCACCACGATTGACACCATCATCTCGGCGGCCGAGCGCTCACGCCTCGGCCTCGACTCGACAAGCTGGTCGAACATCCCGACCTCCCATGCGAAGTTGGCCTGCATGCTCAAGCTGCAGGGTGGGCATCGCATGGCCGTGTGGGATAGATGACGGAACGATTACGGTGGGGTGACGTGATGGGGTCGTACCACCAACGAGCTGGTCGACGCCCCCCGCACTCAGAACCGCGTCGTGGCGGTGACCCGCACCGATCGCGGTGCCCCCGGCGTGATGTTGTTGTTGTTGTGCGAGGTGAGGAAGTAGCGCGCCCCCAGCACGTTCTCGATGTTGGCCTGCAGGTCGAGCCCCGCCCCCACCCGCAGGTACGCCGCCGCGTCGAGCCGAGTGTACGCCGGGAGCACGACGGTGTTGTCGAGCCCGGTGAAGCTCTCTCCCTGGCGCGTCACGCCCAAGCCGACGCTGGCACCGCCTCCAAGCCGCACGCGGTTCCACAGCGCCGCGGAGTGCCGCGGCACCAACGGCACGCGCGCACCGGCACTTGCCGCCGTCGTGGCGCTGGTGACCACGGCGTCCTGTCGGGCATATCCGCCCGCCACCTGCCACCATTCAGTCACCGCTCCCTGCACGCCGATCTCGACGCCGCGACTCCGCTGGCTGCCGGTCTGGATCGTCCGCGTCGGATCTGCTGGGTCGAAGGCCCGCGAATGACTCCGGTCGAGCTGATAGGCGGCCAGGGTGAGTGCCACCCGATCCCCCGCGTCCCACTTCGCGCCGGCCTCCACGTTCCGAAACCGCTCGGGTCGGAGCGTCGACGTCGTCGCGTCCAGCGACGAGAACTGGTCTCCCGAACTCGGCAGCGCCGACTCGCTGTAGCTGCCGTAGAGCGCCAGGTTGTCGGCGGCGCGGAACACCACTCCCGCTCGCGGCGACACGAGCAGGTCGGCGCGCTCCACCGCAACGTTCTTCCGGTTGTCGTGCACCTGCACTGCGAACCGCTCGACGCCGATCCCGGCAATGAAGCGCCAGCGGTTGCCGACGGCGACCTGGTCCTGCAGGTGCGCCGACGCGGTGTGCACCAAAGCGCGGTTGTCGGCGTCGGAAGGCGACTGCCGGAAGGTGACCGGCGCATTCGTCACCGGATCACCCAGCGGCACTTCGACTGCCGTGGCGGCACCGTTGAAGTACCCCGTCATCCGGAAGTTATCGGTTGCCTGCCGACCGGCGGTGACGCCGAACACGAGGTCATGGTGAAGCGCACCGGTGCGGACGGTGGCCAGCAGGTCCGCCTGGCCCAGGAGGTTGGTCCGATCGGTCGCGTCGTTGTAGGCGACGATCCGGACTGCATCGCCGGCGGCCGTCACCGCCCCCGGGTAGACGTTCTGGTAGAACTTGTCGTATGTGGCCGCGTGGAGCTGGGTCCGTACGGTCATGCCCGGCGACAGCCGATGCGCCACCGTGGCGTCGGCCGCGTTGACGCGCACGTTGGCTCGGCTCAGGTCGGCGTTGCCGAAGAATGTGGCCGGATCGACCGCCACGGGCCGACCCCCGAACGACGGCACTCCGCGGTCGGCGGTGCGTGCGTCGTGGAAGTGCTCGACGCCGAACGTCATAGTGGTGGCGCTCGTCGGTGTAAGCGTCGCCACTGGGTTGAAGCCGTAGCGCTCGAGGTTGGTGCCGCGACGGAAGAGGTCGGAGTCCTCGATCATCGCGTTCGCCCTGACCGCGGCGCGCGCTCCGAGAGCCGTGCCGATGTCCAGGGTGCCACGACGACTGCCCTGGCTTCCCGCAGCGACCGTTGCCTCCCGCACCGACCTCTGGCCAGCCGACTTGCTCACCCGGTTGATGATGCCGCCGGTGCCGCCGCGGCCGAAGAGTAGCGCGTTGGCACCGAGGAGGACCTCGACCCGGTCGACGTTGTAGAGGTCGCGGACGTATTGCACGTCATCGCGCATCCCGTCGACGAAGAACCCCGACGTCGACGCGTTGCCGCGGAGTGTGGGTTGATCACGATTCCCCTCGCCCTGCCCCATCCGCGCACCAGGCACGTACTGGAGCACGTCGCCGAGCCCCTGCATCGCCTGGTCGTCAATCAACTCCCGGCCGATCACGGTGACGGCCTGTGGGGTCTCCCGGAGCGAGGTCAGGGTGCGAAGGGATGTGCGGGTTGGCTGCGGCAAGTACCGCGGGCGCTGTCCCTCCACGCCGATTTCCCGGAGATGTACGACCTGGGTGGTGTCCGGTACAGGCACGGAGTCCTGCGCCCTAACGACGGATGGGGCTGTGATTGCGATCACGATGCCAGCCATCGAGAGGCCAACACGGCACGAGACGGGACGGAACGGGTGCGACATCAGACCTGACCTCTGTCATGATTGAGAATGATAGTCAACCGCTTTGTCGGTGACCGTCAATCCTCGCACCGCTGACGCGGTCATGCAACCCCTATCCTCGCGGGTGAAACGACTTGTGCACGCTCCGCAGATAATCGCGATCGACGTGCGTGTAGATCTGGGTCGTCGCGAGGTCGGCGTGCCCCAGCATCTCCTGCACGGCACGCAGGTCGGCGCCCCCCTCCAACAGGTGCGTCGCGAACGAATGTCTCAGGGTGTGCGGCGTGACGGAGTCGGGAAGCCC
>JACDBX010000071.1 GCA_013694695.1 Gemmatimonadales bacterium | reverse complement strand
TGATCGATGATCGATGATCGATGATCGATGATCGATGATCGATGATCGATGATCGATGATCGATGATCGATGATCGATGATCGATGATGGATGATGGATGATCGTAGGCGCAACACGGGCCACGGAGAGTTTCCGTGGCCCGTGTTGCATTCATGCAGTGAAGTCGGCGTGGCGTTCAGCCGAAGATCTCGATCCGCCCCTGACTCAATTCAGGTGCGACGGACGGATTGTCATTTCTAATCCGCCGTCCCGTACGATTCCACCAGCCAGGTCAGGAACGACGGCTCGAAGGTGATCACCACGGCGCCACCTGCCTGAAGGCCGGCCGGCGCAGTAAACGTCGCGCGGATCTTGGTGTAGGCGACCGGGTCATGGTACTTGGTCCCGAAGTCGAGACAGGTAACTGAAGCGGTACCGAACGAGTTGGTGACGGCGTCGGCGCCGCACACGTAGGCATTGCCCACCGGCCGCTGGGTGGCTGGTGCTTCGGCGCTCCACGTCACGCCAACCCCGGGAATCAGCGTCCCCCGCCGGGTGGTGATCGTGACGGTGGGCAGATCTCCACTGGTGCGCCGCGTCCCGGCCGCGCCAGTATACGACCCGGGTACCATCGAGACTGATGCCACGTCGAGGCGCGAGAACTCGCTGGTGTTGCCACCCACTCCGCCACCGCGGAGCTGCGGATCGACAGGGCCGAGCGGCGAGAACTCGCTGGTGTTGCCGCCGACACCTCCTGTGCGCAGCCGAACCGCCGCCGCCATAACCGGCTGCGGAAGGATCCAGTCAACTACACGGTCGGTGATGTCGCGGAACAGTCCCCGACTGGCCGATGCCTGGTCAGGGATCTCGCCGCAACTGAGTACCATCGCGGCCGGGATCGGCACTTGTGCGAGCACTTCGAACGCCGTGGCGGTGCGCTGGTGGCCGAGCACCAGTCGATCAAGCACAGCCTGCCGTTCGGCGGTCGGCACGTCGGCGAACGACGCCGGGTCGGGGCAGACGCCGACCGTGGCCTTGGCACCGTTCAGCAGCGTCCCAGACGGTGAGAGGTTCCAGTCATAGACATATGGATACTTGTCGAGGTCCGTAACCAGCGCCGCCGCAGTCGACCTGACCGCCGTCACGACCGTGCGCGCGCCCACCGCGCTGGTCGGGAACTGGATGCCGGATTGTCCGTCGGCGGTCACGAACGTCTGCACCGGATCGCCCGGGTTGACGATCCAGGTGTCGTTCGGCGACTGGATTCCTCCGAGGCCCACGTAGCAGAGCAGCTGGTTGATCAGGTTCGTCAGCGTGGCATCATCGATGATGACCTGACCCTGCGCCCGCTTCTTGAGCATGAAGTCGATCAGGTCGAGCACCCGGTCCTGCGCGACGGGCAGGTTGTTCTTGCGATCAATCTGCTTGATCACGTTGGTCCACTTGCCGAGCGCCGAACTCGCATTCGGCCCGGTCGCGAACACGGTGCGCAGCAGTGATTCGATCTGAGCCGGGTCAGCCTGGCACGTCGCCACCGAAGCAACGGTTTGCGCGGGATCGGCAAGGGACGGCGAGGTAGGTTCCGACGAACAGGCGCTGACTGCCCAGAGAGCGAGCAGGCAGGGGATGAGCGGGCGACGGGAGAACATGTGGCTCTCACAGGATGGGGGAGATTGCGCCGGATCAAACGCACCCAGCACGTACAATCTCCGCCGTTTCGCGAATCCCGCAACCCCTGACCGATCACCGAACCGCGACTGTTGCGCGCCCGCTACAGTGTCGGCGGAGCCCCGAGGACTGGGCGACCTACTTCGGAGAGCCGACCACTCGGCGCCACTCGGGATTGTTCATGACCGGCCTGAACCACCAACCCGGGTCCTGCGCCAGCGAGGATTTCCGGCCCGGGCTCGCGGCCAGGAAGGTCTTCAACTGATTGAACGCCTCCACGGTATCACCGAGCGAGAGCGCAACGAACGCGGCGAACTGGGCCAGATCACGCGCCGGATCGATCGACGGGTCGCCGATCGACGTTCGCATGACGGCCTTGGCCGAGTCGGCCAACTTGGCTCGCGCCAGTACGGCGGCGGCCAGCATGCGGGCATTCAGCGTCTGGAACGGGCGCCGCGCGGGCGGGGTCAGGGCCACCACCGAATCGACCAGCCGCCACGCGCGCATCACATCTGGTTCCCGTGCAGTGGTCGTCAGGAGGAAGAGTTCACACCGCGGTGCGTTGAGGCTCGCGGGGAATCGACGCCTCAGCTCTGCGCACCACGAATCGGCCTGCGCGAAGTTTGCCAGGTCATACGACGAGAGGAAGAGCCGGCTGAGCACCACCTCGGCGTTCGCCATGAACGCGTCTGCACTGTACGCACTGGACGCAGCAATGTTGACGTCGGTCGCAGTCTTCCCGTCGACGTTGTAGTAGAGATGGGACAGCGAGGCGTATGCGCCGGCGTGGTTGCCGGGGAGCCGCGTCGAGGCCTCGAGGTCAGACTGCGCATCCTTGATCAGGGCAGTGGCCCGAGTCTGTTCCGGCTCGAGCCCGAGCAGCCACCGCCAGTACTTGAGGTTGCCGCGAATCTCGAAGGCGTCGCCGTTGTTGGGGTCGAGTGTCACCGCCCTGTTCGCGTGCTCGATCCCGCGTTCGATCCATTCCTTTGCGACGAGCGGATCCATCCCCCCGATTCGCGACCGCCGATATGCGAGGGCGGCTCGGCCGATCACCGGTGCCGACCAGCTCCGGTCGAGCTCGGTGACCGCGGCGAAGAGGGAATCGGCCGCGGCGAACTCCGCATTACGCGTGGCGGTATCGCCCGCGGTCGCTGCCGCCTCGAAGGCTCGCCGCCGCTGCTCCGCGCGCTGGTACGTGGACCACGCATCGACGTTCCTGGTGCCGCCACGCTGCGTCTGCAGCTTGATCTCGTCGCCGAGACGGGAACGGATCAACGCGGCCACGGCAACCGCGGTGGAGTCGCGAATCGCCAGCGGGTCATTGGCCTGCGGCGGCAGGGCCTTGCGTTCGAAGTCGGCGCCGGTGCCATCGAGGAGGCGCACCGTCACTTGCAGCTTGTCGCCCACTGGCTCGATCGACCCGCGGACCACGGTGCCTGCCTGGAGCGCTCGCGCGATGCTGTCGACGCCCAGCTCGCTACCACGGAACGAGCCCACGCCGCCCGCCGAGATGACGCTCAGCCCCTCCACCCGACCGAGCTCGGTGATCAGGGCTTCGGTCAGACCGTCGGTGAGGTACGCCAGCGAGCGGTCGGGCGAGAGGTCGTCGAAGTAGAGCACGGCGATCTGGCGCGGGTCGAGCCCCCCCGGTGTCGCCGTGGCGGCGGGCCTGCCACTCGGGAGGAACTTCCAGGCGGCCACCCCGGCGATCGCCAGCGCGACGGCGACACCGGCGATGAGCGGCCACCTGCGGCGGGGGGCGACCGCCACCTGCTGGGTGGCCATCCCCGGAACGCGCCGCGCGGTGGTGTGCCGCATCGTCGCCATGCGCATCGTGGTGTGCCCGAGCGGCGCGCCAACCAGCATCTCGACGAACGCGTCACAGGTTTGCGGACGATCAGCCGGCGACTTCCCCATTGCCGCGTAGATCGACGCCTCCACGTCCTCGGGCACCGATGAGCGTACGATCCGTACACTGGGTACCTGTTCCATCACATGCTTGGCGAAGATCCCCGAGGCGGTCTTGCCGGTGAACGGCGGTTCGCCTGACAGCATCTCGTAGAGGACGCAGCCCAGCGCGTAGATGTCGGCGGTGTTGCCGACCTTCTCGCCCATCCCCTGTTCGGGCGCCATGTAGGTCGGTGTCCCGAGGGCCATGCCGGTCTGGGTGAGCTTTTGCGCCTGTTCGTCGGCAGCGCGCGCGATGCCGAAGTCGGCGACGAGCGCGTGCCCCCCGGAGAGCAGGATGTTTTCCGGCTTGATGTCGCGGTGAATGACTCCCTGGGCGTGGGCGTACCCCAGCGCGCCAGCGACCTCCACCGTGATGCCGATTGCCTCGTCGATGGTGAGCTGGCCCTCGCGATCGATCTTGTCGCGGAGCGATTCGCCGACCACGAACGGCATCACATAGTAGAAGAGGCCGTCGGCAACATTGGAGTCGTACATGCCGAGGATGTGCGGATGTTGCAGCTTGCCCGCGACCCGGATCTCGCGCTGGAACCGCTCGCCACCAATGCTCGCCGCGAGATCCGGATGCAGCACCTTGATCGCGACCTCGCGCTCATGCCTGATGTCCTCGGCGAGATACACCGTGGCCATGCCCCCGCGACCGAGCACGCGCTCGATCCGGTATTGCTCGCCGATGGCGGCGGCCAGGCGTTCCATGGTGTCGTCAGACAAGTGATTATCCCGGAAGGGGATGCATGAGAGGTAGTAGCCAAACTTACTGGCGTCGGGCCCGCGGGGCCAAGTCGGTCCCCGTCCGCCCCCCGCGACGATACCTTTAGCGTCCATGACCAGACACGCCATGCCCCACGGCACTCCGCGCTGCCCACGTGCCCGATGCTGATCGGTATTCCCGCCGAATCCTTCCCTGGTGAGGCCCGAGTGGCGGCGACGCCGGAGACGGTCCGCAAGTTGGTCGCCGGCGGTCACGACGTCCACGTCGAACGCGGCGCCGGCCTCGGCGCCAGCGTGCACGACGACGCGTACGCTGCGGCTGGCGCCCTGCTCTCCGATCGCGCGGCGGTACTTGCGGCACCGCTGGTGCTCAAGGTCCGCGCACCCAAGGCCGACGAGGTTGGCCTGATGAGCCGCGGCGCAACGCTGGTCGGGATGCTTGATCCCTTCGATGCCGATGGCATCGCCCGCCTCCAGGCGGCGGGGATCACCGGTTTTGCCCTCGAGGCAGCGCCTCGGATCACCCGGGCGCAAGGGATGGACGTGCTGTCGAGCCAGGCGAACATCGCCGGCTACAAGGCGGTGATCCTCGCCGCCAACACCTACCAACGCTTCTTCCCGATGCTCATGACGGCGGCGGGCACCGTCAAGGCCGCTCGCGTGATCGTCCTCGGCGTGGGGGTCGCGGGCCTCCAGGCGATCGCCACCGCCAAGCGGCTCGGCGCCGTCATCGAGGCGAGTGATGTCCGCCCCTCGGTGCGGGAACAGGTCGAATCGCTCGGTGCCAAGTTCATCGACGTGCCCTTTGAGACAGATGAGGAGCGCGCGGCGGCGGAGGGCACGGGTGGCTACGCGCGGCCGATGCCGCAAAGCTGGCTCGACCGGCAGCGCGTCGAGGTGGCCCGCCGGATCGCGCAGGCCGACGTCGTGATCGCCACGGCGCTGATACCCGGGCGCGCGGCGCCCACGCTTGTGACCGACGAAATGGTGCGCGCCATGAAACCCGGCAGCGTGATCGTCGATCTCGCTGCGGGGCGCGGTGCGGTCAATCCGGTCACGGGAGTCTCCGGTGGCAACTGCGCGTTGAGCGAGCCCGACCGGACCGTCACGGTCCACGGTGTGACGATCATCGGCGAGACCAACCTGCCCGCGATGGTGGCGGCCGACGCCAGCGCGCTGTACGCCCGCAACATCCTCGACTTTCTCACGCTGGTCCTCGCAGCCGACGGCACCCTCCAGGCGCCGATGGACGACGAGATCGTGGCGGGCTGCTGCATCACGCGCGGCGGCTGACCCACAAGCCCGCCCTCCTCATGAGGTTCGCATGGACGTAGCGTCTCACACCGTCACCAATCTGATCATCTTCGTGCTCGCACTCTACGTCGGCTATCACGTGGTGTGGAACGTGACGCCGGCGCTGCACACCCCGCTGATGGCCGTGACCAATGCGATCTCCGCGATCGTGATCGTGGGCGCAATGCTTGCCGCCGCGCTCACCGAAACGACGCTCGGTCGGGTGATGGGCACCGCGGCGGTGGCACTCGCGGCGGTGAATGTCTTCGGCGGATTCCTCGTGACCCGTCGAATGCTGGAGATGTTCCGCAAGAAGGAGCGTCGCGCGGCCCCGCCAACCGCCGCGGGCGCCGGTTCATGAGCATCAACCTTGTCACGTTGCTCTACCTGGTTGCATCCGTCTGCTTCATCCAGGCCCTCAAGGGGCTGAGCCATCCCACCACGTCGATTCGCGGCAACGCCTTCGGGATGGCGGGGATGGCGATCGCGATGGTCACCACCGCCGTGTTGATCGTCCGCCTGATCGACGACGCGGGGACGGGTGCGACGCTGCTGCTCGCCGGGCTGGTGGTGGGGGGCGGGATCGGCACGGTGATGGCACAACGCGTGGCGATGACGCGAATGCCGGAGCTCGTTGCGTTCATGCACAGCATGATCGGCCTTGCGGCGGTGTTCATTGCGATCGCCGCGGTCGCGGAGCCGCACGCGTTCGGGGTCGCACCGCGCGGCGCACCGATACCCACCGGCAACCGACTCGAGCTCATGCTCGGCGCGTTCATCGGTGCGATCACCTTCAGCGGATCGGTGATCGCCTTCGGCAAGCTCAGCGGGAAGTACCGCTTCCGGCTGTTCAGCGGATCACCGGTGCAGTTCCCCGGCCAGCACCTCGTGAACCTCGCGCTGGCGGTGGGCGCCGTCGCACTCGGCGCGCTCTTCCTCACCAGCGAGAGCTGGCCGGCGTTCTTCGGCGTGGTCGCGATCGCCTTCGTGCTCGGCGTGCTGATCATCATCCCGATCGGCGGCGCCGACATGCCGGTCGTGGTGTCGATGCTCAACAGTTACTCAGGGTTTGCCGCAGCCGGGATCGGCTTCTCACTCAACAACCCGATGCTGATCATCGCGGGGTCGCTGGTGGGCAGCTCGGGTGCAATCCTCAGCTACATCATGTGCCGGGCGATGAACAGGTCGTTCATCAGCGTGATCCTCGGCGGGTTCGGCGGCGAGGCGGTGACCGCGTCCGCCGATGCCGCACAGCGTGCGGTCCGGAGCGGCAGTGCCGACGACGCGGCGTTCATCCTCGGCAACGCCGAGACGGTGATCCTCGTGCCGGGGTACGGACTCGCGGTGGCACGGGCACAGCACGCGGTGAAGGATCTGGCAGCGAAGCTGGTGGAGCGGGGCGTCACGGTGAAGTACGCCATCCACCCGG
Source organism: Gemmatimonadales bacterium (assembly GCA_013694695.1). Taxonomy (GTDB): domain Bacteria; phylum Gemmatimonadota; class Gemmatimonadetes; order Gemmatimonadales; family GWC2-71-9; genus Palsa-1233. Next base: position 15,437 of record JACDBX010000071.1, on the reverse strand, counting down.
TGGCGGGGCGGATGCCCGGGCACATGAACGTGCTGCTCGCCGAGGCGGAAGTGCCGTACGACCAGGTGTTCGAGATGGACGAGGTGAACGGCGAGTTCGGCCAGACCGACGTGGTGGTGGTGCTGGGGGCCAACGATGTCGTCAATCCTGCGGCGCACACCCCCGGCAGCGCGATATTCGGCATGCCGATCCTCGAGGTCAGCCGCGCCCGCACCGTGATCGTCAACAAGCGCTCGATGGCCGCCGGCTATGCCGGGCTCGACAACGAACTCTTCTACATGGACAAGACGATGATGGTGTTTGGCGACGCAAAGAAGACCGTCGAGGAGATGGTGAAGGCGCTGGACCAGGTATGATCGCCCTGTCAATGGCGCTGATGCTGGCGCAGTCACCGGCGGTGATGGTCACAGACACCATCCCGATGCAGTGGACCCCGCATCGTGTCTATGACAGCCGGTCAAAGCGCTTTGCCGACGTCGAGACGATGGCGGCGCGCGCAGCGCAGGCGGACGTGGTGTTCTTTGGCGAGCAGCACGACGACGCCGGCACGCACCGGATGCAGCGCGCGCTGCTGGAGGCCGTGGCACGGCGGCGCAACGACGTGGTGCTGTCAATGGAGATGTTCGAGCGCGACGTCCAGCCGCAACTCGACGCGTACCTCGCCGGCACGATCGACGAGCCGACCTTTCTGAAGGGTGCGCGCCCGTGGCCCAACTACCAGCGCGACTATCGGCCGTTGCTGGAGTTCGCCCGGGCGCGGGGGTGGCGGGTGGTGGCGAGCAATGTCCCGCGCCCCATGGCGAGTGCGGTGGCGAAGCAGGGGCTGGGTGTCGTATCAGGATTGGCCGACTCGACGCGCGCGTGGGCCGCGGCGGAGTTCCAGTGCCCGACGGATGATGACTACTTCAAGCGGTTTGCCAAGGTGATGGGCGGTCATGCGGCACCCGGTCTCGATGCCGCAACGACCACGCGCCGCTACTACGAGGCCCAGTGCGTCAAGGACGAGACGATGGCGGAGTCGATCGTCCGGGCGCGTGGAGCGGCGGACGCCGCTCCGCTGGTGATCCACGTCAACGGGTCGTTCCATTCGGATTTCGGGGACGGAACCGCAGCGCGAGTGTCGCGGCGGCTCGGTGGGCTGCGGACCATGCTGATCACCGGTGTGCCAGTGCGCGATCTCGACGCGATCGAGCCGAAGGACGATCGCAAGCGCGCAGACTGGCTCGTGTACACGCTCGCGGTACCCTGACCGCGGCCGCCTAGACCAGGCGGTGCTCCCAGCCGGCGCGGCTGGTCTCGACCACACGGGTGCCGGGTGCGAGCCGCCTGAGAGCGTCCGCATTGGTACCGGTGGACGCGTCGCCGGGGCCGAAGGCGTTGAGGGCCACACCGAGGCAGTTCACGTTGGACTCGGCGAGTGCCCGGAGAGTGAGCAACGTGTGGTTCAGCGTGCCGCGCGTGTCGGGCGCCGCCACGATGGCCATCGCGCCGAGGCGCCGAGCCACATCGATGACGCTGCAGTCCCAGGTGAAGGGGGCGAGCAGCCCGCCCGTGCCTTCCGCGAGCGTGACATCGGCGACTGCGGCGATCTGCCTGACGCCGGCGAGCAATGCGTCGACGTCGACCTCGCCGCCTGACCGGGCCGCCGCCTCGGCGGCGGTGACGGGGGCAGGGTAGCGAAGCAGGGCTTCGGTCGGCGACGACTGGCCGGTGGCGGCGGCGAGCAGCGCGCCGTCGGACGCGCCGGAGACCGGACCAGTCTCAACCAGCTTGACGGCGCGCACCGCGCCATGCCGCTCGGCCAGGGAGCGGGCGAGCGCGCAGGTGATCCAGGTCTTGCCGACACCGAAGTCGGTGCCGGTGATCACGATGATGTCGTGCATGACGATCCTCGGGGAGGCATTGCCGCGAGCGGGGGACGCACGCGACGCGCTGACAACCCGCAAGAACGGTGCTCGCACTATCTTTGGCGCGGTCCGGGGGTGTAGCTCAGCTGGTAGAGCATCCGGCTTTTAACCGGCAGGTCGTGGGTTCGAGCCCCACCGCCCCTACTGCATGGCACCGACCGCGCGACGCGATCCTGCGTCTGTTCCGCACTGCTTCCCGTGACAGGACTCCGCATGACCACCACCATCTGGATCGACGGCGAGTACTACGATCGTGCGAACGCGAAGATCTCGGTCTTCGACCACGGTCTGCTGTACGGGGACGGCGTGTTCGAGGGCATCCGTGCCTATGACGGAAAGATTTTCCGCCTCGATCAGCACCTCGAGCGGCTCTACGATTCGGCCAAGGCGATAGCGCTCGCGGTGCCGATGCCGATGGAGGAACTGCGCGACATCACCATCGAGGCGCTCGCGCGCTCCGGGATCGCGAACGCATACCTGCGCCACGTGATTACGCGTGGTGTGGGCGATCTCGGCCTCGACCCGCGCAAGTGCCCGCGCGCGTCGGTGATCATCATCGTCGACGTGATCAAGATGTTCCCGGCGGAACGGCTCGCCGAGGGGCTCGTGGTGGTCACGGCGGGGACGCCGATCGCGCAGCGCGAATCGCTCTCGCCGCGCGTGAAGTCGCTCAACTATCTCGCACACGTGATGGCGAAGCTCGAGGGGATCAACGCCGGCGCCGACGAGGTGCTGATGCTCGACTCCGGTGGCACGGTGGCGGAAGCGTCGGGCCAGAACGTGTTTGTCGTCAAGCATGGCGTGATGCGCACACCGCCGGTGTTCGCCGGTATCCTCCAGGGCGTCACGCGCGACGCGGTGCTCGAGCTTGCGGAAGAACTCGGTATCACGGCGAAGGAGGAACAGCTGAACCGGTACGACGTGTACACTGCCGACGAAGTGTTCCTGACGGGGACGGCGAGCGAGATCGTGTCGGTGCGCTCCGTTGATGGCAGGCGGATCGGCCAGACCCTCCCCGGCCCGGTCACGGCCCGCCTGATGGAGGCCTTCCAGGAACTTGTTCGACGGGAGCGGTGAGATGCGGCAACTTGCACTCCCGCCGCGCTTTACGTACCCTAGGAGGTCCCCCCCAGCCACAGGGCTTTCGCTTGAGAGCCCGCCGACTCCGCACGGGAGTTTCATGCCCTGCCGCACTCTCGCCCTAGCCAACTGCGAATGGACCGTCTCGGTCGTCGCCGAACGGCGGGCCGGCTCAGACCACTGGACCCTCGTTGCCGGTTTTCGTTCCGCTTCGCCGGACCCTCGCCGATACTGGGTACCATTGCCGATCTCGTCGCCCTCCCGGGCGGCCGCGTTTGCCCAGGCCGATTCGATCCAGGCGGACACTCTCGCCGCTGCCCTGAGCGCCCGCCTCGGATTGTGATGCGACCCTGATGCCCCGCGGGGCATCCTGTCATTGATCCGCCCGTCCGGACGCCGATCCGTTCGCGTCCCATGAGTCCGTTGTCCGGAGGCCTGCCGATGTCTCGTGTGACCTGCCTGCTTTTTTGCGCCGTGCTTCCCGCCTGCAGCCCCGCCCCCGTCCGTACTGCCCCCCAGCCCCGCACCGATGGCGGTGCGGTTGAGGTCACGGCGCCGAACGGGATCCCGGTGTCGCTGCTGCCGGGCGCGAGCGGCAACCCGGCGGTCCCGGCCGCCGGCGCGCTCCAGATCGTGGCCGATTCGCTTGCCGACACCGAGGTGCTCGACTCGATCCACGACGCGGCCGCGCTCGACTCGGTGCCCGAACTCGAACTCGACGTGCCGTCATGGGACCTGAGCGTCGAGAAATTTGCCGCACACCCGAGGGTGCAGTACTACGTCGACTTCTTTGCCGGCCGCAGTCGCGAGCGCTTCCAGGTTTGGCTCGACCGGATGCCGCGATTCGAGGGCTATGCGCGGGAGCAACTCGCCGCGCACGATCTGCCCGGCGACCTCGTGTATCTCGCGCTGATCGAGTCCGGTTTCTCGACCGTTGCCACCAGCCGCGCGAGCGCGGTGGGGATGTGGCAGTTCATGGCGCCGACCGGACGCGCATATGGTCTCAGGGTCGATGGCTGGGTCGATGAACGACGCGACCCGATCAAGGCAACCGACGCCGCGGCGCGGCACCTCGCCGATCTCACCGAGCGCTTCGGCTCCCACTATCTCGCCGCCGCAGCGTACAATGGCGGGGCCGGGCGGGTGGGCCGCGGACTCACGCGCATGGCTTCCGGCGACGATGATTTCGACCAGAGCAGCGACGATGCGTTCTTCGAACTCGCCAGCACGTCGCTGATCTACCAGGAAACGAAGGACTACGTCCCCAAGCTCATTGCGGCAGCCTTGATCGCTAAGGAGCCGACGAAGTACCAGTTCCGTGAGCCGGCTGACGTCGCGCCATTCCCGCGTGACTCGGTGATCGTCGATGGCGGCACCGGTCTCGACTTGATCGCGCGCCTTGCCGGCACCACGCTCGACGCGATGCGGGAACTCAATCCCCACCTGCTGCGCATGGTTACGCCGCCTGGCCGCACGTATGCAGTGCGCCTACCCGAAGGCCGGGCGGTGATGGTTGCCCAGCGGTACGCCGACGTTCCGGCACGCGACCGCACGGCCGTGGCAACACACCGCGTCGCGAAGGGTGAGACCGTGACCACCATCGCCCGCCGATACGGGGTGCCCACGACGGCGATCCGTTCGGCCAACAGCAACGCGAGGAGCAAGCGCCTCGCCACCGGTAGCACGCTGTACATCCCCGTGTCGAACGCGCTCCCGGAGTCCGCACTGCGCGAACCGGAACTGGTGACGAATACCCGGAGTCGCACCCACCTGGTGCGCCGCGGCGAGACCTTGAGCGGGATCGCATCCCGCTACAATGTGTCACAGGCGTCGATCCGCACCGCCAACAAGCTGCCGAAGAGCGGGGCGATCCGCCTCGGCCAGAAGCTCGTCGTCAAGGGCGCGACCGGCACTGCCTCGAAATCGGCAGTCGCAGCCCGCACCACGAACCGGACGCACGTGGTGAAGGCCGGCGAAACCGTGGGCAGTATCGCCCAGCGCTACGGCGTCAGGCAGTCGACACTGATCTCAGTGAACGGACTCGGCAGGCGGGCAGTGATCCGGAAGGGACAGCGGTTGAGGATCCCGGTATAGCGGTGTGGGCCATGGGGACATGACTGGCCAGGTGATGCAACGAGGGCCGGCTTCCCATCGGGATGCCGGCCCTCATCAACTTCACATTCCCTGCGGCGCAGGTGTTACAGCGATCCCCGGCGGGCTCCGCTCAGCACGGCCCTCGAATACCGGCCGCGCACTTCCTCACCCATTTCCCGCTGCGCGGTGATGAGCGTCGGGCCCTTGTTGTAGGCCTCGAGGGCGAGCGCCACGTCGTTGTCGAAGCGATCGAGGAGGTCGCGGAGGTAACGGAATCCGATCCGCAGGTTGACGTCGCGATTCATCAGGTCCGACGCATTGATCGACGGATCGTAGGCGCGCGCCGTCGGAAGCATGAGCTGGGTCAGCCCGATCGCCGAGGCGTAGCTGTACGCGGTGTTCTGGAACTTGCTCTCGATCTTGACGAGGGCGAATCCGATTGCAGGCGGGATCCGCTCCTTCACGGCGTGATCGTAGATCGACGCGGCGAGGTCGGCGGTGATCGCGTACCGGCTCGAGTACTCCAAGATCTGGTGCGCGCGCTGGAGTTCGACACGGGTGGCCTTGAGCTGGCTCGTCATCGTGGCCAGCGCCGAGGTCGAATCCACCTTGACCTCTGGGGCGGTTTCTACGGTGGCAACGACGGGCTCATGTCCCGAGATCATGCTCGACACCGCACCCATCCCGACGAGGGTGAGCGCACCAGCGAACAGTACAGCAGCCTGAACGATCAATCGCTTCATGAAGCGACCTCCACTTGCAAGTCTGTCGTGCCAGCAGCGCGCCAGTCACCGCGCGCACCGCCGCTTTTCTCGAGAACCCGGATCCCCTCGATCCGCATTTCCCGGTCGACTGCCTTCACCATGTCGAACACGGTGAGGCAGCCGACACCAACGGCCACCAGGGCCTCCATCTCCACTCCTGTCCGGGCCGTGGCGTGTACCGTAGCCACGATCCGTACCCCGGGCCATTCGGGCACCAGTTCCGCCACAACGGCCGCCCGGTCGAGGGCCACCTGATGGCAGAGCGGGATCAGCTCGCTGGTCCGCTTCGCTGCCATGGTCGCGGCCAGTTCGGCCGTGCCCAGTACGTCGCCCTTCCGGGCGGCGCCGGCCTCCACCTGCTCGAAGGCCTCACGCGACATCATCACTCGCCCCTCTGCCACGGCCACCCGTGCCGTGACGGCCTTCTCGCCGATTCCCACCATCCGGGCGCGTCCCTCGGCGTCGAGGTGCGTGAGGCTCATCGGGCGGCCACGGCGCCGAGCTGGTCGGCGAGCGTGGCGAGGAGCAACTGCGGATTGACGTTGCCTTGCGCGTGCTCGCGGGCAGCTGCCACGCATTGCACGCTGTCGAGCATCGCTTCCGCCTCGTCTCGCCCTGCCCCAGACACCACCAGCTGCCGCGCGTCGGCCGCCAAGACCTCCGCCAAGCCGTCGAGCATGGCAGTGAACTCACCGCGCGCGTGCCAGGCCCCCTGCCGGAGCGCACGGTCAGCGGCCGCTGCAGTTCCGGCCCTGACTGCGCCGAGGAACGCGCGGGCTGCTGCCTGCCCCTTGGAGGCGGAGTCGTCGTCGGCCAATGCCGCTCCGATCGACCCGCCAGCCGCCCTCAGCCCAGACTCGCCCACCGTCCGCCCGTTGTGGTCAGCGACGAACTGCCGCACCTCCGCGTCGCTGTTGCGGCCCATCCGTACCGGCACCGACCGCGAGCGGATCGTCGGGAGCACCTGACCGGGCTCTGTGGCCGTGAGGACAAACAGCGACCTCGGCGGCGGCTCCTCAAGCAACTTGAGCAGCGCGTTCGCCGCTTCCGGACTCGATTCCTGCGACACCAGGCGGTCAGCACGCGAGATGATGAACACCCGCCATCCGCCTTCACTGGCCGTGAGACTGGCTCGGCGCTGAATCAGTCGGGCCGAGGCCACACCGTGTATCGCCATCCCATCGGGCGTACCCCAGAGGGGTGCCGCGCGCCGCTCCGCCATCACCGCTTCCAACGACTCGGCCACTTCGGCCAACTGCTTGTCCGGCTCGCCGGCCTTCGGTCGCGCCACCGGTACAAGCAAGTGGACGTCTGGATGGGCCAGTCCGAGCACCATCCTGCAACCCCTGCAGGTACCGCAGGGTTCCCCCGCGGGGCCGGTGCATGCCAGTCGTTGCGCCAGCCAGAGCGCCAGGCGCTGCTTTCCCACGCCGCTCGGGCCGGTCAGGAGGACGACCTGGGGCAGTTTCCCGGAGGCGATGGCCTCGAGGAACTGGGCGCGGAGGTCGAGATGCCCGACCAAGGGTGCCAGCGGCATGGGAACAACGTAGTGCGGAGCGGCCGAAATGGAAGGGGTGATGGGGGCGTAAATGCCGTTTTCACAATGACTTACGCTGTAATGTAGGCACACCGAAACGGCCAGTTCGGCGGGTTTTCTACCCGTTGTTTAAGAGTGAGCACTCGCATTAAAAAATGGAACGTGAGTGTTTGCTCAGTGGGAGGTGGTAAGTCGTTGCTGGGCATAGACGGACCGGCGAGCCAGCGCAGACGCCGGGAGGACTGGTCGGAATTGCGCAATGCGCCGAAATGACGGGGCGGGTGACGGAGAGCGGAGAACGGCGAGCGGAGGATTTGCCTAGGCGGCGAGAGGCGAAGGGTTCACCAGAGGAGGCTCGACTGTCTGAGCGGCGGCGCGGCACGCACCGGCCGCGAGTTGGAGCCGACGATGGTGGACCCTCCGATCGAGCCCGCCGGCGCAAGTACCTGCCCAGCGCCACCTGTGCCGAGCGCCGGGGCTGGATGATCCGTCGCGCGGCTCGGTCGGTGAGCCGTCCAACGGCGCCCTGCCCATTCGTAGAGCCAGTAGCTGCCGCGCCGTCGCGCGCCCCCGCCTTGCCGCCACGGTCCACGCCCCCTTACTTTTGCGCCCCGGCGTGGATCGATGACGCCGACAATCCCGAGTAGCTCAGTTGGTAGAGCAGCTGACTGTTAATCAGCGGGTCACAGGTTCGAGTCCTGTCTCGGGAGCTGGTGAAAATACCGGACTACAATCTGGGCTTTTAACGAAAGCCGTCGAACTTTGCTCGACGGCTTTTTGCTGCGCCGTAAAGGTCGCAGGAAAGCCGCTGCCGCTCCGGCCATCCGACGCCTTCATGCTCCGCCAGCCACTCGAACCGACCCGCAGGTAGTTTCTGTCTGAAACTCTCCTGATGCGGCCTGCGTCCAATCCTGCATCGTGTCGGGCCTTTGCTCGCCACAGTTCCTCTGCCCGCGGAGATCTGCCGTTGATCGAGTCCCACCTGAGGACTGTCGCGCGTCGATGGCTGGCCCTCGCCTTTCTCGTGGTGGCAGCGGCTTGCCACCCGGGCAATCAGGAGGCGAAGGACCTCCGCACCGCCTGCGAGGGCGGTGACGCCAAGTCGTGCCACGGCTTCGCGGTGAAGCTTCAGAAGGGCGAATTCGTGCTCCGCGACGTGAAGCGTGCTGCGGGAATGTTCGAGCAGGGTTGCACCGGCGGCGTGCCCCAGAGCTGCGCGAGTCTCGGTGTGATGTTCCAGGTCGGCGACGGCGTCAAGCTCGACTCGGTTCGCGGCCAGGAACTCCTGACCCAGGGCTGCGATCGCGGGGCGCTCGATGGTTGCGTCCGACTCGGCGTGCTTCATCGCGAGGGCGCCGGCCTGGATGTCGACACGCTGCGGGCCGCCGAACTCTTCCGGAAGGGCTGCGACGGCGACGCGCTGGCTGGCTGCGCCCATCTCGGCGCGCTCCACCTGACGGGAAGCGGTGTGGTGCAGGACTTCGAAGCCGCAGCAACGCTGTTCCAGAAGGCCTGCGATGCCGACGTCGGCCTCGGCTGTGTGGGCCTCGGCCGGCTGCACGCCGCGGGAACCGGCGCGGTGAAGAGCGATTCGCTGGCCGCCGTGCTGTTCAAGAAGGGGTGCAGCTATGGACGGCGCGACGGTTGTTACGACCTGGCGCTCGCGTACGAAACGGGGCGGGGCGTGCCGCAGAACTTCGAGGAAGCGTCGTGGCGTTATCGCTGGTCGTGCGATTTCGGCAACGGCCTCGCGTGCGCGCGCCTCGGTGACTTGCACGCCAAGGGCGCCGGCGTGTGGCAGAGCGAGAAGCGCGCCGCCGAACTGCATGCCCGAGCGTGCCAGCTGGGAGTCGATGCCTCGTGCGACCGGCCCGCGCCGGCGGCGTCATGACGCCGCCGATCGCCGGTCAGCCGCTGCTCGAAGTGGACCACGTCACCAAGCGGTACCGCAAGGTGGTGGCGCTCGACGACATCAGCTTCAACATCACCGATGGTATCACCGGCATACTCGGCGAGAACGGCGCCGGCAAGAGCACGATCATCAAGATCCTCCTCGGCCTGCTGCATCCCACGTCGGGTACTGCGAAGGTGCTGGGCACGATCGCGGCCGACAGCGTGGCGGTACGCGCCCGCGTGGGCTACATGCCGGAGCATGACTGTCTGCCAAGCCAGGTGAGCGCCGCAGAGTTCCTGACCCACATGGCCGAAGTGAGCGGGCTGCCGCCGGACATGGCGCGCACGCGCGCGGCGGACACCTTGCGGCATGCGGGGCTGTTCGAGGAGCGCTACCGCGCGATCGGCGGGTATTCGACCGGCATGAAGCAGCGGGTCAAGCTCTGCCAGGCGCTGGTGCACGATCCCGCATTCGTCTTTCTCGACGAGCCGACAGCGGGCCTCGACCCCACGGGACGCGAGGAGATGCTCTCCCTCATCAGGAAGACGCATCGCGAGTTCGGGATCAGTGTCCTCTTCTCGTCGCACCTGATGGCCGATGTCGAGCGCACCTGCGATCGCATCATCGTGCTGCACGGCGGCCGGCTGGCGCATTCCGGCGAGGTCGCGCATTTCACGAAGGAGACCGAGACGGTGTTCATCGAGGTCGACACCAACCGTGCCGAGCTCGTGGCTGCGCTCGAGCGGCGCGGCGTGCGCGTCACGCCGGACGGCGGCGGGCTCACTGTGCAGGGCAGCGACCAGTCGATCTACGACCAGGTGCGGGACGCTCTGGTCGAGGCGGAAGCGCCGCTCCGGCGGATGGCGCCGCGCCGCCGCGAACTGACCGAGCTCTTCGAGGGGCGCGAATGACGGGCACCGTCTTCGACATCGGCTACCAGAGCTACACCGGCCAACGGGAAGGTCGTAGCCGGTCGCGCCGAGCGGTCTACAAGGACGGCATCCGCGCATCGCTCGGAACGGGCCGTGGCGGGCGGGCCAAGATTCTGCCATGGGTGTTCATCTCCGTGCTGGCGGCGGTCGGGCTGATCATGGCGCTGGTGGCCGGCGCGGTGAACCGGTTTGTGGGGCAGGGGATGGCCGATCAGCTGAACCTGCCGACGCACTCGGACTACAACGGAATTGCGTCGATCATCATGTTCGTCTTTGCCGCGCTGGTCGGGCCGGAACTCCTCTGCCGCGATCGTCGCGACGGGGTAATCAATCTCTACCTCGTGCGGCCCCTCACCGGCTCGGACTACATCGCCGCGCGGTGGGCTGCGTTTCTGACGGTGGTGACGGCGGCGGCGTGGCTGCCCCAGTTGATCCTCTTCATCGGGCTCTGGCTGAGCGCACCGGTGCCGATGGACTATCTGGGCGCGCACTGGCTCGACATCCCGCGCTTCCTGGCGGCCGGCTTTGCCATGGCCGCCTACGCCACCACGCTCGCGCTTCTCACCGCGTCGTTCACATCACGCCGCGCGTACGCGTCTGTGTTCCTCGTCGGCCTCTTCCTGATCAGCACGCCGTTCACGATCGGCCTGGCGATGGAGATCGGAGGGACCGCGGGCCGTTGGATCTCGATGTTCAACCTCTCCAACATCCCGGTGCACGTGAACGACGTGATTTTCGGCGACGTGAGTGAGATCACGGAGGAAGCCCCCGCCGGCGAGCTGCCGGCGTGGGTGCGAGTGGCGTGGTGGTTCGGGTGGACGGTCGTGCCGGGTCTTGTGCTGTGGGCACGTTACCGGAGGCTTACGCCATGACCGACGCACCTGAGCCGGTGATCCGTGTCGACCGCGTTTCCCGCTGGTTCGGAAGCGTTGTAGCAGTGAGCGACGTGAGCTTCGACATCCGGCCGGGAATCACCGGCCTGCTCGGCCCCAATGGGGCGGGGAAGACGACGCTACTCCGGATGATGACCGGCCTCGCTGCGACGTCGTCGGGCACGGTCACGGCGTTCGGCGAGGCGGTGCGCAACAACCCGCCGCTCTATCGCCGCATGGGCGTGATGTCGGAACACGAGACGGTGTACGGTTTCATGAAGGGGCGGGAGTTCGTGACGATGATGGGTCGCCTCCGCAACGTGCCCGACCTGCAGAACGCAGTGGATCGTGCGATCGCGCTCGTCGACATGGCCGACGCGCAGCATCGCCCGCTGGACACCTACTCGCGCGGCATGCGCCAGCGGATGCGCCTCGCGGCGACGCTCGTGCATGATCCCGAGATCCTCGTGCTCGACGAGCCGCTCAACGGAGCGGATCCCCGTCAGCGGGTGCACTTCAAGCACCTGCTCCACACCCTGGCGGCGGAGGGGCGGACGATCGTGCTGTCGTCCCACATCCTCGAGGAGGTGGAACAGCTCGCGGACACGATGCTGCTCATCGTCAACGGCAAGCTGGCGGCTTCCGGCGGGTATCGCGCGATCCGTGCGGCGCTCAACCAGCGTCCGTACCATGTGCGGGTCATGTCGGATGCCCCCAGGCGTCTCGCTTCCGCACTGGTGGGCCTGCCGTCGGTGGACGCCGTGCATGTCGATCCAGACGGCGCGCTGATCGTGCTCAGCCGGAACGTGCTCGACCTACAGGTCGAGCTGCCAAAGCTCGCGCAGGCCGGGTCGATCAGGCTCCATCGCGTCGAGCCGCTCGATGACTCCCTCGAGAGCGTGTTCGGCTACCTGGTGGAGAAATAGCATGCGTTCCGTCTACTTCCTCACGATCAGGCAGCTGTCGGGACGTTGGCGCCTCGCCATCATGGCGGTACTCGCGGGCCTGCCGGTCCTCATCACCGTGCTCATGCTCCGGTCCGCCGACGCGACGTCGGTGGCGGACTTCGAGTCCACAGTGCTCGGCACCATGCTCGCGGGATCGATCGCGCCGCTGGTTGTGCTGGCGATCGCGGCGGTGGCGTTCGGCAACGAAGTCGAGGACCGCACCCTCGCGAATCTCACGCTGTCTCCGGTGCCCCGCTGGCAGATCGCGGTGCCGAAGCTCCTTGCCACCGTATCCGTAGCCGGTCCGTTCGTCGGCGCAAGCGCGATGCTGACTGCCCACATGGCGTTCCTTGGCGAGTGGCCGGCGACCATCGCCATCACGGTGTCGACGCTGGTGGGCGTCGCGATGTACGCGTCGATGTTCGTCTGGCTGGGGCTGGTGAGCACCCAGGCGATCGGCATCGGCCTGCTCTACATCGTGCTCTGGGAGGGGTTTTTCACGGGCTACGTATCGGGAGTGCGGCTGCTGAGCATCCGGTACCACGCCATCGCCCTGATGCATGGCCTCGACCCGCGGCGCTTCGAAGCCGACCAGCACGTCAGCCTCGTCGTGGCCGCAGTGGTCGCGCTCGCGGTCATCGGCGGATTCCTTGCGTTGGCGCTGCGCCGGCTTCGGACGATGGACGTGCCGTAGCGCACCGCGGTGCGCGCGCGCCGAAGGGATTTCTGTATGCCGCGCGAACCGACCTGACGGCGGGGTATGAAAAGCTGGGGGATCGCGGGCGCGGCAGAGTTACAGGAGGCCGTCGGCCGGACCCGCGGAAGCGGTCAGCCGACCATCCTGGCGGTGACCCCGTGTCCGATCGCGTCGAGCTCCTGAAGGCGGGCCCGGAAGGTCACACGCGGCCAGACGTCGGGAGGGAGGCAGCTTCGGTACTTCGCGAGTGCATCGGCGGTGTCAAGGGCGCGAATGCCGAGGGCAACGGGGAGCCACATCCCGTCGCGGTGCAGCCGCTCGATCACGTGCAACGGGCCCGGGTAATCCGGGGGTGCGCCGTCGCCCTGGTCGAGCAGCCAATCGAGGATCACGGACCGATCTGTCCGGCTGCGGCCGCGTACCCCACAATGAACCCCAGACACACGCCCGCGATCATCGCGACCGTCGCGGTGCCGAGGATGAGCCGCAGGGTACGGATTCCGAAGGCCCCGATGCGCGGGATCGGCGTGACGCGGGGGACGTGGATGGCGAGCGGGCGCTCGAAGTCGTGGCGAATCGTTCCCATGATCTGTCCTGTAGGTGGAGCGGGGTGTAGAGCTTCGGGCGGTCGATGCCGAAGGCTTCTGACAGGAGACGAGCAGGGGTGGGTGGGCCACACCACCGCTCGTCACGGCTTCGGGCCGTCCCCGTCGGTCCTTGGCCTGAGCGCAACGCGATGGACCATCCAGATGAGGAGCAGCTGGACGGGGAGCCGCAGCCAGAGGCCGACCTCGTACCATCCACCACCGCCCGATGCCCGCCAGTCGTGCAGCATCTGGATGTTGGCCGGGAAGACGGCGATCAGCAGGACGATCAGGCCAGCCCCGGCGATCCGCCGTGCGCGGGGAACCAATAGTCCCACCCCGCCGACGATCTCCCCCACCCCACTCACCACGACTAGAAGATCGGGGTGGGGGAGCCATCGCGGCACGATCGCAATGAAGTAGGCAGGCACCACGAAATGCAGGATCCCGGCGACCATGAGTGCGATTGCGAGAAGGATCCTCACGGCGCGCGCTCCAGCAGTTCACCCTGGCAGGGCCGGTTGGCGCTGGGGCACGTCGGCGCCGCGACATCTCGTTTTTTTCTTCCCCCTCCGATACTGTAGGACATGCCCAACATCGCTGTCTTCCCCCGCGTGGCACTCATTGTGGCGCTCCTGACCGGCGCCTGTCGCGATTTCGAGCCCGATCCGACCGGTCCCATCACTCCGCCGCCGCCCCCACCAGTGGGGAGCGCGGCGCCGTTCCGGATCGGTTCCACCGGCGCTGACTACGCCCGGAATGTCGTCACCGATGTCGTCGGCAACGGATACGTGGCGAGTTACTTCAGCGGATCCGTCGATTTCGATCCCACGTCAGGGACCACGATCCGCGCGTCGCTTGGCGGGAACGATATCGGGGTGGCGAAGTACGCGCCCAACGGCGCACTGGTTTGGGCAGTGTCGCTCGGCGGCGCCGTCAACGACCAGCCTCTCGACATGGCGCTGACCGGCGACGGCGGCGTGTACGTGGTCGGTTTCGCAGGGGCCGGGCTTTCGTGCGGCGGCGCCCCGGTTGTGAACAACGGCGGTCGCGACATCCTGCTCGCGCGCATCTCGCCGATCGGCACCTGTCAGTGGGCACGCAGCATCGGTGGCGCGCAGGATGACGAGGGTCGGGGCATCGCGGTACGCACCGACGGGAGCGTGACGGTGGTCGGCCTCTTCCGCGATGTCGCCGACTTCGACCCCGCAGCCGGGATCGCGGCGCTGACGTCGCGCGGCGGGCTGGATGGTTTCATTGCCAGCTATACCTCTGCCGGCGCCTTCATCGCCGTATCACAGATGGGCGGGACCGGCGACGACGTCCTGGTGACGGTGCGAACCACCTCGGGTGGTGACGTCGTGGTGGGCGGTGAGTTCCGGGGCCTCGCGACCCTGGGATCGTCGGTGCTGTCGGTCCCGGTGGTGAGTGCGGGCGAGTCGGACATGGTGGTCGCCAAGTATGATCCGCAGCTCGACCTGAAGTGGGCGTTGCGCGGTGGTGGTACGCAGGCCGACCAGGTTGGAGCGCTGGTGATCGAGGGGACGGGTTCGATCGTGGTGGTCGGTGGCTTTGCAGGCGTGGCCGACGTTGGCACCGGCGGAGCGGCGGTACCGCTGGCGAGTGCTGGCGGCCAGGATGTGTATATCGTTCGCTACGACACCGACGGGCGCTGGCAGGGACTTGCGCGGCGGTTCGGCGGGTCGGGGTCAGACGGCGCCCTGGGGGTCGCGCTCGACGCGGCGGGCAACATCCTGATCTCGGGGTGGTTCCAGGGCGCGGTCGACTTCGATCCCGGTCCGGGAACCACTCCGCTCGCCGGGCTTGGTACCGCCGGGGCGGGGGACGCCTTCCTTGTCTCGTTGGATGCGGGGGCGAACCTCCGCTGGGCAGCGCCGGTGGGCGCGGTGGTGGCCGGCGACGCCAACTTCGCCCTCGGCGGCGGCGTGTCGGTCGATTCCGACGGGGTGGCGTGGTGGGTCGGCCGATTCTTCGGGTCGGTTGACCTTGATCCTCGGGCCGGTGCGGTCACGGTGCAGAGCGGCGGAGACGCGGATCAGTTTGTGGTCAGGCTGAATGCGGCGACGGGGAGCTTGGCTCCTTAGAGCCGTCAGCCATCAGCCATCAGT
>JACDBX010000043.1 GCA_013694695.1 Gemmatimonadales bacterium | reverse complement strand
CCTGCAAGAAGGCCAGTCCCCCCAACGGAACTGGCCTTCGGCGCAAACACAGCTAACGACCAACGACTACGCTCAATGCGGAAAATGCCGTGACAATGGCACCACGTCCCGCGGGTTCTCATCGCCGAAGAGCAACTTCCCCTCGGTGTAGCGCACGTCCCTGAGCGCCAGTGCCAGCACCTCACCCAGTTCCTCCACCAAGTGGATCTCGAGCCGCTTGCGCGCCTCGGCCGGGAGGTCGTCGAGGTCGGATTCATTCTGCTTCGGCACGATCACCCGGGTGATGCCTGCGCGCAGCGCCCCCAGCAACTTCTCCTTCACGCCGCCAATCGGCAGCACCCGCCCGCGGAGCGTCACCTCACCTGTCATCGCGATATCGTGACGGACCTCCCGGCCCGACAGTGACGAGACCAGCGCGGTGGACATGGTGATGCCCGCGCTTGGTCCATCCTTGGGGATCGCCCCGGCCGGCACGTGGATGTGCACGTCGTGGTTGAACATGTCCTCGCCGATGTGGAGCGCGGCCGCATGCGCGCGGGCATAGGTCCATGCGGCGCGGGCCGACTCCTTCATGACGTCGCCCAACTGCCCGGTCAGGACCAGTTCACCCTTGCCACGCATCGTTGAAGCTTCGACGAACATGATGTCGCCGCCCATCGGCGTGTAGTACATCCCCGTCGCGAGCCCGACCTGGTCGACTCCCGACTTCTCCTCGGGGTGCAGTTTTGGCCGGCCAAGCAGCTCACGCACCATCGGTGCGGTGACCGACACCTTTTCGTCCTCGCTGTCGGCGAGGCGGCGCGCCACCTTGCGCGCGACGCGACCGATCTCGCGTTCGAGCTGACGGACCCCGGACTCACGCGTGTACCGCTGCACCAGCTCGAGCAGCGCGGGGCCGGTGAAGGTGAGGAGTTCGTCGTTCAGTCCATTGTCCACGACCTGCCGCGGCACGAGGTATCGCTCGGCGATCGCGACCTTCTCGGCCTCGATGTAGCCGCTGAACTCGACCACCTCCATGCGGTCGAGCAGCGGCGCCGGGATGTTCTGGATGAAGTTCGCCGTGGCGATGAACATCACCTCACTCAGGTCGAACGGCAGACCGAGGTAGTGGTCGGTGAACGAATCGTTCTGCGCTGGGTCCAGCACCTCGAGCAACGCCGACGCGGGGTCACCCTGGAACGACACGCCGAGCTTGTCGATCTCGTCGAGCAGGAAGACGGGATTGCGAGTGCCCGCCTGCTTGAGGCCCTGGATGATGCGCCCCGGCATCGCACCCACGTAGGTCCGGCGATGTCCTCGGATGTCCGCTTCGTCCCGCGCGCCGCCGAGCGACACGCGCACATACTTGCGGCCCATGGCCCGCGCGATGCTCTTGGCCACCGACGTCTTGCCGACACCGGGAGGGCCGACGAACAGCAGGATGGGCGAGCGCTTCCGCGCCTCCTCGGCATCATCCACGGCCGGGGGCGGCACCTCTGCCGCACCGGGCACCACGCCGTCGGCGTTGGCCGGCACCTCACCGGCCTTCTGCGACGCCGGTGCGTCCGACGATGGCGGGACCGGCAGGGACGCATCGCGCCGGGCTCGCATCGCGCGCACGGCGAGGAACTCGAGCACGCGATCCTTCACGTCGCCGAGCGCATAGTGGTCGGCGTCGAGTATCGCTGCTGCCTCCGGCAACGCCAGGCGCTCCCCGCTGCGTTCGTTCCACGGCAACTCCGCCACGTGCTCGAGGAACGTGCGGATCACCTGTGACTCCATCGACTCCCGTCCGGTCCGCCGAAGGCGACCGAGTTCGCGATCAACTTCCTTCCGGGCCTGTTCGGGGAGATCGAGCTCCTGCAGGCGTGCCTCGAGATCTTCCAGCTCGCCGGCGTCATCTTCATCACCCAATTCGCGGCGGATCGTCTTGAGCTGCTCGCGCAGGTAGATCTCGCGCTGGCGGTCACCCAGTTCTTCCTGGACCTGTGACTTGATCTCCTCCTGCGCGTCGAGCACCGCCACCTGCCGCTGGACGTGTACCAGCACGCGGCGGAGCCGTTCATCGACAGCCAGCGCCTCGAGCAGTCCCTGCCTCTCTGCGGTCGAGAGGTCGAGGTAGCCCGCCACGAGGTCGCCAAAGCGGCCCGGCTCCTCGACGCCGTTCAGCACCTGCTGCACCACTTCCTCGGGAAGGCCGGACTTCTGCCCGAGCTCGGCGGCCCGGGCACGCAGCTCGCGATGGAGTGCCACGAACGACGCATCGTCGGGATTGACCGGGGGAAGATCTTCCATCGGCCGCACCTTCGCGACCAGATGGCCGTCCTCCTCGGTCATCTGGAGCGCCATGCCGCGTCGCTCACCATGGAGGAGCAGTTGCATGCCGGACATTCCCCGCTGCAACTGCCCGATGCGAGCGATCGTTCCGACGGTGTGAAGCCCGTCGGCCGAGACGGCCTCGATGTTCTCCTTCTGCGCGACGGCGAGCACCAGCTTGTCGGGCGACGCCAGCGCGGCCTCGATCGCCTTGAGGGTCATCGATCGACCGGCGCCGATCGGCGAGGTGACGCCGGGGAAGAGGACGACATCCCTGAGCGGGAGGATTGGAAGCGTAAGTATTTCGGTCAAGGCGGATCTCCTGTTGAAGCCGGTGTGTCGGCAATGCCATCGAAACGGGCTGAGCGCGACTCCGGGTTCCTCAAGGCATCGTACATGCCACGATTTGCAGACCAACCCCTGCCGGTGTGGCGTGACAGCCAGAGCGTTCCCGCCATCTGGGCATCCCTACCGGAGGTCCGGTCTGCGTCCTGTCGCCTCGGCAGTGACCGCCGGCACGTTGCCCGCATGCGCATCCATGTGCAGATTAAGGGGTTAGTGACCAATACTCGACTCGCCCAGGATCAGGATCCCGAATGAGAGATCCCGCAGGCCATTCCTTGCCAACCCTCCTCAAGGACGCCCTCGGTGAGGCGTACACGATCGAGGGTGAGATCGGGCGTGGCGGAATGGGTGTGGTCTTCCGCGCGCGTGATGAAAGGCTGCAGCGGCGCGTTGCCATCAAGGTACTGCCACCCGAGCTGGCGTTCTCGGGCGAGATCCGCGAGCGCTTCACGCGCGAGGCGCAGACAGCGGCTCGGCTTGCGCACCCGCACATCGTGCCGATTCACGACGTCGGCCAGGGCGAGGGGATCGTCTATTTCGTGATGGGGTTGATCGAGGGCGAATCGCTGGCGGCACGAATCCGCCGTCGCGGGCGAGTTCCCGTGGACGACACCCGCCGGATCATGAAGGAGACCGCCGACGCGCTCTCCGCAGCACATGCCCTCTCGGTGATCCACCGCGACATCAAGCCGGACAACATCCTCCTCGAGGGGACGCGCGGACGCGTGGTCGTGACCGACTTCGGCATCGCCAAGGCCCTCTCGGGGGCGAGTAGTGCCACGCTCACGAGCGCCGGGATGGCGATCGGGACACCCTCCTACATGAGTCCCGAGCAGGCCGCGGGTGAACGCGACATCGACGGCCGCAGCGACGTCTATTCGCTGGGCGTGGTGGCATTCCAGATGCTCTCGGGTGAGCTGCCGTTCAATGCCCCCACTGTCGCCGGCATCCTGATGAAGCACATCACCGAACCGGCGGCGCTGCTGCACGAGATGCACTCGGACATACCGGAAGACCTGTCGCTCGCGGTCGCCCGCTGTCTCGAGAAGGATCCGGAGAATCGCTGGCCATCCGCCGACGCCTTGCGGCGGTCACTCGAGAGCCGAAACGTGGCAGGCTACCGGCCAACGGGGCTGGGGTGGAAGGCGCAGAGCCGCCCCGAGACCGTGCGCGGCGCAACTGCCGCCCGGCCGGCCCGTCCGCTCACCGATCGCGCACCGTCGACATCCCGCTCGCCGCGGCCTCTTGCGGGAAACCGGCCGGCGCCGCGTGCGCCGTTGGGCGAGCGCATCGGTCGTGGCAACCTGCCGGCAACGCGCTCTCCCGGCGCAGCGCTCTCACGCCATGAGGCACGGCAGGCTGCGCGCGCCAAGGCAAAGGGTGAGGCGGCCCTGCCGGAAACCGGCGAGCCGATCATCATCCGCCAGACGCGGGCGGAATTTGCGAAGACAGTTGCGGTGTCTGGCGGCTGTTTCCTGATCAATGCGATTGCGCCCGGTCTCGACACGCCGTGGTTCCTCTTCGTGCTCGGCGGAATGTCGTTCGGCCTGTTCAAGCGTTATTCCGACCTTTGGCAGGCTGGATATTCATGGCGGGACGTGCTGAACCGCCCCGATGCGCCCGACGCGGTGTCGTCGAATTCGACCCGGCGGTTCAAGGGCGTGAAGGCCGTGGTCGCCCCGAAGGCCGACGATCTCGGGAAACATTTCGCGCGGGTCAGGATGGTTCACGGCGACCGGGCCGCCATCCTCGCGCTCATGGCCAGGTTGTCGGATGCGGATCGCGAGATGCTTCCCGAGATCGTGCCCACGGTGGAGAATCTGTACCAGCGGGCGCACGACCTCGGGCAGGCATTGCACGCGATGGACCAGTCGATGGGCGAGAACGGCGGCGAGCTCACCCGGATCGACCTTCGCCTGATGGACCTCCGCCAGCGGCCCGACACCGAGGAGCGCAACCGGCAGCTCGCGCTGCTGGAGCGGCAGCGCCAGGCATGCATCGAGCTGGAGCAGCGCCGCACGCAGCTCGCCGATCGTTTCGAGAGCTGTGCGCTGTCGATGCAGAATGTCCGGTTCGAGATCCTGCGACTGCGCGAGAAAGGCGTGGGGGCAATGGTGGACGAACTTGCGCAGGCCACACAGCAGGCGCGAGCGCTCAGCCGCGACGTCGACCACGCGATCGCGGCGGCGGCGGAGGTGCGG
Organism: Gemmatimonadales bacterium; assembly: GCA_013694695.1. Taxonomy (GTDB): domain Bacteria; phylum Gemmatimonadota; class Gemmatimonadetes; order Gemmatimonadales; family GWC2-71-9; genus Palsa-1233. Next base: position 24,027 of record JACDBX010000043.1, on the reverse strand, counting down.
GACGCGATCTGATTTGCCTGGCCTGACGAGCCCTCCTGATCAACGCTTAGTTCGTGATTCAGACGACGAGAAGGCCGGCCCGATCGGGGCCCACCGTCTCGTGTCCACCGACCCAGTAGCGGCCCCTCCGGCATTTCCAAGTACGGATTGCGTGGGCAGCTTGCGGGACATACGCCCCGCAAGGTCCAGAACGGAAGCGTCCCGCGAAAAACGATCACGTTGAGTCGCAAGAACCGCAGGCCTTTGGCGTCAGAGGGCATACACCTCCGCGAGGCCCTTTAATTCATCGCGTGGCCATCTAGTACCACACGCCCAGGTCAGTCGTAATCCCTGACCACGGACTCACAAAAATCTTTGCGTTAATCGTGTCGCCACCCCAGAGAATTCCCGCGTGGTACACTTTCGCGTTCAGATTGGAAAAATCAAACCCGTCGGGCCAATACACCGGTGCGCCGCTATCACCCGGCCTCGACCATCCATCGACAACATCTTGACACAACAAGATCTTGCCGGCAGATGGAACCTTGTCGACGCATGTTGCCGAGACAGTACCTTCCGTGGTGCCGGAAGTTCTGCCGGTCTTTCGGACGACCAGTCCGATCGTCATATTTGAATTGCCAGCGCTCAGCCGATACCGAGCCACGTTTAGCCCCCCCGAACCAGTCGTGCCCACGGGCGACGTTTCGGCGATCTTCTTTCCGGCGTAGAAGGTCGATGAATTGTTCGGAGAGTACCGCACATACATCGCATCACTATATCGACAGGTGTTCGCCCCACCATTGCACGAAAAAAAAGGCGTATCAATGTACTCGTAGCCTATATAGTCGCCACTCGTGAAGTTATTCTGGTAAATCGCGGTGGAGCTGTTAACGCCGTTGGCCTCAAACTGTGAACAGTGGCCGGCGGTAACGAATCCGTATAGCCCGTTATGGAACACGTCTGCACCCGAGGTGCACGTTTTCCATCCGCCATAGATGTCGACAGGAAATGCTATTTGGAACCCACTTTCGATAAACGTGCGGTTGCGATCGCGAACGCTCGCAAATAGCACCACTGGAACCTCATCTACCACAGTGACGGCATGTGACGGCACACCCATGCCCTCGAGTGCTTCACGGACCATCGCGTGAGGTGTTCCTTGGATGACACCAACCCGAATCGTTGCGGCCTTTTCGTCAAGATCCACGGATTGCACCTCAGGCATCGTAAACATTGCACGAGCCTGAAGCTTCCACGACAACATTTGCCGTAGGCGAAGCTTGCCAGTTGTCAATGTTGTCTTCGTAGCTACGATTCGCCCATTAAATCTTTGCGCACCCGATAGTGCGGACGTTCGCCAACTCGGCTGCTGACGCATTATCGTCGATTTCTAGCACCAATTGACTTGCTTCCTAATTCCAGTAGATGCCGGTCAGTGCAGGATGTTGTGCGGTTAACGAATCGAGAATCGCGTCACCGCCTTGAAGGTCCGATGTAGTGGTGTTCTCAAGCGATCCAGAGGCTCGGCTCACGTTGGTTCCATTGTCCCCGGACGAACAGGCGGCGCCAATGATCAACAACGTGGTCAAAGCGATGTTGACCGAGTGCGAATTCATACAATCTCCAGGTGTGTTAGGACAACGGATACGGAATCGTGCAAGGTATGCCGAGGGAGGGGCGAGGAAGAAGCCTGTGCAACAGCCAGGACGCGCACTGACTCAAGGCATCACGCCTAACTCGAACGACGCAAGTTGTTCTGTTGGATCACCAAGGTAGGTCGGCCTGCCGGCGGGACCGTATCGCTCCACGTCGAAAACGACCCGCTGAGGCCCTTCGGAGGAACCAAAGTCATAAGCAATTGTGACTGACCGTGAAGACCCCGATGCTACAGTCGGTTCGGGACCATAGATGCACTCCGCCGGTCCCGCGCCCGGCACATCAACCCAATTGTCTCCATTCCGGCGTTGCAGGCGTGTTGTGCAGCGATAGAACACGATAGGGCGGATGTAATCATTCGCCACGGTAACACGCAGGGAGTCAGTGCCGATTCGCTCGGCATAGGCGCGGGCAGGAAGTTTTCCCTCAGGCAACACTGGATGTTCGCTACACCCAACGACCAAACACGCTGCAAGCAGCCATAACGGCGTAGGACGTGGCATTCGAAGCTCCTAGAAATAAGGGACATGCGAACCGAGATTCGATCGAAAGAGGGCTACACCACGGACCCCGCGAAACCGGAGTTGGACACGTGCTCGGAATTTTGCAGCTCAAGGGTCGTGTCCCGCAAGCTGTAGAAATTCATTCGGGTGATCCTGTCGGGCGTCCCGGTTACGCTGCCTGACGCAGCGTCGTGGTTGTCATCGCTTTGTAGCCGTGCAGTTTCCGCATCCGAATTCCTCCCGTCGCCAGCGTCCCCCACAGCACCGTCGTGATCGCCTCGGGCGTCGGCAGCGCGCCCTGCGTCTTCGTGCGCCGCCGAAATTCGCCGAAGATGCGTTCGATCGTGTTCGTCGTGCGCAGGCAGCGCCACTGCGCGGGCGGGAAATCGGTGAACGCCGTCAGGCCGGTCCCCGCTTCATCGAGCGAGACGACGACCGCACTCCATTTGACGGCCCACGTGCGGCGGAACGCAGTGAGCGCGGGACACACGCGATCAGGTTGCGCAGCTTGTGCACCAGGCAACGCTGATGCGCGATCCCCGACCACGTCGCTTCCAAGGCGGCCGCGGCGCCCTTGCTGCCGTCGCTGATCACCAGCTGCGGGCGCGCCAGCCCGCGCTGCGTCAGGTCCTCGAGCAGCTGGGCCCACGCCGCCGTCTGCTCGCCGCCCACCACGGGCAAGCCCAGCACCACTTTCTCGCCCGTCGGGCGCACGCCCACGGCCATCAGGATCGAGCACCAGGTGACCCGCCCGTCGGCCCGCACCCGGTGTCGCTGGCCGTCGAGGATCAGATACGCGATCGGCTCCTCGGCGAGCGAGCGCTGCTGCCACTGCTGGTACGCGCCCTGCAAGCGGGTGACAACGCGCGACACCGCACTCTTGGACACCGCAGTCGTCCCGAACAGCAGGGCGACGGCCCGGCGCACATCGCGCGTGCTCGCCCCACTCAGGTAGAGTCGTGCCAGCGTCTCGTCGAGCGCCGCCGTCCGCCGCGCGTAGCGGGGCACCAGCGTGCTGCGCCACTCCTGCGTCGACCCATCGGCCTGCTGCAGCCGCGCGCGCGGGAGGCGCAGCGCCACCGGCCCCGCACTCGTCACCAGCGTCCGCGGCATCGTGCCGTGGCGATAGCCCACCGCCGTCACCGCGCGCTCGTAGGTCGTCCGTCCCAGCGCCAGCGTCAACTCCTGCTCCACTGCCGTCTCAATCGCGCCGCGCACCGCCTTCCGGACCAGCGCGCTCAAGCCATCCACCGGCATGACTAGCGCCGGCACCGCCATTTGCCTTTCGTCCTGCATCGGGTGTACTCCTCGTCGGAAGGGCTGCGCAAACAGCCCGTTGGTGAAGGGACTTCACCGACAAGGATGCACCCGATTTTCACCTTTCTACAGCTATAGGGACATTACCAGCTCAAGCTGCAAAGGACACTGATCAACGACTCATTCGAAACTATTGGCGGCTTTAACGCTATCAGTATTGCAGTGCTTCCTCCATCGCCCGCCGCAGGCTCTCGACCTGCGGCAGGATGACGTCCTCCAGTTCCGGCGCATAGGCCACGAAGGTGTCGGTCGCAGCGACCCGACGCACTGGCGCATCGAGCCAATGGAACATCTCGTCGGCAATGCGTGCCGCGATCTCCGAGCCGTAACCCCAAGACAGTGAATCCTCGTACGCCACGATCACGCGCGATGTCTTCCGCACCGACGCGGCGATCGTTTCCCAGTCAACCGGGTTGAGCGAGCGCAGGTCGATGACCTCGACATCGACTCCGGTGGCCTCGTGGAGGTCCCGGGCCGCCTGCACGGTGCGCTGGACCACCGCGCCGTAGGTCACCACCGTCAGGTCGGTACCCTCGCGCACGACGTTCGCCTTGCCGAACGGGATCATGAAGTTCGGGCCGGGATACGCGCCCTTGTTGTAGGCCTGGCGATACAGGTGCTTGTGTTCGAGGAAGATGACCGGGTCGTCGCAGCGGATCGCGGTGCGCAGCAGCCCGTTCGCGTCGAGCGCCGTGCTCGGGCAGATCACGCGCAGGCCGGGAATGCCGGTGAAGACCGCGGCGCCCGTCTGCGAGTGGTACACCGCCCCGCCCTTGAGGTATCCGCCATAGGTGACGCGTACCACGACGGGCGCGGAGTTGGCGTTGTTCGACCGCCACCGCATCAGCGCGAGCTCGTTGCGGATCTGCATGTACGCCGGCCAGATGTAGTCGAAGAACTGGATCTCGACGACCGGCTTCATGCCCCGAGTGGCGAGCCCGATGGCTCGGCCGACGATGTTGGCCTCGGCGAGCGGCGAGTTGTAGACCCGGTTGCTGCCGAACTGTTTCTGCAACCCCCAGGTCACCTTGAAGACCCCACCCTTGCCCTTCACGTCGGGAAGGCTCGCCTCGCGCGACACATCGGCCACGTCCTGCCCGAAGACGAGGATGCGCGGGTCGCGGGCCATCTCGTCCTTCATGCACGAATTCAGCAGGTCGACCATCGTGGTGGGATCACCGCTGAACTGCGGATCATCCTCGGTGTCGAACTGCTCGGCCGTCGGGTCGACGTCGGGCGAGTACACGAAATCGTATATGGTGTCGAGAGCGGGCTGCGGCGAGGCCAGGGCGACATCGGTGGCGACGTTGACCTCGTCATCTGCCTGGTCGCGTACCGTCTCGAGTTCCGCCTCGGTGGCAACTCCCTGGTCGATGAGGTATCGCGGGAAGGTGATCAGCGGATCGCGGGCTGCGTCGGCCTCGCGCTCGGCCGTGGATCGGTAGTGCACCTCGTCGTCCGACAGCGAATGCGAGTAGGGACGGATCACCTTTGCATGCACCAGCGCCGGTCCCTTCCGGAGCCGACAATAGTCGTGGGCCTTCATCAGCGCATCGTACGAAGCGAGTGGATCACAGCCGTCGACCTCGAGCACCAGCAGGTCTGGATACCCGCGCACCAGCTTGGAGATCGATCCGCCCGCGGTGTTCACCTCGACCGGGACCGAGATCGCGTACCCGTTGTCCTCCACCAGGAAGACCACCGGGAGCTTGAGGTTGCTGGCGCTGTTGAGGGCCTCCCAGAACTCGCCCTCGCTGGTCGTCCCCTCACCGGTGGTGCAGAGCACGACTTCGTCGCCCGGCGTCAGGTCGGCGGTCCGCTCGTCGGCCGAGGCGCGCAGCCAGGTCTCGGCGCAACCGACGGCCTGCAGGAACTGCGTCCCGGTCGGGCTCGACGTCGACACGATGTTCAGGTCCTTGTGCCCCCAATGCGACGGCATCTGCCGCCCACCCGAGTTCGGGTCGTCGGCGGCGGCCACGGCCGACAGGAGCTGCTCGGCGGGGGTCATGCCGAGTCCCAGGCAGACCGCGCGGTCCCGGTAGTAGAGGTAGAACCAGTCGTGGGAAGTTCGGAACACGCGTGACGCGGCGGCAAGCACCGCCTCGTGACCCGCACCCGATATCTGGAAGAAGATCCTGTTCTGGCGCTTCAACTGGATTTCCTTGTCGTCCAGTCGGCGCGAGAGGTACATCAGTCGATACAGATCGACGAGTTCTGCCTTGTCGAGCTTGGCGGCAGTACGTGGACGCGATGCGGTTCGAGTGGCCATGGGAGGGAAAATGGCCCGGGACCGCCCGGAGGCCAATGGGTGCGCCCGGATCGCGCGCCAACCGGGCTAACTTGGGAGATACCGACCTCATCAGGGACATGCCGATGCCGAGGATGCTGATTGCCGCCGGTGGCGCTGCATTGCTGCTGTCGCCGCTCGCCCTTCCCGCACAGGAACCGAACTTCGGTCGATCCATGGTGATGACCGAGACCGACCTCGTCATCGGGCAACCGGTGATCTGGTACGGACCGGGTGTGGTGTACACCTATCGTCTGGACGCAGCTGGGTCGTGGCGCGAACGATTCCGGGTGAGCGCACCGGACCCAGGCCACATGGACGACTTCGGGCGCACCGTGGCGCTCGACGGCAACACCATGGTTGTCGGCGCGCCGCGCAAGCGAGCGGGGTCGGGAGTCGCGTACGCCTTCCGTCGTGCCGCACCAGCCGGCAGCTGGGAACTCTCCACCACGATCGAACCGCCCGGGCCAGGCCATCATGCGGAGTTTGCGAGCGCCCTCGTGGTGCACGGCGAGGACCTGCTGGTCGGCTCGCCGGCCGTGGACTCCACCGGCGTCGTCTACCACTTCCGCCGGGACGGCGACGCGTGGCGCGTGCACGACACCATCCGACCGCCGGCAGCACCCGGGACGACCGGGTTCGGGCGCACCCTCACCATGTCCGGTGACTGGTTGCTGATCGGGGCCCCGGCCGCCGACTCGGGTGCCGGACGCGTGTATGCCGCGATAAGGCAATCCGATGGACACTGGTCGGATCCTGCGCTGGTCCCGGTGCGTCGACCGTTGGCCGCCTCGACAGCGGCGGTGGGCGGTGCGCTCCTCCTTCACGGTGATCGCGCCTATCTCGGCGCACCTGGCGCAGGGGCGGTGCTGGTGATGGAACGGGAGGGCGCCAGCGGATGGCGCTCGGTCGGCGAGCTGCGCCCGTTCGACGCGCCGAGGGCTTCGCAGTTCGGATTCGCGATCGCTGCCGTGGGCGCCGAGGTGTGGGTCGGGGCGCCGGGGGCAAATGGCGGGAGCGGCAGGGTTTACCGATTTCTTCCTGACACCAGGGGCGGATGGCAGGGCGTGATGGCGATCGATCCCGATTCGACGTCGAGCACATCGTGGCCGTACACCTTCGGTTACGCGATCGCCGGCACGTCGCAACGGGCGGCGATCAGCATGCCACAGCGTGACTTCGGCGAAGGCAGGGTGCTGGCGTCGCGGCGCACCGCCTCGGGTTGGCAGCCCGGCCAGCAACTCGAGGGACGCATCTACGCTATCGGCGCCGACGTCACGCCGGGTGCGCGGTGCAAGGATGGGCACATCGGCGAGTTCACCTGCGCCAACATGGAGCTGGTGGCCCACATGCCGGTGAGCGCACTCGGCGGCGAGCGGGGCGCCTGGGTCAACGATGTCTGGGGATGGACCGACCCGCTCACCGCGCGGGACTACGCCCTGATCGCCCGCCGCGATGGCGCGTCGTTCGTGGACGTGACCAATCCGTCTGCGCCGCGCCTGGTCGGCACGCTGTCGCGCACCCGGGGCGTGCCGCCGTCGGTATGGCGCGACATCAAGGTGGTGAACAATCACGCCTACATCGTCGCCGATGGCGCCGGCGCGCACGGGATGCAGGTCTTCGACCTGACGCGGCTCCGTCGGGCGGGCGAGGCACCGGTGACGTTTACCCCCGACACGACGTACCACGAGATCTTCAGCGCGCACAACGTGGTCGCGGACACGGCGAACGGGTTCGTGTACATCGTCGGCAGCAACAGCGGTGGCCAGACATGCGGGGGCGGACTCCACATGGTCGATGTCAGTGAGCCGAAGAAGCCGGTATTCAAGGGCTGCTACAACGATCAATCGGGCTCCAACCCGCGTGGTTACACTCACGACGCGCAGTGTCTCACCTACCGCGGACCTGACACCCGCTATCGCGGTCGCCAGATCTGCGTCGGATCGAACGAGACCGAGATCAACATCGCCGATGTCACCGACAAGGCCCGCCCGGTGACCATTGGCCGCAACAGCTATCCCAACGTGTCGTACGCCCACCAGGGCTGGTTCGACGACGAGCAGCGCTACTTCTACATGAACGATGAGGGCGACGAACTGGCGGGGGTCGTCGCGGGGACGCGCACCATCGTGTGGGACCTCGCCGAACTTGATGACCCGGTCGTGGCGCGCGAGTACATCGGGCCGGTCAAGTCGTCGGACCACAACCTGTTCGTCAAGGGCGACCGGGTGTACGAGGCCAACTACGGCAGTGGCCTGCGGGTGCTCGACATTCGTGACCGGACGAATCCCCGCGAGATCGGGTTCTTCGACAGCGCGCCGTACAACGACGATGGGCCCGGGCACAGCGCGACCCAGAGCGGCGCGTGGAGCAACTACCCGTTCTTCAAGAGCGGCGTCATCATATTCACCAGCGTGCGCGAGGGATTCTTCATCGTCAAGGTCATCGACGGCGCGCCGATAAGCTGAGCGGTCGTCATCGGGGTGGCGCGTGCCGGGAATGACCGGCCGTTCGTCTGGAGAGAGGATGCTCCTCGCCACCCCGGACAAATGCATGATCGTCGTGATCACGAACAAGGCCGCAGGAACAGGCGAGGGCGACCGGGTCACGGCCATCACCGAAGCGTTCGCGGGGTCGGGCGCCACACCCAGCATCCTCGAGGCCGACGGTCCCGACCTGACCGACACCGCGCGGAAGGCGATCGCCTCGGGCGCGCGCGTCGTGGTGGCCGCCGGTGGCGACGGCACGGTGAACGCGATCGCCACCGCGGTCATCGAGTCTGGCGCCGTGCTCGGCGTGCTGCCGATGGGAACGCTCAACCACTTCGCGAAGGACGCGGGGATCCCGCTCGAATTGCCTGACGCGGCCCGCGCGATTGTCGAGGGGGAAGCGATCAACGTCGATGTCGGCACCGTCAACGAGCGGATCTTCCTCAACAACTCATCGATCGGCGTATACCCGCTGATGGTGCGCGAGCGCGATCGCCAGCGCTCGCGCCTGGCCCGATCGAAATGGTGGGCCATGGTCCGGTCGTCGCTCGCCCTGTTCCGCCGCTTCCCCACGTTGACCGTCGGCATCACCGCCGACGGGCGCACCAGCAGGTGCCGCACACCCGCGGTGCTGCTCGGCAACAACGTTTACGAGTTCTCGTCCCGGGGTCTGGGCACGCGCGACGCACTCGACGCGGGGCGGCTCGGCCTCTACGTGGTGAGGAGCCGCACGCCGTGGAGTGCGCTCGGGCTGTTCGTGAACGCCCTGTTCCGACGGCTCGACGCCGACGGCCTGTGCGATGTGTCAACGTGCCAGGCGGTGACTCTCGAGCCGCAGGCGGCTTCGCTGGACGTGTCGCTCGACGGAGAGGTCGTGAAGCTCCAGGCCCCACTCGAGTACGGCATCCGGCCGAAAGCCCTCCGCCTCATCGGCGTGGTCGCCGAGTGACCACGATCGCCCATCTCTCCGATTTCCATTTCGGGACCGACCTGCCGCGGATCGCCGACGCACTGGTCTCCGACGTCATCGCACAGCATCCCGACCTGGTGGCCTTCAGCGGCGACGCGACGCAACGGGCGCTCGCACCACAGTACAAGGCGGTGCAGGCGTACCTCGGGCGATTTCCGACACCCTGGATCTCCGTGCCGGGGAACCACGACATCCCGCTCTACAACCCGATTGCCCGCGCGCTGCATCCGCTGGCCGCCTATCGCGAACACATCGCGACCGACATCGAGCCATCGCATTTCGATGACCGGCTCGCGGTTGTGTCGATCAGCACCGCACGCCACTACCTCTGGAAGGATGGCACCGTCTCCACGTCGCAGATCCGCCGCATGCAGCGTGAGTTTCGCAAGGCCGCACCGACCGCGTGTCGGGTAGTGATGATGCATCATCCGTGTCTCGTGCCGCCCGAGTTCCCGGTGCACAACACGGTGCGGAACGCGAAGGCGGCGCTGGCGGCGTTCAGTCGGGCCAAGGTCGACGTGGTACTGACCGGCCACATGCACGACGCCTTCGTTGTTCGGGTTGAGCCGGGGCCGCGGCGTCCACATCCCGTTGTCCTGTCGCAGGCGGGCACGGCCATCTCGAGCCGACGCCGGAGCCAGCCCAACAGCTACAACATCGTGACCATCACCGATCAGACGGTCATCGTCACCATCCGGATGTGGGGCGGAAACGCCTTTGCTGACGCCGGCGCATACAGCTTCGAGCGCGAGTGACGCCGGAACGCCCCGGTGCCTATCGCTCGAACACGACCTTTCCCCCCACCACCGTGAACATCGCGCGTGCTGCCGTGATGCTGTCCGCGGGCACCGCCCGGATGTCACGATCGAGGATCACCACGTCCGCGAGCGCGCCCGGGCGGAGCATACCGCGACGCTTCTCCGCAAACACCCCCCTGGCGTTCGCCGACGTGTACGCGCGGAGTGCCTCGTCGAGCGAGATCTTCTGTTCCGGCACCCAGCCCCCGGGGTTGCGCCCATCGATCGTGTGGCGTGTCACCGCCGCCCAGATCCCCAGCATCGGATCGAGAGGCGCAACCACCCAATCAGAGCCGAACATCAGCGTGGCCCCCGCATCGAGCAGCGACCGAAACGCATAGGTCCCCGCAATCTGGGGCGGCCGGATCCGCTTGGCGGCCCACCGCCCGTCGTCGGCGGCGTGGTAGGGCTGCATCGATGGCAGCACGCCGAGCGCTGCGATGCGGGTGATGTCAGCCGGGGTGAGGTGCTGCGCATGTTCGATCCGGAAGCGCCGGTCGCGGGGTCCGTGCGAGGTGGCGACCGAATCGTAGATGTCGAGCAAGAGTTGATTGGCACGGTCGCCGATGGCGTGCACGATCAACTGCAGGCCCGCCGAATCTGCCGCGCCGATCCAGCGCCGGAGTGAATCCTGGGGCGTCACGAGCAGTCCGCTCTGCGTCGGCTCGTCGAGATAGGGATCGAAGAAGAGCGCCGTGGTCGAGCCGAGTGAGCCGTCGACGAACCCCTTCACGCCGGCGAGCCTGATCCAGTCATCGCCTGCGCCCTGCGCCGTCATCGTGTCGGCAACCCGCTGCCAATCGGCGAGTGAGGGATACAGGGACACGCGCACCGTCTGTGTTCCCGCCTGGCGGGCACGCCGGAAGGCCGCCACTTCCGCCCATGACGCTGAAACGGCCGAGACCGCAGTGATCCCGAGCGAGTTGGCGTGGTGCATCGCCTTGGAGAGCGCGGAATCAACCTGGTCGGGACGAGGCGCCGGGACGACGGCAAACACGGGTCCCATCGCCTCGTCCTTCAGGACACCGGTGAGCGCACCGGTGGCGTCGCGGACGATCGTGCCCCCAGCAATCTCGCGCGACGTGCTCGAGAGACCGGCGAGCATCAGTGCGCGTGAGTTGGCCAGCCCCATGTGCCCGTCGAGCCGCTGGATGAAGACGGGGTTGTCGGGAGTGACCGAATCGATCCATTGTCGGCGCGGCAACGGCGCGCCCGGCCATCGTTCGTGATCCCATGTGCCGCCGAGGATCCATTCACCGGGCTTCAGCTTTGCGGCGTACGCCCGGATCCGGCGCACGAACTCCTCCGGACTGGTCGCATCGCGCAGGTCGACGAAGCCGAGCTGGAACCCTCCGTCGGAAAAGTGCACATGATCGTCGGCGAAACCGGGTAGTACCAGGCCATTGCCGGCAACGATGACCCGTGTCCTCGGACCGACATGCGCCGCGATCTCCGCGCTATCGCCCACGGCCAGCACGGAATCACCGCGAATCGCCAGCGCACCCGCCTCTGCGCGGCTGGTGTCGCCGGTCCAGACTGAGCCGTAGATTGCGATGTCGGCCGACCCGCCGCCGGGCTCGCACGCGGCGAGCGCGAGACCGAGTGCGAGAGCGAGAAGCACGGGTGCGCGCATCATGCCTCCGGTTACCGGCGTGTCAGCCGCCGGAACGATTCAAGTTGTTCGAGCGCGGTCTTGCCGGTCGACGCCGGGGCGGCGGGGGTGACCGAGAAGAGGTCCCGAATGTCGAGCAGGATCTCCAGCATGAGCTGGTCGCGCATGAAGCCATTGTCGAGCTCGACCATGCGATGTTCTTCGTTGCCCGCACGCGCGCGGTCATAGGACTCGCGGTAGATCTGCTCGAGATTGTTGAGGATACGTTCCCTGTTGCGCATTGGTGGTCTCGTGGACGTGGGACTGCCAATATGCGCCCGCGGCACCGAGGGGCGAAGGGCAAGCCCGGGTAGCCCAGCGCCAACCGTTAAGTTTCCGGGTCAACTGGAGGGAACCATGTCACTGTCAAAACGCCGGATCCTGTTCTTCGCCGCCCCCTACTACGAAGACCTGGAGCTCTGGTATCCCAAGCTCCGACTTGAGGAGGAAGGGGCGACGACTGTCGTCGCCGGGCTGGGTGAGGCCACGTACCAGGGCAAGCGCGGCTACCCGCTCACGGTCGACACGTCGGTCGACCAGGTCGATGCGGCCGACTTCGACGCCCTGGTGATCCCCGGCGGCTGGGCCCCCGACATCATGCGCCGGAGCGAGCGCCTGCTCGACATCACCCGTGATTTCCATTCAGCCGGGAAGCCGATCGCGTTCATCTGTCACGCGGGGTGGGTGCCGATCTCCGCGGGGATCGTCAAGGGACGGCGTGGGACATCGGTCGGAGCGATCCGCGATGATCTCGTGAATGCCGGGATGGAGTGGGAGGACAGCCCGGTCGTGGTCGATGGCAACCTGATCTCCTCCCGCACACCAGCCGACCTCGGTGATTTCTGCAAGGCGTTGATCGCCGCGCTCCAGTGAGCAACTCGTTGCGCGATCGGCAGCAGCAGGTGGACACCTGGATCTCGCAGTTCGAGGCCGGCTACTTCGACCCGCTCACCAACACGGCACGGTTGGCCGAGGAGGTTGGCGAGCTTGCGCGCGAGGTGAACCATCGCTTCGGGCAGAAGACGAAGAAGCCGGATGAGGAAGCCGGCAACCTCGCGATGGAGATGGCGGACATCCTCTTCGTCATCATCTGCATGGCAAACCGCGAGGGCATCGATCTCGACGAAGCGTTCGATCGGATGATGGACAAGGTGGAACGACGCGACGACTCCCGATGGAAGAAGAAGACATGAAACGTCATGTGATGCTGGCTGCGGCGGCGCTCCTCTCGGCGTGTTCGGCGCTCACCCCCCAGGAACTCGGGCCGCGGATCGACAAGCTCGCGGCCGCAGGCGACACCGCGGCGCTTGCCACGCTCGCCCGCGATCACTGCCGCGCCACCTCGGGCGACGACCGCCAGGCGTGCCTCGAGGACTATTTCCTGACACTTGCCGCTGGTCATCGCGTGCGACTCGCGCTGGGAGCACTGGAGCGCCTGGGCGGGAGCGACGACGAGGTCGCGCGCGAGGGCCACGGCTATACGCACGTGATCGGGATACGCGCGTGGCAACCAGGCGACGACGTGGCGGAGGTGTTTCGAAGTTGCACCGGGCTCTATCAGTCGGGATGCTATCACGGCGTGATCCAGGCCTACCTCACCGAGGGGGGCGCGCTCGACTCGGCCCGTGCCATCAGCCTGTGCGACCAGGTCGCGGCGGCGCCGGAGGACCGATGGCTGCGCTTCCAGTGCGTCCACGGGCTCGGTCATGGATTCGAGATGGCGCTCGGGTGGGAACTCCCTCGCGCGCTGTCGAGCTGCGACTGGCTGGCGAGCTGGTGGGACCGCGAATCGTGCTACGGTGGGGCATTCATGGAGAACGCCGTCGCGTCGCAACCGGGGCGGCACCACACGTCGGCGCGCGCCCTGGCGGCAGCGGATCCCGAACCGGCCGGCCACGCGGGGCATGGAGGACACATGCCCGATCCAGCGGCGGTTGCGTTCCGGATGCGTGATTCCACCGATGCGCTCTATCCCTGCACGGTACTCGACCAGCGCTACTTGCGCTCGTGCTTCCAGGTGCAGGGCGGGATCATCCTCAACGCCTCGGCGCAGGATTTCAGGCGTGCTGCAACCGAGTGCAACCGCGCACCGGAGGGATTTCGCCGCGAGTGCTACCTCAGCCTGGGCACCAACGCGAGTGGCTCGACCGGCCAGTCGATCGCCGAAGCCATCGCGCACTGCAGCAAGGGCGATCCGGCGTACCAGCCCTGGTGCTTTGTCGGGGCCGTCAAGAACTTCATCGACGTGACGGCCCTGCCCGAGGATGGCGTCCGGTTCTGTCGAGAAGTGGCGCAGGGCGAGAACCGGGTGCAGTGCTGGCGAGCGGTTGGCGAGCAGGTCGCCACGCTGTACCCGACCGATCCGGTGCGCCGCACAGCGGCCTGCGCGCTCGCTGCCGCCGATGGCGTGGCACCGTGCAGGCTCGGCGCCCTTCTTTAGTTGCCGGGCTTCACTCCCAGTCTCGTGGCATCGCCTGAAGTTCATCCAGGATCGCGATGTAGCTGGCGTAGCGTACCTCGCCCACCGCTCCTGACCTGACCAGCTCCCGCACCGCACAGCCGGGTTCGGTGCGGTGCAGGCAGTCGCCGAACCGACACTCGCCGCGCACGGTCCGGAACTCGGGGAAGCACTCGGCAAGACCCGACAGCTCGACATCCCAAACACCCACATCACTGAAGCCGGGCGTGTCGACGACGAACCCGCCCAACGCCAGCGGCACCATCTCGGCGGTCACGGTGGTGTGCGTGCCGCGGCCAACCTTCCGGGATACCTCTCCCACCCGCAGGCCAAGCCCGGGTTCGAGCGCGTTGAGCAGGGATGACTTGCCCGCGCCGCTCGGTCCGGTGAACACCGACACATGATCGGCAAGCAAGGTGCGCAGCGCATCGATCCCGGTGCCGGCCTTGGCGGCGGTGTCGAAGATGGGATACCCCGTGCCGGCCAGATGCTGCCGCACCGGCCCCGAGGACGCCATGTCAACCTTGTTGACCACCACCGATGCGGCGATGCCATTGGCCTCGGCCACGACCAGCAGGCGGTCGATGAGCTGCGGAATCGGCTCCGGTGTGGCAGCTGCGGTCACCACCACGACCTGCTCGACGTTGGCCGCGACCGGCCTGGTACCGCGCCCATCGGGAACGCGCCTCGCAAGCAGGGTGGTGCGCTCCTCCACCGCGTCAATCCCCAGCACCTCGGTGTCGAGCGTGGCCGGATCGATGCGCACCCGGTCGCCCGCCACCGCCCGCTCGACCTGGCGCTTCGCCTTGCCGCGCAGCACCGCCGAGCGCTCGCGTCCGTCGAGGAGCACGCGGTAACTACCGCCGTCGCGCGCGAGGACAACTGCGATCGGCTCGTTCAGAAGTCCGCCGGCCTGCCAGCGGCGATCAGCTCGTCGAGCATCGCCTTCACGTCATACAGGGAAAGCGCACCGAGACGCTGCTCCGCCTCGCCGGGCGTGCGTCCCCACACCATGTAGTCACTCTCATGATGGCCCTCCGGACTATCGCCCGACGCATTCCACCTGACGAACAACAGGGCGCCACCGTAGCGACCCTGCGGGTCGGCCTCTTCGTCGACCCAGAGCGCCACCGTGTATGCCCCCCCATCACTGCCGGTGAAGGCCGCGGCGCGATCGTGCAATGCCATGTAGCCACCGAGGGTCACTTCGCTCACGACCGGTTCATGCCTTCCTTCATGACGTTGCCGAGGATGAACGCGATGTTTGCCGGGCGTTCCGCCAGCCGACGCATGAGGTACGGGTACCACTGGGAGCCGAACGGGAGGTAGACCCGCATCCGGAATCCGTCGCGGACCAGCGCGTCCTGCAGGTCGCGGCGCACGCCGTAGAGCATCTGGAACTCGAAGCGGTCAGGTGCGATCCCGTGCTCAGCCACGAATCGACGGGCATGCGCGATCATCGCCTCGTCGTGCGTTGCAATCCCGGGATAGTTCCCGTCGGTGAGGAGGCGCTCCATCAGCCGGATGTAGTGCGCATCGACATCCTTCTTGTCAGGATACGCGACCGATGCCGGCTCGAGGTAGGCTCCCTTGCAAAGCCGGACCCGGGCGCCGAGCGTGATCAGGTGCTCGATGTCGGCGGTGGACCGTCGCAGCGCGGCCTGGATCACCACGCCAGTGTGGGCAATGAACTCGGGTACAAGTTCCTCGAAGAAGTCCAGGGTGCGTTGCGTGTAGGCGCTGCCCTCCATGTCGATGCGGACAAAGCCATCGGTCTCGCGAGCGACGTCGAGGATCGTGCGAATGCTCGCGTGGTACAGCGCGGGGTCGATGTCGAGGCCCATCTGGGTGGGCTTGAGCGAGGCGTTCACCCCGAATCCATCCCGTTTCATTGCACGCAGGATGTCGATGTAGGTGTCGCGCGCGTGGTCGGCCTCGGCCGCGCTCGCCACACTCTCGCCAAGCAGGTCGAGCGTGACGGTGATTCCTCGTGACTGGAGCTCGCGGGTCACGGCCAGTGCCTCGTCCAGGGTCTCGCCGGGCACAAATCGCGAGGCGAAACCCCGTGCAAGCCGATTCCGCCGGACGAAGTTGAAAATCGATTGCTGTCGGGAGAGCCATAGCAGGGTGGTGCGCATCATCTCGTCGTGCCGCCCTCGATGGGGTGAGCGGATCGCGTGGTGCATCCGGCGGGAAAGGTAGACGCTTGCGCTCACCGGCGGGACTCGCGACACTCTGCATGCCCCGTGCGTCGGGGGCTCGTCGGCCCGCACCCTGGAGGGCTCCTGTCAGACGTTTCGCCTGTCCCGGTCGCCTACAAGCGCCAGCTCGGACTCTTCTCCGCGATCATGATGGTGGTGGGCGGCGTCATTGGATCGGGAATATTCCTGAACCCCGCAGTCGTCGCCGAGCGAGTGGGAACCGCCGGCGGAACGATGGCCGTATGGGTGGGCGGCGCCGTGATCGCGCTGATGGGTGCGTTCGTGTTTGCCGAACTGGGGCAGCGCCGCCCGGCGGCCGGCGGGGGGTATGCCTACCTCAGGGAGGCATTCGGGCCCATGGCCGGCTTCCTCTACGCGTGGGGTCTGCTGCTGATCATCGCAACCGGTGCCATTGCCGCGGTGGCCATGACATTCGCGTCGTACGCCGTCCCGCTTCTTGGTTGGGCGGATTCCGCCAGGCAGCCGCTTGCCGGCGTCGCCATCGGGCTACTCACACTGGTCAATATCCTGGGCGTGCGTCCCGGCGCGTGGACCCAGAACATCTTCACTATCCTCAAGCTGGCCGCGATCGCCGCCCTTGTGGTGGCGGCATTCATCGGGTCGGCTCCTGTTCACGCAGCATCGGTCGCCGCCACCACCGATGCCGGCAACCCGATCGTGGTCTTCGGCGCCGCACTCGTGCCGGTCCTGTTTGCATTTGGCGGTTGGCAACAGACCAACTTTGTCGCCGAGGAGATGATCGACGCCGAGCGCAACTTGCCCCGCGCCCTCGTGCTGGGCGTGCTGGTGGTGGTGGCAGCCTACCTGCTGGTGAACCTCGCGTACCTGCGGGCCCTCGGTGTCGACGGCCTTGCGGCGAGCGATGCGCCGGCGGCAGAGACAATGGCGGCGGTGGCTGGCGAGTCGGGGCGCCGCCTGATCGCCGCAGGAATCGTTGCATCGACCTTCGGCTTCCTCAACCTCGTCATCCTGGTCTCGCCCAGGGTCTATCAGGCGATGGCGCGTGACGGGCTCTTCTTCAAGCGGTTCGCACAGCTCCACCCGAAGTGGCGCACGCCGGTGTGGGCGCTGCTGATGCAGGGCGTGTGGGCCGTCGTCCTGCTGCTCTCGGGCAGCTATGGTGACCTGCTCGACTATGTGGTCTTCGCGGACTGGATATTCTTCGGCCTCACTGCCGCAACGCTCTTCGTGATTCGCCGCCGCGACGCCGGGACCAACAGCGGATTCCGCGTCCCGCTGCATCCCTGGACGACGCTCGCATTCATTGCGGCGGCAGCGTATGTCGTCATGGGGTCGGTGGTGTCCAACCCGGACAATGCCCTGCGCGGGTCGGCGCTGCTGGCGCTCGGCATCCCGGTTTTCCTCTACTGGCGCCGACGCGCCCCGGGAACCTGATGTTCGAGCCCCGCACCATCATCGAGCCCTTCCGCATCAAGAGTGTCGAGCCGATCCGGCAGACGACGCGGGAGCAACGCACCGAAGCACTGCGGCGTGCGCACTACAATCTCTTCCAGCTCCGCGCGAGCGACGTGCTGATTGATCTCCTGACCGATTCCGGCACCGGCGCGATGTCATCCCGCCAGTGGGCGGGGATGATGATGGGCGATGAGTCCTATGCCGGGTCCGACTCATGGTTCCGGTTCCGCGACGCGGTGCACGGCATCACGGGGCTCGAGCACGTGATCCCGACCCACCAGGGCCGCGCGGCCGAGCGGATCCTGTTCGGTGCGGTGTGCAATCCGGGCGACATCGTCCCGAACAACACGCATTTCGACACCACGCGCGCGAATGTCGAGGCACGGGGAGCGACCGCGCTGGACATCCCGATCGCTGAGGGACGCGAGCCGGCGACGCACCACCCCTTCAAGGGGAACATGGACCTCATGGCGCTGGAACGCGTGCTTGCCGACAACCCTGGACGGGTGCCGGTGGTGATGATGACTGTGACCAACAATTCCGGCGGTGGACAGCCGGTTTCGCTGGAGAACCTCCGCGGTGCGAGCGCAATCTGCCGCCGTCACGGGGTGCCGATCTTCCTCGACGCTTGCCGGTTCGCGGAAAACTCCTGGTTCATCCGCGAGCGCGAGGCTGGCCACGCATCCGAGAGCCCGCGCGAGATCGCTCGCGCGATGTTTGCCGAGGTTGATGGGGCAACGATGAGCGCCAAGAAGGATGGCATGGCCAACATCGGCGGTTTCCTTGCGCTCAACGACAGCGATCTTGCGAGGCGATGCCGCGACAACCTCATCCTGACCGAAGGCTTCCCGACCTATGGGGGGCTCGCGGGGTACGATCTCGAGGCGATTGCGGTGGGGCTCGAGGAGGCGCTCGACGAGGACTATCTCCGCTATCGGGTGCGGTCGGTCGCATACCTGGCCGAACGGCTGGCGGCCGCCGGGATCCCGATGGTCACCCCGCCCGGTGGTCACGCGCTCTACATCGACGCCGCAGCGATGCTTCCGCACATTGCCGCGACATCCTATCCCGCGTGGGCGCTCTCATGCGCGCTCTATGTCGAGGGAGGCATCCGCTCGGTCGAGATCGGGACGGTAATGTTCGGACAGCAGCCCGACGGCACCGAGCGTGCCGCCGCCATGGAACTCGTGCGGCTCGCCTTCCCCCGCAGGGTCTACACCCAGAGCCATGTCGACTATCTGGCCGAGGTGCTGCTCTATGTCAATGATCGCAAGGACCGGATTGGCGGCTACCGGATCGTCAACCAGCCCCCGGCGCTGCGCCATTTCAGTGCTGAACTGGAACCGATCGGGGGCGATCCGGCCACGAGCTGACTCGCCCGAGTCAGCCCCCGTGCCGTTGCGTCCCGGTGCGGGACGCAGGCGGCACGGTTCTGGCACACTCGAGGGCGTGACCGCCACTCCCGCCAGCCCCGGCATCCTGGCCCGCTCCCCGATTTTTTCGAGCCTGCGCCTGACCCATCAGAGGCTGATCGTCCTCTGGTGGGCGACGGTCGCCTACGCCGTTGTGCTGCTGGTTGCCTACCTCCAGGGCGCCGATGGGCCGCTGCACCTGATCATCGGCACCTACGTCCAGTACATCCCGATCACCGCTGTCGCCGGGCTGACGATGGTCCACGCTGCGGCGGCTGGACCTCTCCTCCCCGGCACCCGTATCGCGCTCCGGTACATCGCGGGCGGCCTGCTCGGCATGCTCGTCGGGATGGCGATGTCCATCTGGGTGCGCTACTTCTCCGGGGTCGCCTATGGCAGCCTGCCGCTCGTCGACGTCGCCTACCTCCTGTCGTATACTGCGCTGCTGGCGGGGCTACTGAAGCTCCCGCGACGCACACCGACTGAGTACGAGGGGTGGAAGGTCGTGATTGATGCATCGGTGTTGCTGGTGGCGGTCGCGCTCCTGGGTTGGTACTTCATCCTGCGACCAACCACCGTCGCGCTCACCGGACCCGTAGACCTGTTCATCCGGATCGCCTACCCCACGCTCGACATCGCGTTCCTGTTCGCGGTCAACCGGGTGCTCATCGCGGGCGGGCCGGCCGACGCGGTGCGCGGGTTCCGGTGGCTGGCGGGCGGAGTCATCGCGTATGTCCTCGCAGAGTCGCTGTACCAGGTACTGTACTACGGCACCGGCGCGCGGGATACCAGGCTGGACCTCGCCAGCGAGGTGCTCTTCGGGCTGTCGTACCTGCTCTTCGTCGGTGCCGCGATCCGATATGCGCTCGGTGGAAGCGCGCGGCGCAGGATCCCGCGCGCCCTGCCGATGTCGCCACTCTCCCTCATCGCCACGGCAGCTGTGGGGGTGGTGCTGAGCGTCGTGGCACTGCGGAATTGGAGCGTGCCGCTCTCCCCGCTGATCCTTGGCAGCGTCGGGCTCACCACCCTGGTGCTGTTTCGTCAGGGGCTCACCGTGGCTCAGAATGCCACGCTCCTCCGGATCACGGCGCGGCGCGACGGCGACGCGCGAGTCGCCGCGCTGGTGCGGCATGCGTCCGACCTGATCATGGTGACGGGCGCGGCCGGCGTGCTGCGGTTCGTCAGCCCCAGCTCGGAACGCATTCTCGGTGCAACACCGCAGGCGCTCACCGGGCGCACCCTCGGATCGCTGGTGCACCCCGACGATGCCGACGCGCTGGACGCGCTCCTTGCCGACCACCCGGTACCAAGGACCGTTGAGCTCCGCCTCGCGACGCCCGACGGTGGGTGGCGGGAGCTCGAGGTCGTGGCCACGGACCTGACGGAAGAAGCCGCCGTCGAGGGCATCGTGCTCGTCGCCCGCGACGTCACCGAGCGCAATGCACTCGAGGCGAGACTGCGCCAGTCGCAGAAGATGGAAGCGGTGGGTCGCCTGGCCGGCGGGGTTGCCCATGACTTCAACAACTTGCTGACCACGATCCTCGTCTCCACCGACCTCGTCCTGGAACGCGAGCTCGAGGGACCGGTGCGCGACGATCTCGAGGTGGTGCGGCAGGCCACTGAACGCGCCGCCGGGCTCACCGGCCAACTCCTCGCTTTCTCCCGCCAGGATGTCCGACAGCGCCGCCCAGTCGACATGAACGCGCTGGTCGCGGACACGGTCAAGCTCCTGCGCCGACTCCTCGGGTCGGATGTGACGGTGAATGTCAGCGCGGCCGCCGACATCCCCTGGGTCGCGGGCGACGCGAACCTGCTGGCGCAGGTAATCATCAATCTGGCCCTCAACGCCCGCGACGCCATGCCGCGCGGGGGAATCGTTTCGATTGGGGTGA
Organism: Gemmatimonadales bacterium; assembly: GCA_013694695.1. Classification (GTDB taxonomy): domain Bacteria; phylum Gemmatimonadota; class Gemmatimonadetes; order Gemmatimonadales; family GWC2-71-9; genus Palsa-1233. Next base: position 2,978 of record JACDBX010000043.1, on the reverse strand, counting down.
CGCCGACTATCCCGCACGGTGGCGGCGCCCCGGAGCTGGTGCTCACGATCCGCGATTCAGGCACCGGGATGAGTCCGACAGTCCAGGCCCACATCTTCGAGCCGTTCTTCACCACCAAGGCCGCGGGTCAGGGCACCGGCCTTGGGCTCGCCACCACCGCGCGGATCGTCGAGCAGCATGGCGGGACGATCGCCGTCGACAGCGAACTCGGTCTCGGCACGACGGTGACCATCACGCTGCCCGCGGGGGCGGACTCCGGGGTGGCGGCGGCGCCTTCGGCAACCGATGACATGCCCGCCACCGGCCACGAGGTGATCCTGCTGGTCGAGGATGACGAGTCCGTCCGAAACGTCACGCGTCGCATCCTCACCCGGCTCGGCTACACGGTCGTGGAATGCGACTCGGCGGCGGCGGCGCTGGAGGCGCTGGACACGCTTCATCCCCCGCCCGACCTGTTGCTCACTGACGTGATGATGCCCGACATGACCGGTCCCGAACTGGCGACGGTCGTCGCTGCAACCCATCCCGACCTCCGGGTTCTGTTCGTCAGCGGTTACCCCGGCGATGAACTCCGTCAGCTCGGGATCCGGGCCGACGAGGTGCCCTTTCTCCAGAAGCCTTTCACCCCGCGCGAGCTCGGCGACTGCGTCAGGGAGGCAATCGAGACGGCGCTGCCCCGAACCCCTCTGGTTGAATCCGGGACTGGCGCTTTCGCGTACAGGTCGCCTGATTAGCGTGTGTCGCAGGACCCCTGCGACGTCCTCTCCACCATACACGATGGCCGGCTACCGATTGGTGCAGCACAGCGGAACGACCCGGAGCGCATGACGCCCGTCGCCGCCCATCCAAAAAACGTCGAACGTTCGACCACCCGTTGTTGCGAGCCCCAACGGGGCGCCTGCGACGACAGCCCTTGCCCTCATTCCAGGATTGCGATGTCGACCACCATGCCGGTACCGGCGTTCACCCGTTCCGCGGCGACGTTTTCCGCCTCATCGTTCGTTGTGCCGGTGTCACCATGAGTGAATCGCGCGGTCGCCCCTCGAGGCGTCGGGGACGGGGTCGGGGTCGCTCGGGTGGAGCGCGCGACGGATCGGTCACCAACGGAAACGGCGGTGGGACGGCACTCGAGACTCCCGATGGATCCAACGGCACCGGACAGCGGGTGGCGGCCGAAGGCGTCCTCGAACTGGTGGAACGGGGGGGCGGATTCCTCCGCCGCCGCTCAGCCAGCTACCTCCCCGGCAACGGCGATGTGTTCGTACCGCAGGCGGTCATTGCGCGCGCCAAGCTGCGTCCGGGTGACGAGATCGTGGGCGAGGCGAATCCCTCTCGCAACGGCAAGGGTCCGGCGCTGGAACGGATCATCTCGATCTTCGGTCGCGACCCCGCCGACTGCCTCGAACGAATCGACTTCGGACGGCTTCCGGCCACCCATCCCACTTCGCCGCTCAGGCTCACCCTCCCGACGCCGCCCACGCGCAATTCCGATCTCACCGCCGCCATTGTCGACCTCATGATCCCGCTCGGCAAGGGACAGCGCGCGCTGGTGGTCGCGCCGGCGAAGGCCGGCAAGACCACGCTGCTCACGACCCTTGCACGCGGCGTGGCGGCGAACCACCCCGACGCGACGCTCTACATCCTCCTCGCCGATGAGCGCCCTGAGGAGGTGACGGAAATGGAAATGTCCGTGACGGGCGAAGTCATCGCATCGAGCTTCGACCACGGGGCGGCGCGCCACGTCGCTGTCGCGGAAACCACCCTTGAACGCGCGCGGCGACGGGTGGAGCTGGGCGAGGACGTGGTGATCATCCTCGATTCGCTCACCCGTCTGGCACGCGCGTACAACAACATCGACAAGGGTTCGGGGCGCACGCTCTCGGGTGGCATCGGTGCCGAGGCGATGGAGCGGCCGAAGCGATTCTTCGGTAGTGCCCGCGCGATCGACCCCCGCCACGGTGCTGGCTCGCTCACGATCATCGCGACCGCACTCAAGGACACCGGCTCGAAGGCCGACGAAGTGATCTTCGAGGAGTTCAAGGGAACCGGCAACGCCGAGATCGTGCTGAGCCGCGAGCTTGCGGATCGACGGGTCTTTCCCGCCATCGACATCGCTGCCAGCGGGACGCGCCGCGAGGAGCTTCTGCTCGACCCCGAAACCCTGGCGCGGGCGCATGCGCTCCGCCAGCAGACCGCGGGGCTGCCATCGACCAAGCAGATTGAGGTGGTGAAGGACGCGATCCAACGGGGATGACCCCGGCTGTGCCTCCGGGCATGTGAACGGTCGTCAATCATGGTGTCGGCGTGACCGGCATGCGCTGCCCATTGGCCGCGTTCCACACTCGGAGGTGCATTGAACATGACCATGTTCCGCAAAGCAGCAATAATGGCTGGCCTGGGGCTCGGCGCCCTGACGCTGTCGGCCGCGCCGGCAGCCGCCCAGTCCGCGACCGCCGCTGCCCCCATCGCTCCGGCCCCGGCCCAGGAGACGACTCCGCCAGCGGGCCCGCGACTCGCTCCCCGCTGGGAGCCCGCGCCGGTGCTCCTCCCGGGTCAATCCGAGGAGAGAGAGATCAACGCCGCCGCACGCGCCAACAGTGTGACGATTCCGGTCGTTACCCTCCTTCTCGGCATCATCATCCTGATCCTCCTGGTGGGCTAAATGGATGTCCTTACCTGGATCATCGTGGGTCTCGTCGCCGGCGTGCTCGCATCGTTCGTGATGGGTGGCATCGGCTACGGCCTGATCGGTGACATCATCGTGGGAATCGTCGGTGCCGTGCTCGGCGGCTGGCTGTTCTCGGCGCTTGGCGTCGCGGCCCCTTTCGGCGGACTCGCCGGCGTCATCTTCGTTGCCTTCATCGGCGCGGTTGTGCTGCTGGTGATCCTGCGCGCACTCCGTCCGCGCCGGGCAAACTGACGCACTGACGCACTGACGCACTAACATGAAAGGCTCGCGGGGAACGGTGCAGTGGCAC
>JACDBX010000033.1 GCA_013694695.1 Gemmatimonadales bacterium | reverse complement strand
CGTATTCCCTCCGGACCTCTCGTCGTTGTCCGGTCGTCAGGAGGATTCGTCGACATGGCAGCAAGTTAAGCGGGATTGGTCCGCCCTGAACGTGATTCACGGGTGGTCCCGATCCTCGGGCGCCGCTATTTTCCGGCCGCGATGCATGGCATCGCACCCGGACAGGTGCTCGAGTGGTTGAAGAGGAACGCCTGGAACGCGTTTAGGCGGTTTACGCCGTCTCGAGGGTTCGAATCCCTCCCTGTCCGTTTCTGCAGTGCTGATGGAGCCCACCATGCTCATTCGCCGACCCGACGACATCCCCACCCGCGACATCACCGACGAATCGCTCTACCTCACGCGGCGTTCATGGCTTGGGATGGCGGGAGTGGCGGCCGTCGGCCTGCTTCCCACGTCGCTGTCCGCCTGCGGCGGTGAGCGAGCCGCTGCGGCGCCAGGGGCAGGGGACGACGAGGTGACGCCGTACGACAAGGCGACGACGTACAACAATTTCTACGAGTTCGGCACCGGCAAGGGTGATCCGTCGCGCAACGCACACACGTTGCAGCCGCGCCCCTGGACCGTGACGGTCGACGGTGACGTGCGCAAGCCCGGCCGGCACGACCTCACGGCGCTACTCGCCGGGATCGGAACAGTCGACCGCACCTATCGGCACCGTTGCGTCGAGGGATGGTCGATGGTGATCCCGTGGAACGGGATTCCCCTCGCCGACCTGATCCGCAAGGTGGAGCCGGGCAGCAAGGCGAAGTATGTTGAGTTCACGACGCTGTACGACACGAAACAGATGCCACTCCAGCGCTCGCGATCGATGATCGACTGGCCCTACGTCGAGGGGCTCCGGATGGACGAGGCGATGAACCCGCTCGTCCTCCTCGCCACCGGGATGTACGGCAAGCCGATGCCCAACCAGAACGGCGCTCCGGTACGCCTTGTCGTGCCGTGGAAGTACGGCTTCAAGGGGGGAAAATCGATTGTCCGCATCCGGTTCGTGGAGCAGCAGCCGCTCAACACCTGGCAACAGCTCTTCCCGAGCGAGTACGGGTTCTATGCGAACGTGAACCCGGCTGTTGACCACCCCCGGTGGAGTCAGGCCCGGGAACGGCGGATCGGTGACTTCCTCAAGATTCCCACGTTGCCGTTCAATGGCTACGGTGCGCAGGTCGCGTCGCTGTACGCGGGGATGGACCTCCGGAAGAACTTCTGACCGGATGAGCACGGCGCAGTGGATCGGGCGGGTGGTGCGCCCGCTGGTCATGGTGCTGGGCGTGGTCCCGCTGCTCGTGCTGGTGCGGCGATTCGTTGCTGATGACTTCGGGGCGAACCCCGCCGAGGAGATCGAGCACTTCACGGGGATGACCGCGCTGTTGATGCTGCTCGCATCGCTGGCGGTGACACCGCTGCGCCGGCTCACCCGGATCAACGCCCTGGTGCGGCTCCGCAAGCCGATCGGCCTTTGGGCTTTTGCCTACGCCACCCTGCACCTCGGATGTTACCTCGTCTTCGATCAGTCACTTCTCTGGGGCGAGATTCTCGGCGACATCCTCGAGCGCCCGTACATCACGGTGGGATTCAGCGCGTGGCTGATACTCTCCGCCCTCGCCGCGACATCGAGTGCGTGGGCGATCCGCCGACTGGGCAGGCGCTGGGCTCCGCTGCATCGCATGGTGTATGTCGCGGCGACGCTCGGGATCCTGCATTTCCTGTGGCTGGTGAAACTCGACGCGACGACGCCGGTCGCGCTGGGCTTCGTGCTGGTGGCGCTGTTCATCTATCGGCTTCCTCGACGCCGCGCGACTGCGCCCGGCCCGTCCGCTAGCGCCCCCATCGAAGAAGCGCCAACCGTTACGCGTTTCAACTCTAGTTGACGAAACGTACAAATCGTACATTTGTACCCATTCGTCGTTTGGCGAGCCGGCCGTCGCAACTGACGCCACCTTCGCTCCGTCCCAAGCGTCCCCCAAGACGCGGTCAATAAACCTCGGCGTCGACCCCGGTATCGTATGATTGCAATAGCTGTGGAACAAGAGACAACGGCATATCCTCGATCACCCTCGTACACCAAACTCCAAGAAGATCGGTGTCTCACTCATATTGGCAGAGAGGGCGTTCGCTCCGGAACCAGCCCTCCCCATAACCAACGGCCGGATCATAACCAAGGGAATCGATGCGTCCGGTCTGTGCGATCCAGCGCCTTGCATTGGCGGCTCGCACCTCGCCGGTATGGCGAAAAACGGGCGCGATGCCCATTACCGCCGACAAGCTGCGAGCCGACTCATCAACCGAGCCGCGCGCCCTCGACTCCTCTTTCACGGCGTACCGTCGAGCGACTCCTTCGCAAAGTGCGCCGCTGCTTTCCTAAGAAACCCCTGCCGGTCTTTATTGGTCTGAGCGCGGCTTGAGCGACATCGCGGCTGACCAACGAAGCCCTCCTCCGCCGAGAAATCCATCGACGCTAGCTCGCGTGCGACTCGGAAATGGACAGGATTGCATCGCCACCGTGCGGTTGGGGCACCGCCTTGATCCACGAGGGTGGAAAAACCGCCGCGAAGTCCTCGCGGGTGTGGTACTCGACGTAGAAG
>JACDBX010000024.1 GCA_013694695.1 Gemmatimonadales bacterium | reverse complement strand
CCACGCTGCTGCGTGCGAGGACTGTGGTGCGGAACTCGAGGCAGCGTTGGTAGCCGGCGTGACCCTGCTGCCACGCGATATCGCACCGCCGCGTGAACTGCGTGGAGCGACACTCGCCGCGGTGCGGCGCTCACGTTTGCGCCGCCGTCGCTGGGTCGGCCCGGTGGCCGTGGCAGCGGCCGCGGCGGTCGTGCTCATGATGATCCAGCCTTCGCCCAAGCGCGCGGCCGCTCCCGGCAACCCGATCGCCGCGGTGGCTGCCCGCCGTGCCCAGCCCGAACTCGCCGCGCTCGACCGGGCCGAGCGGGAAATAATCGACGCGCTCGCTTCGTCGCCCGACGACCCCGACCTCCACGACTACCTCACCACCGTGCAGACGCGCCGAGCCGCGATCGTCCGCCTCGTCCGGGAGGCCGCGCTCTGATGCGGCGCGCATTCGGGGTGGCCCTCATGGCGCTGGCGTGCTGGCCACTCGCGGCCGCGGCGCAGGAGCCGATCCGGGCCGGCTACCGCGCCAACAGCGACGTGGCACTCCGGATCTGGGTGCCGACCGGCTTGGTGCGCGTGGTGGCCTGGGATCGGGACTCGGTCGACGTTGGCGGAACCAACGGCAAGCGGGGTCGCTTCTTCGGCGGTGGCGCTGCGGGCCAGATGAAGCTCGGCATCGAGCCGCTCGATCCACTCAATCCCGCGCTCCCCGGTGCGGACATCACCGTACGGGTACCGCGAAGGGCCCGGGTGTGGGTCAAGATGACGACCGGACATGTCGACGCCGAGGGGATCGCCGGCGAACTCGAGGTGAGCGTCGTGGGTGGAAGCGTCGATGTACGCAATGCCGAAGGTGTGATCGCGATCGAGTCAATCGATGCACCCGTCCACGTGTCGCGCGCCAGTGGCGCGTTGCGCATTCGGGGAGGGCGGGGGACCGTGACGCTCACTCAGGCTGGCGGCACCGCGTCGATCGCCACCGTAAGTGGGGACGTCCTGATCGGTGGCACGGCGGCGCTCGATGCAACCATCGAGACCATCGGCGGTGCGATCACCGCACCGGTGCGTGGCACGCTCGATCTCCAGACCCACTCGGGCACCATCACGCTCGCCGTTGACCCGGGCCGCGCTCTGTCGATGCTGCTCACCGCGCGGCAGGGTACGGTGCGCAATTCGTTTCGGATCGCGAAGGGACCTCCGACTGTCACAGCGCGCTCGTTTCGCGGCGACATAAACGTCGTGCCGCTCGTCGGCGTCAAAGGAGGGAAGTAGACACCTATCAAGGAGCTTTCCATGTCACCACTGCCCACGATCCGTCCATTCCTTTCACTCGCCGCGCTTGCACTGCTCGCGGCGGCACCGCTGCTCGGTCCCCCGCACATCAAGGTCGAGCAGGTGGGACGCGACGTACCGGTTCCCACCCCCGGCGCGGTGCTCCGCGTCACCGGCGATCATCACCAGGACAACAATGAGCCAACAGTGACCGGGCGCGCCGAGGGGCTACGGAACGGCAAGCGGATCACATTGCCGCTGGTACTCACCCCCACCTCAACCCACGGACAGTTCGGCGTCTCGACGCAGTGGACCGCTGGGACGCCGTGGGTGCTGGTCTTCACCGTGGCCCAGGAGGGGCATGGCGAGTTCGGCACCGCCGAGGGGGTGGTGCGGGTCGATGCCCGCGGCGCGATCGTCGGAATCGATCACCCGAAGGCGACCAACGCCCGGGGCGATCGCTATGGGCGGCGCATCACTGACAAGGAGGTCAACGCCGCCCTGGGACATCCCGCCGGTCGCTGATGATCGCTGGCGGCAACGGGGGGGGACGCCTACTGTTCGGCTCCCCAGCAACGATCGAGGCGGGTTTGGCAGGGTTTGCACGGACATTCAGGCAGGGCGCGGGCGCGCGGCGCGCCGCTCCCGTCGGCGGGTTCGCCGAGAAGAAGCGCAAGGTGTCGGGCGAGGTCGTGTGGCGCGAGGCACGCGAACTCGTCTGGCACCACCGCAAGCGCCTCTCGATCGGGTTCGCGTTGATGCTCATCAATCGGGCTGCGGGTTTCGTGTTGCCCTGGTCGTCAAAGGAGTTGATCGACAACGTCCTTCCGCTGCGCAATGCATCACTCCTCTGGCCGCTCGCCATCGGTGTCGGCCTGGCGACCGTGGTACAGGCTGTCAGCTCGTTCGGGGTGTCACAGATACTCGGCGTTGCAGCTCAGCGTGCGATCACCGAGATGCGACGCGCGGTGCAGTCGCATCTGGTGCGCCTGCCGATCAATACATTCGACGCCACCCAGACGGGCCAGCTTGTCTCGCGGGTGATGAGCGACGCCGAGGGGATCCGGAATCTCGTCGGCACCGGGCTGGTGCAGCTCGTGGGTGGGCTGCTCACCGCCGCCGTCGCTTTCACCTGGTTGATGTTCCTCAACTGGCGCCTCACGGCGTTCACGCTCTTCCTGCTGATCGCCTTTGCCGGTGGAATGGCGTATGCCTTCAGCAAGCTCAGGCCGATCTTCCGTGAACGCGGGAAGATCAACGCCGAGGTTACCGGGCGACTGGTCGAGAGCATCTCGGGGATCCGGGTGATCAAGGCCTACACGGCCGAGCGTCGTGAGCGGCATGCGTTCACCAAGGGCGCGAACCGGTTGTTCCGCAACGTTGCCGCGACGATGACCGGTGTCTCGGCGACCACGGCGCTCTCGACCGTCGTGGTGGGCATCATCGGGACGCTGCTGATCGTGGTGGGTGGGCGCGACATCATTGCGGACCGGATGTCGACCGGCGACCTCTTCCTCTATGTGTTCCTGACGGGGCTGGTCGCAGCTCCTTTGGTGCAGATCGCGTCGATCGGCACCCAGATCACCGAGGCGTTTGCGGGGCTGGATCGGATCCGGGAGTTGCGCGCGTTCACTGCCGAGGATGAAGGCGACGCAGCGCTCGCCGCCCTCGGAGCGATGAATGGCAACGTGGTGTTCGACGACGTGACGTTCAGTTACGAGTCAGGCGTCCCCGTGCTCCACAACATCTCGTTCGAGGCGCCAGCGGGGAGCACCACTGCGCTTGTGGGCACGAGTGGATCGGGGAAGAGCACGCTGGTGTCACTGGTCATGGCGTTCAACCGCCCGGACACCGGGAGGATCCTGGTCGATGGGCGCGACCTCGCTACCATGCGGCTGCGCGAATATCGCAGTCGTCTCGGCATCGTGCTGCAGGACAACTTCCTTTTCGACGGCACGATCCTCGAGAACATCCGCTTCGCCAAGCCCGACGCGCGTGAAGCGGCGGTGCTCGAGGCAGCACGGATCGCGCATGTCGATGAGTTCGCCCTGCGTTTCGATCAGGGTTACGAGACGATCGTGGGTGAGCGCGGGGTCAAGCTAAGCGGCGGACAGCGACAGCGGGTCGCGATTGCCCGCGCGATCCTCGCCGACCCGCGAATCCTCATTCTCGATGAGGCGACATCGAGCCTCGACTCGGAGAGCGAGGCGCTGATCCAGGAGGGCCTGGCGACGCTGCGGGAAGGAAGGACGACGTTCGTCATCGCACACCGGTTGTCGACGATCACGGCGGCGGATCAGATTCTGGTGCTGGAGCAGGGCCGGATCATGGAGAGGGGGACGCACGACGAGCTGGTCGAGCTGGGGGGGCGGTATCGCACGCTCTACGACCGGCAATACCGACAGGCGCTGGACCGCTATGTCAATCCGGGTGAGGAGCTGGCGGGGGCGACCCGACAGCATCCGTGAGTCGGGGGCTCAGCGCCCACCGACCTCACGGAGCAACTCTGAGATGGCCTGTCGGCGGCGAAGACGCTCCTCGATTCCGCCGCTCGCGGCGATGTCACCCTCCTCGCCAGCGTCCATCTCGGCATCTTCGTGCCCGTCCTCGACCCGTCGCATTCGATCTTCCTCGTCGTACATCGCATCGCCGAACATGATCCACCTCCAAGGGCGCGTCGTTCCGCCACGCGTCGGGGTGACACGGGGCTGGCTGGAACCGCCCACCCTGGCGGGGGGCAGCGCGCCTGGCTCCTTGTTACTTCAGACTTCGTGCCAGACGACCGGGCGATCGCACCGGGAGGAGAATCGGCCCGGGCGGTGTCGCGCAGGTGACGCCATTGCAACGGTTTGGCATCTTTGGGGGCTTTCCGGGGGGGGGGCAGCGCGCGTGCCGTGGATCAGGACGGAGGTGTCGTGATGGGGCGCCAGGTGTGGGGAAAGTCCTAGATCCCGGAGCTAGGAGTTATCCGAGCCGGTTTTTCTTCGCCTTGCGCAATCGGTGGCCTTGTCCCATCGTAGCACTCACCTGCGTCCATCGCTGTCCCGCCCTCCTCGGGAAGCGCCATGGCAACATATCGTTCGTTGTTCAATCGATTCGGGCCAACCTGCCTCCTGATCACGATCGGCGTAGCCGCATATGCCTGCAGCGATAACGGCGCAACGTTGCCGTCCGAGCGAACGCTCCGTCATGCGCCAGCTTACGCCTTCTCGGCGGCCACCACGGGCAATGGCGATGTGCATCCCGCCAACTCGAGTGACGACGACAGTACCTTCGTTTATTCTTATCCATACCCGACGCTGTCGGTCGTTACCGGCTCGGGCAGCGTATCCGCGTGGTATAGTTCCAACCCGAATTGGGACACTTTGGCGGGGCTTCCGTGGGGAACGATCACCTATCAGGGGCTCGGCGGTGGATCGATACTCTGGGCGAACCTGGAGTATCACTTTTACGGAACATATTCCAACCAAGCGGGTCGGTTCACCGTTTACCACCCTGGGCCAGATACCGTGGTGGTTCAGGGCGATGGATATGCGGTTTACAAACGCGGCGCCCCGTACTACACGTCGTGGTGTTCGGTCCCCGGCGTGCATTGCTTCGACTACTCCGGAACTTACTCGTTAAGCGTTGCGCCCATCGCTGCCGACATGGAATTCTCACCGGTCCAACGTTTCATCTACCCCGGTGGACCTTCATACGCCGAGGCAAGAATCCGTACTCTTCCGCAGCCGGTGGACGATCATCCTGAAGTGACACTCAATATCGTCTGGAGTTGGGCCGCCGATACCGGGAGCTCTCAGTCGCTCCCGGGGGAGTGTCAGGGCAACCGATATTGCTACCTCTTTGCTAGTTCCTCAGGAACCTTGACAGCGAGCGCGATCGTTAATGGGGTGTCGAAAGTAAAGTCAGTGCGATTCGAGAAGCTCTCGTGTGTCACAGGGGATACGTTGCTAGATGACTCTCGGATACGTCGAGGTCTCAAGCAGGCGTGGGACGGGTCGGACGCTGATGGGCCAGCCAACAATCGCAAAGAACGGTTTGGCGGCTTGTTTGATGTGGATGCGTTAGAGGGAGCTGATAAGCGCGCAGTCGATTCTTTGTTCGCGCCTTTCCCAGGGGCGAACGCATGTCGGACTAACGCGCCCACAGACGTTCTCACTTGGCCGCATCTGGGGCCGCGAGTGCTGTGGCACACACACCCGTTTCGGCCGCAAGAATTGCTTCCTGACGAGCCATACTGCCAAACGTCGCAACCGCAGAAAGGCCAGCGACGTCTTGGTTATGGCCCAAGCGGACCGGATCTTGACATAATGTCCGGGTATATTCCGATGATCATAGTCGACAAGCGATTCGTCTACGTTGTGAAACCTGATAGTTCGGTCACTCCGTACAAGCGATCCGACTGTGACCCTGCAGCATGAGGAGAATTGGCATGCCAAAACACTGGATGATCGGCCTGATTTGCGTGGTGGTTCTGCCCGCGGCGTATAGTCCGAAGGCGACCACGCCCTGCCTTCTCGGAGCACCCGCCGCGACTCAAATGGTAGCGAAGGTCGTCGAGCAGCTCACCGAGCCCGATAGTGTCGATGTAGTTGCCGCAGGCCTTCCGTACAATCCGACCAATGCCACCATCGAAGATTCGGCGAGTGTGTGTGCGTGGGTGATCGACAGCGTCAACGCCAGAACGCTGCGGGCTGATTCGAACGCCACGGTCATTACTGAGGCATTCGTCGTTCGTGTCGGCAACTTCAAGGTTTTTACAGCTGATCACCCGTGGCCAGTGAGTTCTTATCAGTTTTTTGAGGGTAATGGAGCTTTTGTTACTGAGCTCTTGTTGCTTGACTGATTCTGAAATTCTTGCGGAGACATCCGTGCAGAGTGCGATCCCGCAGCATGAGGAGCGCGATGATTATCGGGAGCATGTACCTGACGCACAAGGGGTAGCTCACTCACGCCCAGGTGGGCGAACTTCTTCTTCTGTGTGATATGCTCGGCTGAGCCCTCTCTGCCAATATGAAGTGAGACACGATCCCGTTGGAGTTTAGTGTACGAGGGTGAGTGAGGTTGTTCCTATGGCGTTGCCCCTTGCTGCGGTGTCCCCGACGATGGATGATCCCGGGATGCCTGAGCCACCGACCCGCCGCCGATTCACGACGGCCTACAAGTTGAAGATCCTGGCCGCTGCGGCCGCCTGCACCACACCCGGCGCGATCGGCGCGGTGTTGCGCCGTGAAGGGCTCTACTCGTCCCATCTCGCCGCGTGGCGGAAGGCGGAGGCGGCCGGCACCCTGGGCGGTGCGCCCGTAAGACGCGGCCCGAAGCCGGCGGCGATCACGCGGCAGGCTCACGCGGCGTTACAGCGCCAGCTCGCCCGGGCGGAAGCCCGTGCCGCACGCGCCGAGGCGCTGATCGAGCTCCAAAAAAAAGTCGCGGCGCTGTTCGGGGAGACACTCCCCGAGATCGACGAGCGGCCCTGATGCCGATCATCACGGAGCATCGTCACCTCGGCGTGCGCCACTGCTGCGCGGCCCTCGAGGTGGCGCGAGCCACCTACTATCGCACCCAGCGGCCCGTCGCCTCGCGCGCACCGATCCGACGTTCGCCGTCGCCGCGCGCGTTGCAGCCCGCCGAACGGGCAGCCGTGCTCGACGTGCTGCATGCCCCGCGGTTCGTCGACCTGGCGCCCGCCGTGGTGCATGCCACGCTGCTGGACGAAGGCACCTATCTCTGCGCGGAACGCACGATGTACCGCGTGTTAGCGTCCGTGCGGGGCGTGCGCGAGCGGCGCGCCCAGCGCCAGCATCCGTCGTACGCGAAGCCGGAATTGCTGGCGACGGCCCCCAACCAGCTCTGGAGCTGGGACATCACGAAGCTGCGCGGACCTGTGCGCGGGCTCTGGTATGCGCTGTACGTCGTGCTCGATGTGTTCAGTCGCTGCGTGGTCGGCTGGCGACTCGCGGAGTGCGAACGCGGAGAGCTGGCGAAAGAACTGCTGCGTTGGTGCCGAGCGAGCCAGGGCCTGCCCGACGATGCGGGCCTCACGATCCATGCCGATCGTGGCAGGCCGATGACCGGCAAGCCGGTGAGCGAGCTGCTCGTGGCGCTGGGGATCACGCGCAGTCACTCGCGGCCGCACGTGCCCAACGACAACCCGTACTCCGAGGCACAGTTCAAGACGCTCAAGTATCACGCGACCTTCCCGGGACGGTTCGGGAGCCTGGAGGATGCCCAGACGTACTGCCGGGCGTTCTTCCAGTGGTACAACACGATGCACCGGCATAGTGGGCTCGGGATGCACACGCCGCACGACGTGCATACCGGCGCGGCCGCAGCACGGCAAGCGGCGCGGGCGGACGTACTGAGCGCCGCGTACGCGCGCCGCCCGGAGCGGTTCGTCAACCGCGCGCCGGTGCCACCGACGCTTCCGACGGAGGCCTGGATCAACAAGCCGTCGGCCGCGCTGATCACGAGCGCAGGACAGTAAATGTCAGGTCACCCGTGTCTCAAAGATGTTGACAGGTTCCGTACCGTGGACCCGTTTGCTATGCAGGGCACTCCACTGACTACTTCACGGACCTGAAGTGGTTCACCTCTGTTGCCAACTTGAAGCGGCTTACGGGGTTGAACAGCGCTGGGGTACAATACGGCCGCCTTCTTAATCAAGTCTTTGTGCCCACTGCATGCCAATGGGATACCGTTCGCCGCGACGGTAGACCTGTGTACCACGGCAACGGGTCTGTCTCGCACTATCTCCACCCATACGTTCAACCACTCGACTAACCTCCTGCAAGCCCGTTGGAGAAAGCGGAAGGGCCACCTCGGCGCAGAGGCTGGACGGCAAATCGGCATCCGCTGGCCGGTTAGCCATCAGGCTCGACCGTCCGGCTCGTATCCCCCGGATAGCCTAGCTTCTCAACCCCACCAGCTGAGTTCGGATT
>JACDBX010000023.1 GCA_013694695.1 Gemmatimonadales bacterium | reverse complement strand
CGGGACCCGGAAGGATCTCGACCGCTTCATTGACCTTCCATACCGGCTGCATCGGCACGACCTCAACTGGGTGCCGCCGCTCCGGGCCGAGGTGCGCAAGCATCTCGACCGCGAGAAAAATCCGTTCTTCCAGCATGGTGCCGCCGAATATTTCCTCGCCGAACGTGGGGGGGAGGTCGTGGGGCGTATTGCGGCGATCGAGAACCGCCTGCACAACGAGGTGCACGCCGATCGAGTGGGCTTCTTCGGATTCTTCGAGTGCATCAACGACTTCACCGTGGCGGCGGCGCTGCTCGACCAAGCGTCTTCGTGGGCGCGAGAACGGGGTCTCGACGTGCTGCGGGGACCGGTCTCGTTTTCCACCAACGACGAGTCCGGCGTCCTGATCAGCGGTTTCGACACGCCGAACACCTTCATGATGCCGCACAACCCGCCGTACTACCTGACCCTGCTTGAGACCGCCGGTTTCACGAAGGCGAAGGACCTGATCGCACTCGAAGGCGGTTCGCCGGACGGACCGGTGGAGGCGCCGCCGCGCACCACCCGTGCAGTGAACCTCCTGCTCGACCGGTACGGGATCACGATCCGGACGCTCGACATGCACGACTTCGCCGCGGAGGTCGAGCGGATCAAGCAGCTGTACAATGCGTGCTGGGTGAAGAACTGGGGCTTCGTGCCGATGACCGACGCCGAGATCGACAAGCTCGCCGCCGATTTTCGTCCGGTCATCGTGCCGGGCATGGTCAGCTTCGCCGAAAAAGACGGCGCGTTGATAGGATTCGGGATGAGCATTCCCGACCTGAACGAGGCCCTCCGCACGAATCGCGACGGGAGAATCCTCCCGGGGGCGCTCAAGCTGCTCTGGATGCTCAAGCGGAAGAAGCTGACCCGGTCCCGGGTCCTCCTCCTCGGCGTCATCCCATCCTGGCGCGGCAAGGGGCTCGACAATGCGCTGTGCCATCGCATCTGGATCGAGTCCGCCAAGATCGGCATCGGCTGGGGTGAGGGCGGGTGGGTCCTGGAAGACAACCCGGTGATGATTCAGGCGCTCAAGAAGAACGGGTTCGTCGCGTACAAGACATACCGGCTCCTCGACCGGCCCACATGAACGCGCTGGTCACGGGGAGCACCGGCTTCGTGGGTGGGCACCTGGTCGACCGGTTGCTCGCGCGCGGCGACAGCGTGACCGCACTGGTGCGAACGCCGGCTCGTGCGGCCGGGCTGGCGTCGCGCGGGGTGCGGCTCGTCAAGGGAGACCTCGCTGATGGGACCGCCCTTGCCGAAGCGGCGGCGGACTGCACCGTCGTGTATCACGTGGCGGCCCTGACGGGCGCGGTCGATGAAGCGGAGTTTCTTGCGGCCAACCGCGACGGGACGGCCACTGTCCGAGATGCGGTGAAGTCGGCCGGGAACGCTGCACGGATCGTGCTGGTGAGCTCGATGGCCGCTGGTGGCCCCTCTCGCCGCGACGCTCCCAGGGGCGTGGGAGGCGACGATGCGCCGGTCACGATGTACGGCCGCAGCAAGCTCGCCGCCGAGCAGGTCCTGCGGGACGGAACGGTGCCGCATGTAATCGTCCGTCCCCCCACGGTGTATGGCCCGCGGGATCGCGACAATCTCCTCGCAATCTTCAAGGCTGCCCGGCTCGGGGTCGCCCCGATCTTCGGCGACGGCACGATGCAGATATCGATGGTGCATGTCGAGGACCTGGCCGACGCGCTGGTGCAGGCGGGCACGACCGATGACCTCGATGGCCGCACGTTCTACGTGAATCACCCGGAGGTCACGACGACTGCCGAACTCGTACGCGAGATCGGGCGCCAGGTCGGGCGCAACCCGGCGCTGATCCCGATTCCGCGCTGGCTGGCGCACACCGCGCTGAGCGCAACCGGCGGCCTCGCCGCACTCCTCGGGCGCAAGACCATCCTCCGTGCCGACAAGACCCATGAATTCTTCCAGGAGGCGTGGACCGCCGACCCGGGTGAGTTCATCGCGGCTACTGGTTGGCTGCCGCGGTTCGATTCTGCCAACGGGCTCGCGCACACCGCCGCGTGGTACCGGAGCGAGGGCTGGCTCTGATCGGCGTATCCCGGATGCGCCGGGTCGACTGGATGCTGTCTGCCTATGGGGTCGTTGTCGCGGCAGTGGGGCTCACCCGACTCTCCTTCCCGGGTGCCGGGATGGTGGTGGTGGCCCACCTTGCGCTGCCGCTGCTTGCGTGGCTCAGTACGCACACCACCGAAACATCGACCGGGCGATTCCTGCGCGCGTACTACCCGGTGCTGCTGCTCATCGGCCTCTACTCGGCGCTCGACGTGCTCAACCGGTTCGGTGCGGTGCATGTATGGGATGCGCCGATCATGCGCCTCGAGGCGATGCTCTTCGGCGGTCAGCCAGCGCGCGAGTGGTGGCGCAATGCCCCCAGCGTTTTCTGGTCGACGTTGCTCCACGCGGTGTACTTCTCGTATTACCTGATCGTGCCGCTGCCCATCCTGGTGTTCGCCGCGCGCCAGCGCGGCGAGGCAATCGAGCGCTACCTCGACGGGCTGATCGCCACCTTCCTGCTGTGCTACGTGACGTATCTGCTCTTTCCCGTGGCTGGGCCGTATTACGAGTTCGTGCGCCCCACCGGGGAGTTCGTCGCCAACGGGCCAGCTCGGCTGGTGTATGCCACGCTTGATCGCGGCAGCGCTTACGGCGCGGCTTTTCCATCGTCACACGTCGCAGCGACTGTCGCGGCCACGGTTGGCGCCTGGCGTGGATCACGGCGCCTCGGGATGATTCTCGCCGTGCCGACGGCGCTGCTGGCCGTCGGGGTGGTGTACTGCCAGATGCATTACGCCATCGACAGCGTGGCCGGGCTG
>JACDBX010000005.1 GCA_013694695.1 Gemmatimonadales bacterium | reverse complement strand
GGATGTAGCAGCGCGACGCCGCAGAGCACTTCTGGCCCTGATACTCGAACGCGCCGCGGATGAGTGCGGTAACGAGCGCGGGGACGTCGGCGCTGGGATGGGCCAGGATGAAGTCCTTGCCGCCGGTCTCGCCCACGATGCGTGGATAGGAACGATAGCGCTCGAGGCGGTTGCCCACCCCGGACCACAGTTGCCGAAAGACACCAGTTGAACCGGTGAAATGGATCCCGGCGAGGCGGGGATCATCCAGCAGGATATCGGTGATCTTCGCGGCGCTTCCCGGCACGAACTGGATCACTCCCGGCGGCAGCCCGGCCTCAAGGAGCAACTGGTACACCATCCAGTTCGACAGCGACGCGGTGGCGGCGGGCTTCCACAGTACGGCGTTGCCCATAAGCGCCGGGGCGGTGGGGAGGTTGCCGCCGATCGCGGTGAAGTTGAATGGCGTGATCGCGTAGATGAATCCCTCGAGCGCACGGTGCTCCAGGCGGTTCCACGCATTCGGCGAGGAGATTGGCTGCTCGTGGATCAGCCGCTCGGCGAAGTGCACGTTGAAGCGGAAGAAGTCGATCAACTCGCACGCTGCGTCGATTTCGGCCTGGTGGGGCGTTTTTCCCTGGCCCAGGAGCGTGGCGGCGTTGACCCGCTGGCGCCACGGACCGGCGAGCAGGTCGGCGGCGCGGAGGAAGACCGCGGCGCGATCGGTGAACGACCAGTTTTCCCAGTCGCGCTGCGCGGCGGTGGCACCGTCCATGGCGGCCTTGAGCATCTCCGGGGTCGCGGCATGCACGTCGGCAAGGTGGTGCTGGTGTCGCTGCGGCGATGTGACCCGAAAGGTGGTGCCCGATCGGTGCTCACGACCATCAATGACCACCGGAATGTCGGCGACCTCGCCGCCCATCTCCTTGATGGCGGCGTGCAGCTCGGCGCGTTCGGGAGACCCGGGCGCGTACGGCAGCACCGGCTCGTTGATTGGCAGCGGAATGTTGGGTACGGCGTTCATGCGGTGCTCCTGATTCAGTTCGGCGGGAAGGGTACGGCGTCCCCGCGGCATCAACAAGATGACCGTGCGGTCGCGCCGGTGTATTGTTTGATGCCGCCGTCCCGGCCCTCGGGAACGGCCGACATCGCACCGGAGACCGAGATGCGTTGGATTGCCGTCGCTGCCCTGCTGCTCACCGCGGCCGCCTGCCGCAACTATGACCACACCAAGTACAACGCGCAGCAGGACGGGCTGATGCCGGCCAACGACTTCGCGAAATACGGCCCGGAACAGGCTGTCGCCGTGGCGGTTGGCCGGGAGTACGGTCGGGCAGGGGCCGATAGCGCCGAAGCTTATGCGCGCCGGCAGGCGTCGGTTCGGAGCGTCGAGGTCGATTCGGTCGGGGACCGCCTGGTGCTCACTTTCGCAAGTGGATGGAAGGCACAGGTCAACCCGATCACCGACGGAACGGCAGCGGCCGAAACGCCGGGCCTGCCGAAGTAGCGGATGCGCCCGAAGTCGCTGCTCACTGTCGCCGTCGTCCTCGCATTCGTCGCGTTCCTGGCATGGTCGACACTGTCGGCGCAGAAGGCCGAATGCGAGGTATGCGTCGAGTTCAAGGGGGGGCGGAACTGCGCCACGGCCTCGCACGAGAATGAGGCCGAGGCGGCGCGATCGGCCCAGACGACCGCGTGCGGGCCCTTGGCGAAAGGCATGAACGATGCGATCGCCTGTGAGAACCGGCCCCCGATCAGCCGGCGATGCAGCACCCGATAGCTGGCATGAACCGCCACCGGGCCGCTGGCGTACCACATGGACGATTCG
Organism: Gemmatimonadales bacterium; assembly: GCA_013694695.1. Lineage (GTDB taxonomy): Bacteria > Gemmatimonadota > Gemmatimonadetes > Gemmatimonadales > GWC2-71-9 > Palsa-1233. Next base: position 3,405 of record JACDBX010000005.1, on the reverse strand, counting down.
GCGGGGCAGCTGGCGCCCAATCCTCCCGATTAGATTAGGAAAGAGTCCTGTCGCGCGTGTCGGCGAGGACTGATAACGATTCTCAATTCAAGGGCTGGTGCGATGGGGCTCACCCCAGATGAACGGCAGATGGGAACCAAGGTCGAGGTCCTGCGGGATCTCGAGGGCATCGTGCACGACATGATGGTCGAGCATGACCGCAAGCGGGAACTCTGGTTCCCGTGCGAGCTGCTGGCCCCCGCCGAGGGCACCGATCCCGAGGCGCACCGGATCACGCTCCAGGAGCGGGTGAAGGGTGTTCCTGATGCCTGCCGCGCCGCGCTCGCGCTGAACACCCTCACCGAGGAAGGTTTGCCACACTTCCATCGCCTGCTCGCGACCCATCTCGGCGACGACTCACACTGGACCAATTGGAACAATCTCTGGACAGCCGAAGAGGATCGACACGGCGCGGTCCTGACCGACTACATGCGCGACACCGGCGTGGTCGACCAGCGCACCTTCGAGGTCCTCAAGTTCGAGTACATCAAGGCCGGGTTCCAGCCGGAGTGGGACAAGGATCCTTACCGGGTGTTCACCTACACCACGCTGCAAGAGCGGGCGACGCAGGTTTCGCACGCCGGCACCGGCCGGGTGATCGGCGAGTACGAGCCGCTGCTCGGCGGGATCCTGGCGAAGATTGCGATGGAGGAGGCCCGTCATTTCACCTTCTATCGCAAGGTGTTCACCGAGATCCTGAAGCGCGATCCCAACCAGGCGCTGCATTCGGCGTCGCTGATCATGCCGGCGATCGACATGCCCGGCGTGACCATCCCGGGGTTCAAGGAGTTCGCCGACGTGATTCGGCGCTCGGGCATCTATGGCCCGCGTGACTATCTCAAGATCGTGAATGAGCAGATCGCCCACTGGAAGATCGACGCGATCACCGGCCTCGACGAGATCGGCCGCATGGCTCAGGAGAAGATCCTGGAGATTCCGGATCGCCTTCGTCGGATCGCGGACCTCATGGAGACCCGCAGCCGGACGAAGACCTTCACCTTCGAGGTGGCGTTCACGCGCGAATTCGTGATGGAGTGATTGGTTGAATTTCCCGATCGTAGCCGGCTATGTGCAGTTCGGCGTCCGCGTGCTGGTGGCGGGCGCCTTTCTCCTTGCAGCGATCGCCGCCGCGACCCACTGGGCGGTGCGCCGGCGCAGTCTCGAACCGTTCGGGGCGTGGCCGCGCTTCGTCCGCGGGTGGAGCGACCCGATCCTCCAGCCTCTGGAGCGGCGCCTCGTTCGCTCCGGCGCCAATCCGCAGGACGCGCCGTTCTGGCTCCTTGGACTCGTGGTGGTCGCCGGACTCGCCCTGATCGCCCTGGTGCGCTGGCTGCTTGGCTTCATCGCGACGATGCTCTACGCCAGCGAGTCGGGCGGCGCGTTGATCGTCCCGATCCTGGTCAACTATGTGTTCGGCCTGCTGATGGCCGCGATTCTCGTGCGGGTGGTTGCCTCGTGGTTCGGCATCTCGCGCCACAGCCGCGGGATGCGGATCATTCACGCCCTCACCGACTGGCTGATCGAGCCGTTGCAGCGGATCATCCCGAACTTTGGACCATTCGACCTCTCGCCGATCGCGGCGTACCTGCTGCTGTCTTTCACCAGGACGCTGGTGATGCGGGCGTTTTTCTAGAGACAAGAGACTGGAGACTAGAGAGTAGCGAAAACCGCTCCGGTCAGGCCATCAGCTATATTCGAGGCACATTCGATTCACCGTGGCGATTTCCCGCGAATTGCGGCCACGTTAAACAATCCGCTAAAACGCCGCCCGATGGCGCGTCACGCGCTGTCGGGCGCATCGTTTTGAGGAGTGAAGGTGGCTGACCCGAATCGCTCGCGAGTCGATCGACTGGCGCGGCTCCCCGGCTTGCTCGCCGAGCGGATCCTGGTGCTGGACGGTGCCATGGGCACGATGCTACAGCGTGAAGCGCTGACCGAGGCCGATTACCGCGGCGAGCAGTTCGCCGCGCACGACCGCGACCTCCGCGGCAACCACGACCTCCTCGCCCTGACCCGTCCCGACGTGATCCGCCGGATCCATGCGGAGTACCTCGCCGCTGGCGCCGACATCGTCGAGACCAACTCGTTCACGGCCACCCGGATCGCGCAGGCCGAGTATGGCACGGCGGACGCTGCCGCAGCGATCAATCGCGCCGCGGCCGCTGTGGCGCGGGCGGCGTGTGACGACGTGGAGTCCGCCGACCGGCCACGATTCGTTGCGGGCGTGATCGGCCCGACCTCCCGCACCGCGTCGATCTCACCATCGGTCGACGATCCCGCATACCGCAACGTGACCTTCGCCGAGCTGGTCGAGGCATACGGCGAAGCCGCCCGCTCACTGCTGGAAGGTGGAGCAGACCTGCTGCTGGTCGAGACCATCATCGACACGCTCAACGCCAAGGCCGCGCTGTACGCGATCGCAGAGGTGTTCGACAACCTCGGCTACCGGGTCCCGATCATGATCTCGGGGACAATCACCGATCGCAGCGGTCGCCTCCTCTCCGGGCAGACCGCGGAAGCGTTCTGGATCTCGGTCGCGCATGCGCAGCCGCTGTCGATCGGACTCAACTGCGCACTCGGCCCCGACCTGTTGCGTCAGCACGTGCAGGATCTCTCGCGCACCGCTGCGGTATCGACCAGCGCACACCCGAACGCCGGGTTGCCCAATGACCTCGGCGGGTACGACCTCTCTCCCGCCTCGATGGCGGAGGAACTGGGTGCCTGGGCGCGTGACGGCCTGGTCAACATCGTCGGGGGGTGCTGCGGCACCACGCCGGAGCACATCGCGGCGATTGCCGCGGCGGTGACGGGGGTACGACCGCGAGAGCACCCGGTGCTGCCGGCGTACACCCAGCTCAGCGGACTCGAACCGTTCACGGTCCGACCCGACTCGCTGTTCGTGAATGTCGGCGAGCGCACCAACGTGACCGGCTCGCGACGGTTCGCAAAACTGATCCTTGACAACCGTTTCGACGACGCCCTGGAGGTTGCCCGGCAACAGGTCGACGCCGGGGCACAGGTGCTCGACGTGAACTTCGACGAGGGGCTGCTCGATTCCGAGGCGGCGATGACGCGGTTCCTTCGCCTGATTGCGTCGGAACCCGCGATCGCGCGGATCCCGGTGATGATCGATTCGTCGCGATGGAGTGTGCTGGAGGCCGGGCTGAAGGGCCTGCAGGGCAAGGGAATCGTCAACTCGATCTCGCTCAAGGAGGGCGAGGAATCATTCCTCGCGCAGGCGCGAGTGGTGCAGCGCCACGGCGCGGCCGTTGTCGTGATGGCGTTTGACGAGGAGGGCCAGGCTGATACAGCCGAGCGCAAGGTCGACATCCTCGCGCGCGCCTACCGGATGCTGGTCGACGAGGT
>JACDBX010000183.1 GCA_013694695.1 Gemmatimonadales bacterium | reverse complement strand
TAGCAGGACCTGGTCGAGCGATCCCCAGTTGACGCCGATACGCACCGGCTTGTCATTGGCGATCGCCACGTCGACGATGGCGCGAAAGTGTTCATCATGCCGCTTGCCCCCGACGTTGCCCGGATTGATCCGGTACTTCGCCAGTGACGCGGCGCAGTCGGGGTGGCGGGTGAGCAACTGGTGGCCGTTGTAGTGGAAATCGCCGACGATCGGCACGCTCACGCCAACCCGGGCGAGACCGGCCAGGATCGCCGGAATCGCCTGGGCCGAGGCGTCATTGTTGACCGTCACCCGGACGATCTCACTCCCCGCCCTGGCCAGTTCGGCCACCTGATGGATGGTCGCGCCGGCGTCGGCCGTGTCGGTGTTCGTCATCGACTGGACGACCACCGGGTGGGCTGACCCGACGGGAACCGTGCCGACCATCACGGTCGGCGTGGTGCGCCGCACGGGTCCCTGCATCAAATCGCTCAGGCGAGGCCGAGCTGGGACACGAAGCGATCCCACTCGACCGGCGTCACCACGCCCTCGAGGCGAAGCGGTTCGAGCGCCGCCATGATCTCGGGTCGGGTGCCGGCGATCTGGCGCTCCCGGAGCTCGGTCACCATCCGGGCGAACTTGTGCTCGTACTCGTTCTTGTTCAGTTCGCCGTTTTTGTGCGCCGCAGAGAGCTTGGCGAGTTCCTGCGCGGCGCGGGCCGGGGAGATCGAAGTAAGCTTGTCGGACATCTTGGCTCCTGGGGTTGGCATCGGTGGCAGCCCCCGAAGGTAAGGGCGGCCGGGGTCGGCAGAGAAGGTCAGGGAGCTGCGACTTCGAGGCGGCGGCCGGCGACGGCGCAGCCGTCGCTGCGGCGCGTGTCCGCCACCGCAATCGCCTTCCACCCGGCCGACGTGCGCACCATCTGGAACGCGTCGACGCCGCAGTGGGATAGCTTGTCGCCAATCGAGAAGGTGTAGAACATCCACGCCGTCGCGAGCCCACCGTCGACGCGAACCTCCGCGTCGTACACCCGTTCGCGGAGCACCATCGTGGCCGGGGCGCTCGCGATGTCCCGCAGGAACTCGTCGACGGTGGTGAACGTCGGTGCCTTGCCGGCGGCCGGTGCGCCGCCGAGCAATGCGCCCGGTGCGAACGCCGCGCGCATCATCGCGGTGTCACGCGTGTTCATCGCGGCAAAGATCGCGTGCACCGGCTGCATGATCGAGTCTCGGAGCGCCGGGCTGACGGCCGGCGATTGAGCCGACAGTCGCGGCGCGGCAAGCAGGACAACGCAGCAGGCAGTGACGGTCGTGACTCGCATGGCAACATCCCGTGATGGTGTAAACGGCATTCAGACGTGATCGACGAGCAGCTCGAGCTTCTTGCGCAGGTCGGCCAACTGCTTCGACTTGAACGAAGACTTGGTCTCCTCGAGCACGTCGATCACCTCGCGCAGTGCGTTGTGCAACTGGCTGCCCCGCGGGCAGTTGATCAACTGGCAGGCGTGCTGGTCGACCTGATTCCCGGTGAGCGCGTGGCCCAGGTTCTCGAGGTCCGACAGTGAGCCCATCACGTTCCGCAGCGTCAGCGCCAGGAAGGTGTCGACGCTCGGCGGCGCCCCGGCACTCGCGGCGCGTGAGGCGGACAGTTGGTCGAAATCCTCCCGCCACTTGCTCATCCGCGTCTCCGCTTCGCGCATCGTGCGGTAACTCCGGAAGCGCTGCACCGCATTCTCGATCCGCTGCAGCAGGTCGGGAAACTGAACCGGCTTGAGGAGGTACGCCGACACGGGCAGCTCGATCGACGCAATTGCCGAACGGGTGCTCGGAAAGCCGGTGATGATGATCACGGGCAGTCCGCCGGCCACCTGGCCGACCTCGCGCACCAGGCGCAACTCCTCGTTCCCGGGCATCTCGAGGTCGCTGATCAGCAGGTCGTACTGATGCAGGGCCACCTGCTCGAGGGCCGCGCCACCATCCGGGACGGTGTCGACTTCGTACCCCTCGCGCCGAAGGAGATCGGCCGTCGCGGTGAGGAAGGTCGGTTCGTCATCAGCAATCAGGATGCGCCCGCGTGTTGCCATCGGTCGGTCCCTCTTCAGGTGATCGGCAGGCGCAGGCGAAACTCCGCCCCGCCGCCGGGTGCGTCATCGACCTCGATGCGGCCCCCCATGGCCTGCACCGACCGCCGGACGAGCGACAGACCAAGCCCCATGCCGCCCGTGGTGATCTTTGTCTTCGTCGTCACGAACGGCTCGAAGACCCTTTCGCGCATGTCGGGAGCGATGCCGGGGCCCTCGTCGCGCACCGCAAGCCAGAAGACATCGCCTTCGCGCCATGCCGTGACCCACACCGTGGCGCCGCTCGGCGGTGACGCGTCCACCGCATTCTGCACCAGGTTGTACACGGCCTGGCGAAGCAGCGGGCTGGGGATTTGCAACACCGCCGGCGCACGCGAGGTGTCGACCTCGATCTGGACCCGTGCCGCCCGGTTGACCTGTTTAAGCATGTTCACCGCGTCCGAAATCACCACCGCGACCGATGAATCTGCCGTGCCGTCGCCCTCGGGCCGGAAGGTCTCGTAGAGCTGGCGGGTCACGGCAGCGATCCGTGCGATCTCCCGCTCGATCGCCCCGACGTATGAATAGTACGGGTGTGATTCCGGGATCGCATCCTTGACCAGCAGGAATGAGTTCTGGATCCCGGCGAGCGGATTGTTGATCTCGTGCGCGATTCTCGCCGCGAGCCGGCCCATGGTGCCCAGCGCGTCCATCTCCCGAACGGAGTCCTCGGCCTTCTTCCGTTCGGTGATGTCGCGCCCCTCGGCGAGCATCTGCACCACCCGCCCCTCGGCGTCGAGAATCGGCTTGAGCGAGAAGTCGATGCACGCGATCCGGTTGCCCGCGCCCCGCAGTTCGTCCTGGTACTGCACCGTCTTTCCCGTGCGCGCCTCGTCGCAGGCGCTCCGCAGTCGCTCCTGTGTCTCGGGCTTCTCCATCCACCACGGGGCGTCCCAGAGCGGCCTGCCCCGCACCGCATCGAGATCAACCCCGGCAAACTCCAGCAGCGTGTGGTTCGCCTCAAGGAGGTTGCAGTCGAGGTCGAGCAGTGATTCGAACTGGAATCCGCTGTCGAATACCGCCCGGAATCGACGCTCGCTGGTCGCGAGCCGGTCATCGGCCGCCTTGCGCTCGGTGACGTCGGACACCGTGCCGAGGATGCGTGATGGCCGGTCGAGCTCGTCGCGCTCGACGATGCGCCCGCGATCGATGATCCAGTGCCAGCCATCGCGCCCCTGGATGCGGTACTCCACGGCAATCGCGTCGGTGCGCCCCGCGACATGATTGGCGATCGCCTCGTCCACGCTGGCTCGATCGTCGGCGTGGACCAGGGCAGACCACTTCGCGGGGGATTCCCCGGGCCTGACATCATCTGGATCGTGTCCGAGCAGTCGCCAGAGGCCGGGGCTTCGGTGCCCGTCTCCGGTCGGCAGGTCGATTTCCCAGATCCCCTCGGTGTTCCCCTCGATTGCGGTCGCGAGCCGCACGCGCTCGTTGCGCCGGGCAGCAGTGACCGAATTGAGGACGAGCTCGAGGGTGGCCGCCAGCAGCGCGGCCACGAGGAACCCCAGCCCGGCAACGACCTCGGGGAGGTCGGAGATCAGGGTGGCCGCGGTGCGCGGCTGCGGCCAGGCACTCACGGCCCAGTGCAGGCCGTCTGCCACCGTGTCAGCCCGTGCAGTCAGGTCGGCGCGCGCCGGAGGATCGGCGTCCACGTACACCGGATGCACCGACGTCGACAGATCGATTCCGTACCCGGGCACGGCTTTGCGAAGGCCCGGCGTCAACAACTTCCGTGGATCGAGGAGGGCCAGGGTGTATCCCTGACAGGTGAGTTCGCCGCATGATGGCACGGCGACCAGCAGCATCAGCGGAAAGCTGGTTGCGGCGACGAACTGGCTCCCCGGTTCGGTTCGCTCCTGTCGGGGCCAGGCGGCAAATTCCTTCGCAAGCCGGACGGGGTTGAACGAATCCCAGTACCCACCGCCAGACCTGATGACTGGCTCGAAGCTCTCCGTCACCAACTCAACCGCCAGCAGCCCGGGCGTAGTGGTGATCGCACTGTTGGCCGCCTGCGCCCACTCAACCGCCAGCACACCTGCATCGCCGTTACCCAGCGCGCCGAGCTGCCGGACAGGACGGAGTGCTGCGGCAATCTGGTCCGTCACCTGGTCGTGCACTGCGACGGCCTGTTCCTTCACCTGCACGACCGCTCTCACTCGTTCGGCGATCGCGAGCGAGCCTGACATCATGAAGGTCGCGACCAGCACCGACGCGCCAGCGGCGACTGGCACCCATTTCGGGAACACCGAAAGTCCGGAGGTGCGGTTCCACCCCACGAGAACGAGCGCACCCCCCAGCAGCGCAGAGCAGATCGCGCCGGGAATCGACATCGCGGTGACGTACCCGAACCGCAATGCGCCGAGAACATCGGTGGCGTACGAGAAGAGCACCGCAAGCGCGAGGGTTGCTGCCATCCCCCCGAGGATGCCGGCCACCTGCCTGGCCCCGGCGCGAGGGCGACGCACCGTGAGCTCCAGCATCGCCGTGCCGATCATCAGCATCGAGAGGGCGCTCGCCGCGGACATCCGACCGGGATAGGCGGCGGCCTCGTCGGCGGCGTACGGCTCCATCAGGAGACGATCGATCCCGAAATCGATGTCGGTCAGGTACTGCAGCACGGTGGCACCACCCACGAGCACGGCGATGACGGCACCAGCCGCGCCAATCGCACGTCGACCCGTGAGCACGCAAAACAGCGCGATCGATGCGGCCAGCAATGCAACCGACTTGTTCGCGTGGATCACGGGATAGTCAGCCACGAACCGAAGCGGACCGGCAGCTTCGACGATGTGGCTGACCAGCGTCCCGACGGCAATCACGGCCACGATGATCGCGGCGGCACGGACATGCCGACGAAATCGATCAGCGACGAGGGGCACGGTGGGCATCATCTCGCCGGAACATAGCAAATCCGGGCGATGAAGTGCGGGGGGGGCGGGCGCGTCCCTGCCAAGGCGCCGTGGCAGGTCCACTGCAACATCCGTCAACGCAACGGGCCGCCGGAGCGGCCCGTCAGGATGTGCTGCTACCCAGCCTGGCTCAGCGGCAACTCCCGCGGATCACCCGCACTCGGAGAAGCCGCAGACATGACACTTCATGCACCCCTCAGCCATCTCAAGTTGTGACCCGCAGTCGGGACAGGCACCGGGGAGGGCCTCGTGTCCACCACCGAGCAGCAGCTGGGTGTTGTCATGCACCACGGTGACCGGCGCCGGCGGGGTCGGCGAGCCGACCGGGAACTCGCCGGTGTTCAGCAATTCCTGCTGCACACCCTGCTTCTCGAGGATGTATTTCTCCAGCGCGATACCGACGGCATCGGGGACTGACAGGACCTTGTGCGGGCCCAAGCCGGTGGCGCGATCCGATGAGATGCCGCGAAGCTGCCGGTAGATCGCCTTCGCCGGGATGCCGGAGCGCAAGGCGAGCGAGATCAGCCGGCCGATCGCCTCGACGTCGGCCATCAGTGGACCGCCTGCCTTGCCGAGCGACATGAACACTTCGAACGGCTGTCCCTTGTCGTCCTCGGTAATGGTGACATAGAGGTCGCCGAGCGGCGACTGGATCCGTCTGGTGGTGCCGCGGAGCAAATCGGGCCGTGAACGCTTCTGGCGACGCTGCAGGTTCTCGCTCTCCAGTTCATGCACCATCTGGTGCAGCCGCGCGATCTCGGCGCGCGCCTCGACCAGTTCCGAGACACTGTCTGCCGTCGCCTCGCGGGCCGCCTCGGGACTGTCGACCGCGAGATCGGCGCGTGCCTCCGACTTGCCGCTGGTGGTGGCCTGCTCATGCACCTTCTTCGCGACCGAGCCGGTCGAGAGCACCTGCATGTCGCGGGAGCCATCCCGGTACACCGTGACGCCCTTGCAACCGAGCTGATACGCCATGCGATAGATCTCCTCGACATACGCCTCGGTGGCGTCGTGCGCAAAGTTGCACGTCTTGGAGATGGCGGAGTCGTTGTGTTCCTGGAACGCCGCCTGCATCCGGATGTGCCATTCGGGCGCGATGTGGTTCGCGGTCACGAACACTCGCTGCCACTGCGCCGGAACCTCGGGGAAGTGGATGTGCCCTTCCGCCGCGATCCGTCGCATCAACTCATCCGAGTGCCAGCCCTCGCTGCGAGCAATCGCCACGAAGTCGTCATTGACGTCGGGCATGAGCACGCCAGCCTGGTTGCGCATGAACGCAACGGCGAACAGCGGCTCGATCCCCGAGGAGCAGCTCGCGATGATCGAAATCGTGCCGGTGGGCGCGACCGTCGTGACGTTGCAGTTGCGCAGCTTGCGCATCGGGCGGATCCGCTCGCCGGATGCATCGCGGGCGCAGGTGGCGTCGGGACCCCAGATACTGCGCTCCCATTCCGGGAAGACACCACGGATCGTGGCCAGGCGCTCTGATTCGACTTTTGCCTCGTCATCGACGAACTGCTGCAGGCTCCGGCCCATCTCGACCGCCTCCGCGGAATCGTATGGGATGCCGAGGCGGATGAAGAGGTCGGCGAGCCCCATGACGCCCAGCCCGATCCGGCGGATGCGCTGTGCCAGGTCGGTGATCTCGGCGAGCGGATAGCAGTTCGCGTCGATCACGTTCTCGAGGAAGTGCGTCGTGAGGTGCACCACCCGTCGCAGGCGAGGGTAGTCGACCGCGCCGTCGACGACGAACGCGCCGAGATTGATCGAGCCGAGGTTGCAGACGTCGTAGGCCAGGAGCGGCTGCTCGCCGCAGGGATTGGTCGCCTCGTAGGCGCCAAGGTGCGGAACCGGATTGAAGTGGTTGGCGCGATCGATGAAGAACACACCCGGTTCGCCGGTCTTCCACGCACCGTGCACGATCTTCTGCCAGACCTCGCGGGCACGCAGCGTGCCGGTGGCGTGATGCGTCCGCGGATCGATCAGGTCGTACTCGGCATCGTTCTCGAGCGCGACCATGAAGGCGTCGGTCACGCCCACGGAGATGTTGAAGTTGGTGATCTTGGTCGTGTCATCCTTGCAGGCAATGAATTCCAGGATGTCGGGGTGATCGACCCGCAGGATCCCCATGTTCGCGCCGCGCCGGGTCCCGCCCTGCTTGACCACGTCGGTGGATGCATCGTAGAGCGACATGAACGAGATCGGTCCCGAGGCCACCCCCATCGTCGAGCGGACGATGTCGTTGCGGCCGCGCAACCGCGAGAACGAAAAGCCGGTGCCACCGCCCGACTGGTGGACCAGCGCCATCGCGCGGAGCGTGTCGTAGATGCCGCTGTGGCCATTCGACAAAGTGTCGTCGACCGGCAGCACGAAGCACGCAGACAACTGGCCCAGCGGCCGACCGGCATTCATGAGCGTCGGGGAGTTCGGCATGAACAACCGCTTCGCCATCACGTCATAGAACGCCTCGGCGAGCTCGTCCACCGCACCCTGGGAAGCACCGTACGTCGCGTCGGGAGCAGCCACCGTGCTAGCGACCCGCCAGAAAAGGTCCTCGGCGCGTTCAGCCGGCTTTCCCTTTTCGTCCTTGATCAGGTAACGCTTTTCCAGCACGGTGATCGCGTTGGGCGACAGTTCGACTGTGCCCCTCGACGGAGACGTGTTCATGATGCCTCGATGACAGTGAATCAGTGGGTGAGAAACCGAGCGGTGCCAGCATTGCAGTCGACCGCCAGCCGCCAGACCAGCGAAGCGTCATGGCGTAGCGCCGACCTGCGACCAACCGAGAGCAAGCTAGGGCCCGAACCCAGCGCGAGCAATGCGGAAGTTTCGTCAAGCAGCATCGGCCAAGGCGCCAATAACATCACAAATCAACCACACCGGCAAGTTTTCCACAATACGTCAGCGAATCACCAGCCCACGTCGTCGGGTCGTGGTCCGTGAGCCTTGATCGACCCTGACTTCCAGGATGTAGGATCCGGGTGCCAGCCCGCCAAGCGCGAGAGATCGCCGGATTGCCGTGGTGCTCCCGCTCACTCTCAGTGGCTCGGCCAGCGCGATCGCCGTGACCGAGCCGCCGAGAACTCGCGACAGACCGGTCCGCTGACGGGTGACGGTCAAGTGGAGCGTGGCTGGCCTGCCCGGACTCAGTCCGTACGTTTCGGCGTATACCACCAATGTGTCATTCGGCGCATGGACCCCGGAGGCGTCAATCCAGGCGGTATCCGCAGGCGTTGCGGGCCACGGCAGGGCCGTACCGGCGCGCCCGACGAGGATCGCGGAGAGCACCAGCGAGTCTCCGCCGATCCCGGGAACGACCAAGGAGTCGACGGGGTATACGACACCGAGGTCGGGGCTCGCTTCCACCCCCAGGCGAACCCGCACGGTGCCAGGCTGCACGGGCAGCTCGGCCCGCATTGCGATCCGTCGCACGCCCGCCACCGGGATCGGCACGACCTGCACCGTGTCCAGCGTGCCGAGCATTCGGCCGGTGGAGTCGAACGCCGCAGCCCGCACGTGGAGGGGAATCGTCGTCGCGCTGCCGAACGTGGCGCGCAGCGCGTCGGCGTCGACGGCATACACGATGTGCACCAGGGGCCGTGCGCCACGGATGCCCACGGCGAACCACTGCACCCGCCCGCCGAGGCGCGTGGCATACCGGCGCTCCCATGAATCGCTGCCGGTAGCCACGGCCATGCTACGGCGGCCGAGCAGGCGGACCTCCTCGCTGACCCAGGTCCACGACGCCGACTCCTCGTTGATGCGGAGCAGGCGTGCAACCCCGGGCAGTTCATCGGCGCGGAGCGCGATCACGTCGGCCGGCACATCCAGGAGTGCCGGCGTCTCGACCACCCTGAAGTCCTGGGGGTCGGTTTCCGCCACGAAGTGCAGGACGAGCGCCCCGTCGGGCCGATCGTATCGCCAGCTCTCGTTCCCGTGATTGGGCGGCAATGGCTGGCCGTTGATGCTCCGGTCGCGATGCCGCGACGCGGGCCACTCGATTCGCAACGACGGCTCGCCGTGGCGCAGCCAGATCACGCCGCGGTCGTCGAGCTCGAGATCACCACTGCGGAAGAGTTCGGTGCCGAAACGATACCGGCGCCGGAACGGCGGAAGGCGAAACTCCCTTCGCGCAACCGCCCACCTGCGGAAATGCTCGGCGAGTCGGTCGTCGGCGGCGCGGAGGTCAAGTGCCGCGCGCCGATGCCAGAAATCGCGCAGCCATCGCACCCGGGCGGTGTCGGTGAGCGCATCGAACCGGCGCAGCGATGAGTCGGGGACAATCGGCTCGAGATCGCGGCGATACATCGCGACGATCTCGGGATCGGCGCTCGCGGCCGCAGCGTAATAGGGTGTCGCCGCCGGCAGCCAGCGACGCCGACGCACGCCGCTGTCGATTGGCACGAGCGGAAGCGTGCGGGCGAGCTCGATCAGCGCGAGATCGACTCTCCTGCCGACGAGCGAAGCGAGGGTGAACATCCGCACGGCAGAGTCGGCGCTTCCCGCGAGGCGCTCCAGCCGGCCGCGCTCGATCAGGAGCTCCGGATGCCATCCCACGGCGGTCGCGGTCGCTGCCCGGAGCGCCTCGAGCGCGGGCGCGGTTGGCGCCTCGATGCGCTGCGCCTGCGCAGTTCGGGCGAATGCGAGGATGCCGTCGACGAACGTGGGGTCGGCCCGGAGTGCGCGGGCGAAAGCAGCTCCCGACCGCGACTCGCGGTCGAGGCCCAGCATGTACCAGAGCCCGCCAACCGCGCTGGTTGAACGGTCGTGCACCTCCGCCTCGGCAAGCCCGAGCCCGAACCACGCCCACGGCCAATCTGGCTGCAACGACACCGCCCATTCGAATTCGCTGATCGCAGCATCGACGTGGGGAATTGTATCGATCGCGTGCAGCCGCAGCGCCAGCAAGCCGAGGCGAAGGTGAAGCATTGCGTTGTCGCGGTCCGTTCGCGCGACGTCGATGAGCGCGGTCTCGGACCCCCGAAGCGCGGCGACATCGCCAATGCGTTCGAGCGAATCGCGTAGCCGCGTGAGCTCCATGCGCTGAGCCGGTGACTGTGCACCCACCCCGGGCACCACCACCAGCGCGACGCTGCACGCGATCGCCATCAACCGCGATACGCTGATCACTTGACGAGCGTGAATTCCTGGCGGCGCGACAGGCGCTGGCCCGATGGCATGGTCGTCGTCACCTCAAGCGCGTAGTCGCCGGGACGCAGGCGGCTGAGGTCGATCTCCCGCTGGATCAGGTCCACGCCACCGCGATGCACCTGATCGAAGCCGAGCGTGAGCATCGCGCGCGAACCGAGTCCGAGCGTCCCACCGCCTGCCTGGCGCACCACCCTGAGGTCGATGCGGAAAGCCGCCCCGGGGGGAGCGCCGGAGAGTTCGAACGCCAGCAGGAGCGGTTCGCCGATGCGGAATCGGCGGAGCGGATTGATCCAGGCGCTGTCACCGCCGATCGTCGGCACCGCGAGTCGGACACCGCGCGCTCCCAGCGCGATGTCGGACATGCCGGGAGCAGACATGAACGCAGCGGGAACCTCCACATCGCGCGCGATGATGGTGCCGCGACCATCATGCTCCAGGGCGACGCGCACCATGCGCTCCCCAGCGCCGACGGGAATGCTGATGCGACCGAGCAGGTGCGCAGCGGGCGCGATGGCGGAACTGGTCACGAAAACCCTGACCGTGTCAACGCGCGCCACTTCGGTACCGCTACCGTCGCGAACCGTTGCACGCAGGCGAACCTCGTAGGCAAACCCACGACTGGTGATGACCGGCGACAGGCTCCGCCCGGCAATCGCATATGCAAGCTGCACATTCGGCCCCCGGTTATCCGGACCAAGGGCGAGGATGCTGATCCGTGCGTCGAGCGGGAGTTCATACCGGAATGTCCACGTGGGCGGAGCCGCCAGGCTCGCACGGCCGACATCGCGCTCCGTCGCCTGCATCGCCTCGGCGCCACCCTTTCCGCGCGCCAGCATCTGACGGTAGATGTCGCTCACATTCCAGCGAGAGAGCAGCACATGCTGCGCGACAATCGCCGTCAGCTCACCGCCGTAGGTGTTGACGGGGGTTCGGGCGGTATCGATGCCGGCGGCGTCCTGCCGTCCACCAAACCAGCGGGCCTGATTGCTCGCCGCGAGGATGTCGAGCACACTCTCGACCTCCATCAGCGGTGCGCCCTGCCCGGCAGCCAGGAAGTGGAAGAGCAGATCGGGTTCGTTGTCGCGTGCGTACAGCCACGACTCGCTCGGAGGCAGCCCGATCACCTCATCGAGGCCGGCCCGCTGGTCCGGCCGCCCATGCTTGACATAGGTCCTGCCTCGATCGTCCATGGCATCGGGGAATCGGTCTCCCACGGCCGTGCCTTCCGGCAGTGCGAAATCCTGTCGGGCTTCGTGCAGGCGTCGGTAGTGGTCGCGCAGGCGCTCGCCGCCGGCTGAGAATCCACTGAGGTCCTGCGCAGCCCAGAAATCACGCATCATCGCCACACGCTCTGCCGCTGGTACGGTGTCGAGGCGGCGCATGATCTCCGTGGGAAGGAGCAGTACGAGATCGCGTCGATACTGCGCGAGCACTTGCCCCTCAGCCTGTCCCAGTCCGCCATACCACGGTGCCACACCACTGAGGTGTCCGGCCATCAGGTGGGTGGTGGCATATTCCAGTTGGATCATGGGATCATCCGACAACCGTCTCGCCTGGTCGATCGCGATGATGGCGCTGTCGAGGGAGCCGGCCGCGCGTTCGATTCGCGCCCGTTCGATGAGCCACGGCCACCGGCGCTCGGTCTGCAGGACCACGCCGGCCCGCGCCGCTGCGAGCGCGGCGACGAGGGTTCCTCGTGAGCGATTGCGGACCGCAAGCGCCACGATCTCCCGCAGCAAGTTGGGCGTGCGGTCAGCGATCACGGCACGGGCAAATGCGTCGCCGGCACGCTCCGCGGGGCTCCGAACAAGGATGTCGCTTACCACTGCGGACACGCCGGTGACGGTGCTCCCGTACCCGAGGAGCGCCAGGCCGTTGCCGAACCACGCTTCGGCAACATCGGGGTGCGTCGCCGCCACTTGCGCGAAATCTCCCACAGCCCGGTCGTAGTCCATGCCGGTACCACGCACCTCAGCCAGGCGGAGGCGGACGAACGCCACCCGCAGAGCGGGGCCAGCGCGGTCGCGAGCGGCACGGGCAGTGTCGATCGCCGACTTCTCGAGGGCGAGTAGCACGGGCATGGCCGAAATGCCGCGCAGCGAATCACGCAGGGCGGAGCCCGGCAGTTCCTGCGCGGACGCGCCGGCGGCCCCGAACGCAACGACTATGATCGCGGGCAGGACCCGTCGGACAGAAATCACCGGACCACACTCACGTTTCGACGCCGGGTTGCGGTGTTACCCGCCTGATCGGTCACGGTCACCTCAAGGACGTAATCGCCCGGCTTGATCTCGGCGAGGCTGATTGTTCGCGCGACGGCTGCGATGCCGCCCGGGTGCGTCCCCTCGAATCCGACCCTGATCGCTGCGCCGTTGCCGCCGAATATCCGCCTGAATACCGATCCGCTGCGTGGTCGCGCCATGGTGATGTCGATGCGATACGGCGTGGCCCGGGCGAGCCCGGTAACCTCGAAATAGAGCTGCAGCGGCAACGTCGTCGGGAATGTCGCCAGCGGGTTGGCCCAGGCTGTGTCGCCCGACGCACTGACCCACGGAAGCTGGACGGTCCTCGATCCGATGGCGAGATCGCTCAGGCCTATTCCCTGCCCTCCGCCGGCGACGTGCACCGTATCCCTCGAGGTCACCATGCCGGCATCATCGGTTTCGAGCGCGACGCGAACTGTGAGGTCGCCGGGTGGCACCCGAAGGGCGGCGTGGCCGAGGAGATGCTCGCGCGCGGGTACCTCAATGCTGGTGACGAAGGCACGGGTGGTGTCGATTGATGCCACCATTCGACCCTGGGCGTCCATGACCACCGCCCGCATCCGGATCGGGTAGACAAAGCCGGCTGAGGACGGCTTCCCGCTGAGCGCACTGCCGGGCACCGCAAATGCGAGTTGCAATGAGGGCCCGGTGGCGTCCTGGCCGACCGCAACAGTCTCGATCCGCGCTGGCAGTGACTCTGCGAAACGCGGCCGCCAGCTGTCGGACGACGTTCCCTCGACGATGCTCAGGCGACCAAGCGTGCGCTCCGCCGTCTGGAGCTGTGCGCTGCCACCCCGCCCCGCGCCGAGCAGGCGCGAGTAGACGGGGTCGATGCCTTCGCGTGAGCGAAGCAATCCGTTGACGAGATCGGACTGGAGCAGGCTGTCACTGCCGCCCCGCAGCGCGACGGTCGCCGCGAACCCGAGCACGTCGAACACGCTCTCCACCAGCCGGAAGTCCTGCACGTCCTGCCGGGCGACGAAGTGAAAGACGAGATCGTCGCCGTCGCGCTGGTAGCGCCAGGTCTCGTTGGGCTCGACGCCGGGGATGTTGTACGCCGCGCGATCATCGGGCGTGCCGTGACGGATGTAGATGATGCCGCGATCATCGAATTCCGTCTGCCTCGAGCGATAGCGCTCCGCGATGTCAAACTGCCTGTTGGGCGTCACGAGCCGGAAGTTCCGACGCGCGTGATCCAGTCGACGGTAGTGCTCGCGCAGCCGCTCGCCCGGGCGGTGGAGCTCGTCATTGTCCCGCATCGTCCAGAAGCGACGGAGGATCGAGACGCGTTCCGCCAGGCTCGCAACGTCCAGCAGCCGGAACGCGCTGTCGGGCAGGACCGGGCCGATGTCCGTGAGATATTCGGCCATCGCGCCGGCATCGGCAATCGCCACGCCGCGGTACCACGGATCACCACCATCGAGGCGACCTTTCGCGAACCTCACCAGGGCCATTTCACGGAGAGCGCGGGCGTTGCCGGGTTGGATCCGCAGGAGGGCGTCGAGGGCCACCCGGGCCGAGTCGAGAGAACCGACGGCACGTTCTACCTGGCCCCTGGCCAGCATCACGGCGGGATGACCCGCGGCGGGTGTGCCGGCGGCGCGTCGGAGGGCGGCGAGCGCGACATCGGCGCGGCTGTTGATGCGCTGCTGCAACGCGGTGTTGGCGAGTTCCACCAGGCCGTCAACAAACTCCGGGTCGACTTCTGCACTCCGCGCGAACGCGTTCGCGGCACGGGTCAGCGCGTCCTTGCCGAGCATCGTCCGGAGTCCCTGCACCAGGGGCATGTCGGCATCGCCGACACCGAACTCGGCGAGGCCGAGCCCGAACCAGCCGTAGGGCCACCGCGGCTGAAGATCTACCACCCACTGGAATTCGGATGCCGCCTCTTCGTAATGACTGCGACCGCCTATATCGCCGAGTCGCAGCGAGAGGAAGCCGAGGCGGAGGTGCACCATCGGATCGGCCCGCTGCTCACGGGCTACGGCGATGAGGTGTCGTTCGAGGGCCTTGAGCGAAGACGTGTCGCGGCCCCGGCCGATCGAATCCCTGAAGGCCTCGATATTGATGCGCTGTTCGCGGGACTGGGCGCCAGCCGTTGCCCCAGCACCAAACAGCAGCAGGGTGGCGACCGCGATCGTGCGGCCGGAATGCGTCAACGACGGGGTGGTGGGCACTCCTTGCAAAGTAGCCATCGCGAGGCGCTCCGTGGTCAGGAGACCGTCAGTGGTCGGGGTGAGGATGCGACGCACGATCAAGGGCGGAAGATGGTGGTTCGTTTCGCGTTGACGCCCCACAGGGTGGTTCGTATCTTGCGGCTCGACACGCGAGCACCCCCGTGCCCTCACCGGACCCCGACCACGCCCAATATTCGCACGTCCTATCACGCCGTGACCGACCCCGGCCTAACGCGCGATCACAACGAGGACACCTTTCTCGTGGCTGATCTCGCGTCTACGGAGTCCCAGCGGACGTCGGAGGGCAGCGCCCACGACATCTCCGAACGCGGGGCCCTCTACCTCGTCGCCGACGGCATGGGCGGGGCGGCGGCGGGCGAGCTGGCGAGCGAGATGGCCGCCACGGCGATTCACCATCACATGGTGGAGACCTGGCTTGGTGACCCGGAGGTCACAGCGGAACGATTCACCCTCCACCTCCGGGAAGCGGTCGAGGCGGCCAATGGCTCGATTCACAACTACGCGCGGGAGCATCCCGAGGTGCGCGGCATGGGGACCACCGCCACCGTCGCTGGCGTGTGGGGCGACCGCCTCTACCTGGCGCAGATCGGCGACTCGCGCGGGTATCTCGTACGCGGTGGCGAGGCCGGCCAGTTGACCCGGGATCAGTCGCTCACCCAGCGACTCGTCGAGGTGGGAGAACTGACCGAAGAGGAAGCGGAGGCGAGCGAGCGGAGAAACATCATCCTTCAGGCGCTCGGCCCCGATCCTCGCGTCAACGTCGACCTGAGCTGGCAGCCATTGCAGCGGGGGGACGTGCTCATCATCTGCTCCGACGGCCTCTCGACGATGGTCCGGCGCGATGACATCGCAAGCGCGGTCGCAGACGAGCCAGATCTGCGACTGCTTTGCAAGGGACTGGTTGACCTGGCCAACGCACGCGGCGGGCCCGACAACATCACGATCATCGCCGTTCGCTTCGACGGGGATGACCTGCCCGATGCGGCAGATGCCGAACCCGGCTATCACGAATTGCTGACCACCGACGACCGTCCATCGCTGGGGCCGACCCTTGCCTTCCCGGCGGTTCCCAAGCCGCCGACGACGCGTTCCGGGACCCCGCGCGGGCTGGTGGTAGCGGCATTTGCCGTCGCCTTCTGCATCGTGGTGCTGGCACTCGTCCTGACCCGCTGAGTCCACTCACGCTGGGGTGATCGCGCCCAGCACCCTGACACCCGACGCACCCGTCACACCTGGCAGGTTCCCCGGCTGCCCATGAATGGTGAGCCAGGCCAGGAGCGCAAACGCCACCGCCTCCTTCGCGTCGGCAGAAAAGAACAACTCATCAAAGCGTCGCACCGCGACCTCACGCATGGCCATCAGGTCCCGCAGGTGGTGCATCAGCACGGGATGATGCACCCCGCCCCCCGCCACGACAATCTCCGGCGCAGGGGGGAGGTGCGCTGCACAGAACCGTGCTATCGATTCCGCGGTCAGCGCCACTGCGGTTCGCACGCCATCGGCGCCGGGCACGCGATCGTGGAGCGAGCGCGCGAATGCCGGGCCGAAGTGTTCACGTCCCGTACTGCGGGGAGGCGGCGCGGCGAAGAACGGATGGTCGAGGAGTTCGGCAAGCGCGGCCGCATCAACCACGCCGCGCGCAGCCAGCAGCCCGTCAACATCATGTGGGAGCGCGGGGTCGACGAGGCGGGCCACGCCGTCGATGATCGCCATGCCGGGTCCGGTGTCGGCGCCGATCACGTCGTCCAGCGTCCCCCGCCGCCGCACCCATGTCACGTTGGCCATGCCGCCGATGTTCAGCAGCACCCGTTCATGATCCGTCGCGCCGAAGCACAGCGCATCGGCGATCGGCACCAGCGGCGCGCCCTGCCCCCCGGCTGCCACGTCCCGGGCGCGGAATCCATGGACCACGCGGACGCCAAAACGCTCCGCGAGAATCGCGGGCTCACCCAGCGTGAGCGACACGACGGGTGGCTCATGCCACGCTGTCTGGCCAGGGAATGCAATCGCCGAGATGGTGTCGGCCCGAACGTGGGCCGCAGCGAGCAGTGTATCGACGGCCTCGCACGCCCACTCACTGATCGACGAATGGAGCAGCGCCACGTCCCGCATCGCCCCGCCCTCGAGCACCGCGGCGATCCGGTCGCGTTCCGCCGCGGAGTGGGGCCGATGGACAAAGTGCAGCAGCTCGACGTCGGTGCTGCTGCCGATCCGCACCAGCGCAGCGTCCACGCCATCGAGTGACGTACCGCTCATGAGTCCGACGACCAGCATCGGCGGTTCAGTCATTTCAGGGCACCAGCGGCGGCGGGGGGCCAACAATGGCACGAAGACGCCGGTCGACCGCCGCCAGGCGAGCCTCCGCGGCGGTCGCGTCCGTGCCCTCGAACGCCATGACGATCGCGGTTCGCACCCGGCCCGACGCGCCATCCAGTGCGTCACGTGCTACATCCTCGGACACGCCCGCAACATCCGCCACCATGCGGGTGCCACGCTGGCGGAGCTTGGCATTCGTGGCCTGCAGGTCGACCATGAGGTTGCCGTACGTCTTGCCGATGCGGATCAGCGCACCCGTGGTGAGCATGTTGAGCACGAGCTTGGTGGCCGTGCCCGCCTTGAGCCGGGTCGAGCCGGTCACGATCTCGGGGCCGACGTCGAGCTGGATCAGCACGTCGACGAGTTCGGCAATGTCGGTGGGGGGCTCGGCGCAGGTGACCAGTATCACCGCTGCGCCACGGGCGCGCGCCGCCTGGAGCGCACCGGCGACGAATGGAGTCGTGCCGCTCGCCGCGATGCCCGTGACGACGTCGCGCTCGCCGGCGCCTCGCTCCACGATCGCGGCCGCGCCGGCCGCCGGATCGTCCTCCGCGCCCTCGACGGAGCGAACGAGGGCGTCACGTCCCCCGGCAATTATCCCCTGCACGAGATCCGGAGCTGTACCAAAAGTGGGGGGGCACTCCGAGGCATCGAGCACGCCGAGCCGTCCCGATGTGCCCGCACCGACGTAGAAAAGCCGTCCTCCAGCCCGAAAGGTCCGCTCGATGCGCGCTATGGCGTCGGCGATCTCGCGCCGTGCAGCGGACACCGCGGCCGGGATCAGCGCGTCCTCGGCATTGAAGAGTTCGACAAGCGCTTCGGGGTCGAGCAGATCGATGTCGGCGGATCGCGGGTTCCGTCGCTCGGTTGCGCGCACGACCGAACGGGATTCACTCATGCACACACCTGTCGGACGAGGATGACGGAGGGGTGCGAACCCGCTTAAGTTATTGGCAGGTTGAACGATCCAGCAACTCCGCACGAACCCGCCCCGCGATTTCCGAGGTCTCCGATGTCGAAGCTGGTCCTGCCCTGGCTCACCAGGTTGCTCGCGTGTGCCGTGATCACCGCCCCCCTCGCTGCACAGCACGCCTCCATCCTCCCACCGGACTGGAAGTACACCGGGAAGTCCCGGGTGGTGGAGGCGCCGCAGGCGATGGTCGTGTCCGGCGCCCCGATCGCGAGTGCCGTGGGCCGCGACATCCTCCGGGGCGGAGGCAATGCCGTCGATGCCGCTGTTGCCGTGGGCTTCGCGCTCGCCGTCACGCATCCTGAGGCAGGCAACATCGGCGGCGGCGGATTCATGGTCATCAGGATGGCCGACGGGCATCTTCACACGATCGATTATCGGGAAACCGCCCCCGCCGCGGCTACCCGGGACATGTACCTCGACGGGAAGGGCGAACCGAGCGAGCTCAGCGTCTACGGCCACCTCGCGCCGGGTGTCCCGGGCGCGGTTGCGGGAATGCTCGAGGCCCATCGTCGCCTGGGCAAGCTCCCGCTGGCCCGCATCATCGATCCGGCAATCCGCCTTGCGCGCGACGGATTCGTGATCGATGACTACCGATCGCGCTCCATTCGCGGGCACGTCGATCGCCTCGCGAAGTATCCAGCGTCGGCGCGGCAGTTCCTGGTAGACGGCAGGGCGCCCGCGCCCGGGACCCGATGGCGCCAGCCTGACCTCGCGCGCACCCTGACGGCGATCCGCGACCGTGGCCGGGACGGCTTCTACCGCGGCTGGGTTGCCGACTCGATCGTGGCGGAGATGGGGCGCGGAAACGGCATCATCACGCACGCCGACCTGCGCGGGTATGTGGCGAAGTGGCGCGAGCCGATCACGATCCCGTACCGTGGCTGGACGGTGTTTTCGATGGCTCCCGCGTCCTCGGGCGGCACCACGCTCGCGATGATCCTCAACATCATGGAGGGTTACACGCCGATGCCGCCGTTCGGGTCACTTGCCCTGATCCACCGCGAGGCCGAGGCGATGCGACGCTCGTTCACCGACCGGAACCGGTTCCTGGGCGACCCTGACTTCGAGAAGCTGCCGATGGAGCGCCTGCTCTCCAAGGAGCACGCCGCCAAGCAGCGCGGCACCATCGACCTGGCACGGGCCACTCCCACCCCCGAATTCGACGCGTCACTGCGGGAGGGGAACAGCACCACGCACTACTCGGTCGTGGATCGCGCCGGCAACGCCGTCTCGACGACCACCACCCTCAACAATTCCTATGGCTCGCACGTTACCGTCTCCGGTGCGGGATTCCTCCTCAACGACGAAATGGACGACTTCGCAACCGCACCCGGGAAGCCGAACATGTACGGGCTGGTGCAGGGCGAGGTGAACGCGATCGAACCGGGAAAGCGCATGCTGTCCGCGATGACGCCGTCGATCGTCGTCGATCCCCGCGGGCGGCTCGCCCTCGTGGTCGGCACGCCGGGCGGACCAACGATCATCACCCAGGTCTACCACGTGATCAGCAACGTGATTGATCACGGCATGACCCTCCCCGACGCGATCGCAGCGCCGAGGATGCATCACCAGGCGCTTCCCGACGTCATCCGGATCGAGTCGCCCAATGGCTTCAATGCGATTGCGCTCGCCTGGCTGCAGGCGATGGGCCACCAGTTCCGGACGACGGGAAGCATGGGTGACGTCGAGGCGATCGCGCGGATCCCGGGGGGTTGGCAGGGGGTGAGCGACCCGCGGCTTGGCGGCGGCGGCGCGGGGTACTGACCGCAACGCCACGGGGGGCGGGATCGCATCGCGCGCTCCCGCCCCCCGATTCAGCACCAGCGCATTGCTCAGCTCCGGCTGAAATCCTCGCGCAGCGTCAGCGTGACCGAGTTGCCGGCTTCGACCACGATATGGCGGTCGGCCTTCTTGGCCGCCACGGCTGCACCGGCCGCCGCGCCACCCACCGCACCGACAGCGGTGCCCGTCTTGCCACCGATCACGCGACCGATGACCGCACCAGCCACTGCACCGGCGCCCGTCGTTGCGACCTGCTCGGCGCCAATCTTCCCGGCCGACATCTTGTACGTGTAGTCCGACGCGCGCGCATTCAGCGAGTAGGTCGAACCGTTGATCGACACATTCCTCGCCGACATCACCAGGGTGCCGCGCTCACCCCGGTTCTCGGCGTCGGCAATCGCGACGATTGACAACGAGATCACCGAACCTGCCGGGATCGCCACGCGACCATTGGCACCAAGCACGTCGTTCGACACGCGCACGTTGACGATGTCGCCAACCTTGTGGTCGTCTGACGAGATCTCCTGCATCGCGGTGGTGGCGATGCTCGTCCCTGCGTCAACCGTAAGGCCGCGACTCGGCGCAGGCGCCGGGGCAGGCGACGGCGACGGCGAGGGGGACGTGGCCGGCGACCGGCGCGGTGCCGCACGGGCAGGTGCCGGTCGGGTGATCGGCGGCGCGACGTACACGGTTTCCGCCGGCGGCATCAGCCGGGTGGAGTCGGTCAGCGGAGAGGCGTCGGCAATGGGAACGAGACTGTCCGCCGGCGCGAGACTGTCGGCTGCAAGGTCATCGTTGCGACGGTCTCCGCACGCCACTGTACCCACCAGCAGCAAGCATGCAGCGATCGTCCTGTTTCGTGCCATCATCCTTCGCTCCGTCGTAAGGGTTCACCGCCAACACGCCCGCTGCACCAATGGATGAGGTGCGGGCGGGTTGTGTCGTCACATCAGGAGACGCCGCCCGACTGCCGTAAGGCACAATCAGGTAGCATCATGAAACGGCGGTTTGACCAGTTCGTTCCCCGGACCCGAGTGCCCCGCCGGACCGGCGTTCATACCTGCCGCAGAAGCCAGGCAGGTGTCATCGCCTGAAGCGCCGCCGCAAGGCGGGTGAACTCGCCGGTGACCATCAGTACGCCAGCGACGAGCAGCAGCGCCCCACTGACCCGCTGGACCCAGGGCATCCACCGCCTGAAACGGTGAAATGCGGTCCGGAACTGATCGACCCCGACCGCCGCGGCCATGAATGGAACGGCGAGGCCGGCAGAATACGCGCCCAGCAACGCCATCCCCTGCCCGACCGACTGGGCCTGGGTACCGAGGGCAAGAATCCCTCCGAGCACCGGACCGAGACAGGGCGTCCATCCAGCCGCGAACGTCATCCCCACCAGCACCGAGCCGAGCATGCCCATGGGCTTTCGATCGAGGTGCAACCGCTGCTCCCGGTCGAAGACGCCGATCCGGATCACGCCCATTGTGTAGAGTCCGAAAACGATGAGGAGGACACCGCCGACCCGCGCCAGCCAGACCCGGTGATAGGCCAGGCTTGCGCCGAGTGCGGTCGCCCCTGCACCGAGTGCGATGAACACCGCCGAGAACCCGATCACGAAGAGGAAGGCATGGAACACTGCCCAGCGTCGGCGGTCTCCCATTTCGTCCAGCGTCATCCCGGTAAGGAAACCGAGATAGCTGGGCACCAGCGGCAGCACGCACGGTGAGAGGAACGAGAGCAGGCCAGCGGCGAACGCGACGGCCGGTCCGAGCGCCACACCGTCCGTCATCGGGTGCGCCCGGCCCTCACGATCGCCCCGATGTCGGCCTCGCGGCAGGCGCGACACAGGCCGTGCAACTCGACCCGGTGCCGCTGGTGATGAAACTCGTGCTCGTCGGCGATAAGCGCGAGCGCGCGCTCCATGCGGTCGGTGGAGAACTCGGTGACCGTCCCGCAACGGCCACATATGAGGTGGCCATGCTGTCCGGCGGAGAACATCGGCTCGTACCGCCGGTATCCCTCGCCGAAGTCGTGCGCGCGCACGAGTCCCGCCTGCACCAGCACGTCAAGCGACCGATAGATCGTGGCGGTACCGACCTTGTGTCCGAGGCCGCGGAGCCGCCGGTGGATCGCATCAACCGACAGGTGGCCACTGGTGGCGAACACTGCCTGGGCCACCAGGTCGCGTTGCCGAGTGATCGGCAGGTGCCGTTCACGAAGCCAATCTCGAAAGCGATCGAGCAGCTGCCGGGTCGTGGCGGCGTCAATGCGATTGGCCAGCGACCGCCTCCCCGCTGTCGGCGGTGATACTCCCGTCATCCAACGCGTCACTTGAGGATTCGAGCGGCTCGAGTTGCAGTTGGTGGTCGAGCTCCTCCGGAAACCAGAGACGAACCTCGACCGGCATGGGCGGCTCCTCGTCATCGGCGCGCACCGGGACCAGCTCCAGCAGCGCGTGCAGCGCCTCGAGCGGACCACTGCCGACCTCCTCCAGCCCCGTCTCGAACCCGCCGCGTTGCTTCCCCTTCACGATCGCCGCATAGCGCGCGGTATAGATGCGGCGCCGGTCTCCCTCGACGCGGCTGACGACGGCAGTGCCGAACTCGCGCTGGTCGCGCCGCAGCACCCGGAACACCCAGACTGCATCGATCTCCGAAGCCGGTACCTGGGTGCAAAGCCAGACAGCCAACCGTTGCCAGTTGGGCCCCTCGCCGGGCTCCGGCGCGGTCACTTCGAACATTGTTCGACATAGAATCGGAGCACGTGCATGAAGTCCTGGGCGTTGGTGACGACGCCAAAGGCCTGATGAGTCCCGCGATCCTTCAGCTTGTTGACGACGAACTCGGTCTGGTCGACGCAGATCGTCATCAGGGGCGCGGGGCGTCCGTCCGCCGTGCGGGTGTGGAACGCGGGCAGCATGTTTCCAACGGCGATCGCGTGCAGCGCGGTGGCCACAAAGACCGCACCCGTGGCGCGCACGGTGTGCTCGCGCATCGCGTCCTGCGCCGCCAGCGCGTCGGTAACAACTTCCGGCAACGGACCGTCGTCCCGAATCGATCCCGCCAGCACGAAGGGCACGTCACCGGTGACCAGCGCGTGCATGATCCCCGAGGTCACCAGGCCGGAACCGACGGCCGCTGCGATGGAACCTGCCGCGCGCACGGCGTTGATCGCACGCATGTGGGTGCCGTGCCCGCCGTCGGTGGGGCGACCCAGGTTGTCCATACCTAGGGTGGTGCCGAAGATCGCGGCCTCGATGTCGTGGACGGCCACCGCGTTGCCCGCGAGCACGGCATGCACGAAACCGTTCCGGATGAACCATTCGAAGTCCGCGCGGGCGCGAGAATGCACCAGCGCCGGTCCGGCAACCCACACCAGGTATCCGCCGTCGCGTTCCTCGACGACCCGTCTCGCCAGGTCCTCGTAATTCACCGGCCGCTCGCGCGACACCTCGGTTCCCATGAACCGGAACTCGTTCGCGCCGTGGGCACCGCCGAGAAATCCCTCGGTGTGGACCACCACGCCGTCGCGACCATGCTCGTCAAGCCCGACGAGCACAAGCATGCCGCGCGACACCCGCCGCGGCTCGATGGTGACAACGCCCGGCCCCTCGCGTACCAGCACGCAATCCATGCGGGGGCGGGATGGCGCGACCCACTCCTCCTCCAACCGGACATACGTGGGCAGGTTCGAGGTCGAGAAGAACCGATCGGGCATCACCCCATCGGTGGGCGCGGCGACGAATGTCGCCACGGGGGCGCCCGCAAACGGGGGCTGGGTGGTGTCGGGAAGCCATGTCATCGGTCCAAACCTAGGTCCTGCCGACAACTGTAAACAAGCCGCGATGTTGCCCACGATCAGGAGCCCCGGCACCTTCCGCGCATGAAAATGCCCGTGATGCTCGGGTTGGGGCTGGCCGCTGGTGCCCCCGCACTGGCGGGACAGAGCGCCGGCGACCCGCAGGTGCTCCCCGAACTCACCGTGAACGTGACGCGCGGCTCCGACTCGCTGGCGACCCTCGGCGCCTCGGTGAGTGTCGTGTCGGGTGCGGCCATCATGCGTGGGCGCGTCGCTACCGGGCTCGACGAGGCGTTGGCGTTCGTGCCAGGTGTCGTGACCGCCAATCGCTGGAACTATTCGCTCGACCAGCGCCTGTCCATTCGGGGCGCGGGTGCCAGGGCGAACTTCGGCGTGCGCGGCATCAAGATCATCATCGATGGCGTCCCGCAGACGCTTCCTGACGGCCAGAGCCAGCTCACCAACCTCGACCTCGCGACGGTGGAGCGGATCGAGGTGCTGCGAGGCGCTGCATCCGCATTGGAGGGGAACGCGGCCGGCGGCGTGATCGCCTTCACCACCCGCTCGGCGCCCACCCGGGGACATGCTGTTTCCGCCGCCGTCGAGCAAGCCACCTTCGGTTTGCAACGAGTCCAGGGGATGGGAGCGTCGCGATGGGGTGCACTGGGCGGAACGCTCGCCGTGTCGCGGTTCCGGACCGACGGCTTTCGTCAGCATTCTGCCGCCGAGCAGCGCCGCGCATCACTTGCACTCGACTGGGCGGCCTCGTCCGCAACGACGATCACCCTGCGCGTCGCAGCGGCGGACGATCCCAGAGCGCAGAACCCGGGTGCGCTCACCATCGCCGAGTTGTCGACTCGCCGTGACAGTGCGTCGACCGGGAACGTTCGTCGCGGCGCCGACAAGGACGTGGCCCAGCAGCAACTCGCCCTCGGCGCGCGCGGGAACAATGATGCGCTCGGCGCCTGGGCGATCACGGTGTACGGCCTCCAGCGGGACCTCGACAACCCGCTCGCGGCGCCGCCGCCACGCAGCGCCTCCGGCGATGAAGGAACCTTTGTTGCGATCGATCGCGCCGTCGTCGGCGCCCGTGCCAGCCTCGGGCGATCGCTCACGACGGGGTCGCGGGCCGTGC